>DASQHL010000133.1:0-79517 GCA_035632115.1 Dehalococcoidia bacterium | reverse complement strand
GGTGGGGCGACAGGCCGGTCGCCCCTACACCTCATCCCCGCAGACGTGTATAGCGGCCGTTATGTCGCACATTTTGAAGCTGGAGCGGTACCGGTTTCGTAATTTCGCATTCGGAGGAGCGGGCATACCGCCAGGCCGATGGCGACACCTGCGGCGGCATCTCGACGGCGTTGCCGTCCAGGGCGCCGGCCTGAGGAGGGTGACACGGGGCAGTTGGGGAACGGGGTGGGTGGGCGTAGTCTGGCCACATCCGGCGCATCGTGCCCGGCGCGGCGGGCCGCGCACGGGGCTTGATCCAGCTACGGGCCTGGGCTACACTCGATTAGCACTCTCGCCTTGCGAGTGCTAGATCCGCTCAAACCAGTCACAAGCGAACAAAAAGGATGAGGTTGATATGGCCAAGCAGCTGCTGTTCGAAGAGGACGCCCGCCACGCCTTGATGCGGGGCATCGATGCGCTGGCGGACGCGGTGAAGATCACGCTGGGCCCGAAGGGGCGGAACGTGGTGCTGGACAAGAAGTTCGGGGCGCCGACGATCACGAACGACGGGGTGACGATCGCCAAGGACATCGAGCTGGACGCGCCGTTCGAGAACATCGGGGCGCAGCTGGCGAAGGAGATCGCCTCGAAGACGAACGACATCGCGGGCGACGGCACGACGACGGCGACGGTGCTGGGACAGGCGATCGTGCACGAGGGGCTGAAGAACGTGGCGGCGGGTGCGAACCCGATGGCGATCAAGCGCGGCATCGAGGCGGCGGGGCAGGCGGTGGTGGCGCAGCTGAAGAAGAACGCCAAGCCGGTGACGACGCGCGAGCAGAGCGCGCAGGTCGCATCGATCTCGGCGGCGGACGCGACGATCGGCCAGCTCATCGGCGAAGTGATGGAGAAGGTGGGCAAGGACGGCGTGGTGACGGTCGAGGAGTCGAAGGGGATCGCGACGGAAGTGGAGTACGTCGAGGGGATGGCGTTCGACCGCGGCTACATCAGCCCGTACTTCGTGACGAACAACGAGAAGATGGAAGCGGAGCTCGAGGAGCCGTACATCCTCATCACGGATAAGAAGATCTCGGCGGTGACGGACATCCTGCCGATGCTAGAGCGGCTGCTGCAGGTCAGCAAGAACCTGCTGATCATCGCGGACGACATCGAGGGGGAGGCGCTGGCGACGCTGGCGGTGAACAAGCTGCGCGGCACGATCAACGTGGTGGGTGTGAAGGCGCCGGGGTTCGGCGACCGGCGGAAGGACAACCTGGGCGATCTGGCGGCGCTGACGGGCTGCACGGTGATCAGCGAGGAGCTGGGGCGCAAGCTGGACTCGGTGGAAGTGGCGGACCTGGGCCGGGCGCGGAAGGTGATCATCGCGAAGGAGAACACGACGATCATCGAGGGCCGGGGCAAGCAGAAGGACGTCGACGGGCGCGTGAAGCAGATCAAGACGGCGCTGGAGACGACGACGTCCGACTGGGACCGGGAGAAGCTGCAGGAGCGGCTTGGCAAGCTGGCCGGGAGCGTGGCGGTGATCAAGGTGGGCGCCGCGACCGAGGTCGAGCTGAAGGAGAAGAAGCACCGGGTGGAGGACGCGCTCTCGGCGACGCGCGCCGCGGTGGAAGAGGGGATTGTTTCGGGCGGCGGCGTGGCGCTGATCAACGCGCTGCCGGCGCTGGAGAAGGTGAAGCTGGAGGGCGACGAGCAGACGGGCGTGGCCATCCTGAAGCGCGCGCTGGAGGAGCCGATGCGGCGGATCGCGATCAACGCGGGCAAGGACGGCTCGGTGATCGTGCAGCAGGTGAAGGCGCTGAAGGTGGGCGAGGGGTACGACGCGGCGCGCGACGAGTTCGGTAACATGATGACGAAGGGGATCATCGACCCGCTGAAGGTGACGCGGGCGGCGTTGGAGAACGCGATCTCGATCGCCGGCATGGTGCTGACGACGAACTGCCTGGTGACGGACCTGCCGGAGAAGAAGGACGCGATGCCGGCGGGCGCACCACCGCCGATGTACTAACAGCAGCGGCTGAGCGCGAACGCCAGACGGAGGCTCGGGATGTACACGGAAAACGGACTGCTCGTGGACCTCGGTGACATTGAGCACACGGTTGCGAACGCTGACGTGTTCGCCGTGGGGTTCCGCGTGTTCCCGGAGCGCCTGCTGATCGACACGCGGCACGACGAACGTGAGATGCCGATGGTGGCGATCGTGGACCCTGTGGGGTCGGTGCAGGAGCGGTTCTTCTGGCTGGGGCAGCACCGGCCGACGCTGGGGATGCCGCAGAGCTTCATGTTCTTCTTCTGGCCGCACAGCGCGCGCTTCCTTGAGGAGAGCGGGCTGTGGGCGACGATCCGGAAGCGCGTGGAATCGTCGGGATTCAGCGGCGCGGGCGAGACATGCGAGGCGGCGCTGCGTGACCTGACGGCACGGGAGCGCGCGGCGAACGTCGATGCGGTGCGGGGGCAGCGGTACCAGACGCTGTGGAGCGCCTCGTAGCCGCTACCCACGCAGAACAGGACGCAGAGGGGCCCGCCGATCTGGCGGGCCCTTCGCCGTGCCCGGCGCAGGGACGTCCGATGGGAGGAATTAAATGGATTGTAGGGAGATTGTCGGGCCATAATCGCCGCAACATCGATGTCAAGCGGCAGGATGCCGCAGATTCACGCCGGCGGGCCGGCACGAGGGGGAAACATGAAGCGAAAGATACTGATTGCGCCGGTGCTGGCGATGGCACTGGTGATGGCGTTGAACGGCGTCGCGGGGCCGGGGCGTTCGGCGGCAGCGACGCCGACGGTTTGGAATATCACGCTGGGACAGGGCGTGACGGGGATCGCGGCGAACGACTTCTTTCCGGACGCGGTGACGGTGCACCAGGGGGACACGGTGCATTTCGCGGACCCGGTGAACGAGCCGCACACGGTGAGCTTCCTGCCGCCCTCGATGGCGGCACCGGCGCTGATCGTGCCGGCGCCATCCGGGCCGCCGCAGTTCATGTTCAACCCGCAGGCGGCGAATCCGACCGGGACGGGGACGGTGACGTTCGATCCAACGAAGTACTACAACTCCGGGCTGCTGTTCAAGAGCGGAACGGCCGACGTGTCGTTCCCACAGCAGGGAACGTTCCACTTCATCTGCCTGGTGCACGGGCCGACGATGAGCATCGATGTGACGGTGACGGGCGTGGCGACGCCGCTGCAGACACAGGCGGCGATCGACGCGGCGGGGAAGGCGGCGAGCGATCAGCTCATCGCGAACGGCGTTGCCGCTGCGTCGCAGCTGAAATCCACGAAGCAGCAGCAGGCGGACGGTAGCTACAACTGGAGCGTGCAAGCGGGCGGGAGCGTGCTGGAGGCGGACATCCTGCAGTACAGCTCGCCGAACATCACGATCAACGCCGGCGACTCGGTGACGTGGACGAACCCGAACGCGGTGCCGCACACGGTGACGTTCCTCGCGCCGGGGCAGGCGCTGCCATCGCTGGTACAGCCGCAGCCGCAACCGTCGGGGCCGCCGCTGCTGTTCATCCCGCTGCAGACGTTCTTGCCGGCGGGCGGCGCGACGTATGACGGCACGGCGTACGCGAACTCGGGCATCTTCGACGCGGTGAACTCGCCGTCCAACAAGTACACGCTGAAGTTCACGACGCCGGGCACCTATACGTACCACTGCATCCTCCACGACAACCAGGGGATGATGGGCACGATCACTGTCGTGGCCTCCGGGGGCGCAGCGCCGGCCGGTGCCGCGCCGGGCGGCGGGGGAGCCGCGCCGGCTGTGATTGCGCCAAACACGGGGACGGGGCCGACTGGTCCGGGCGGCGGCAGCTGGCTCCCCGCGCTGCTGACGCTCGCCGTGGCGGGGGCGGCGCTCCTGGCCGGCGGCGTGAGCCTCGCGCGGGCGCGCGAGCGGTAGACCCGGCAGATTCATCGGAAGAGAGGGGCCGGCGGCGCCGTCCCCTCTCTTCTTTTTCGCCTCGGGGCCGGACAGATGCACCGGGGCCAGCACTTGCCCCAACAGGCCGTTGGTCTAAGATAGTGTGAACTTCCACAGAATCAAGTGGCCGCGGGGCCAGCATATTGCGTTGACAAGGAGGGGACGATGCGCATGAAATTCTGGAGCATGGCCGCGGTCGCGGTCATCGTGCTGGGGGGGCTGCTCGTCGCGCGGGAGGCGCAGGCAGCTCCGAGCGCGGGGACGAAGCTGGCGGGCGGATTTTCGAGCGGCCGCGGGATGAAGGTCGGCCCGGACGGGATGATCTACATCGCGGAGGCCGGCAGCGGCGGCGACATCGTGGCGCCGAACAACGCGGGGAAGAGCGGCTATACGGGCCGCATCTCCAAGATCAACCCGTCGACGGGCGCGGTGACGGTCGTGGCGGACAAGCTGCCATCGAACAGCGGCAGCGAGGGCGATGCGGTCGGGCCGGCGGACGTGGCGTTCGTGGGCAACACGCTGTACTACGTGCAGACGCACGGCGGCGTGGCGTACGGGTTCCCGGCGACGTCGCCGACCGGCGTGTACCGCGTGAACAGCAACGGCACGGTGACGCTGGTGGCGGACATCGGCGCGTTCAACATCGCCAACCCCGTTGATGACGTGAAGAACAAGGTGCAGCAGGACATCGAGATCGGCGGCAACCCGTACTCGATGATCCAGCGCGACGGGGCGCTGTTCGTCGTGGACGGGAACCAGAACCAGGTGATGAAGGTGACGACGAGCGGCACCATCACGCGCCTGGCGCAGTTCCCGGGCCACCCGGTGACGACTGGGATCACCTACACGGGCGGCGGGCCGTTCTACGTGTCGGCGCTGGGGCAGTTCCCGTTTGCGCCGGCGGACGGACGCGTGTATCGGGTCGGCTACCCGACGGGCTCGGTGACGCAGGTGGCGAGCGGCTACAGCTCGCTGACGAACATCATCACGGCGTGCGGCGGCCAGCTTTACGCGGTCCAGTTCGGCGACCAATCCGGCAACCCGGCGGGGATCCCGTGGATCCCGTTCTCGGGCAAGGTGCTGAAGGTGGATCCATCGACCGGCGTGATGACGCCGATCATCACCGGGCTGCTGATCCCGACGGGCGTGGCGTTCGACGGCACGAACCTCTACTTCGTGAACGACGGCGTGAGCGCGCTGGGGCCGAGCGAGGTGTGGTCGGTGGCGAACTTCTGCTCCGTGACGCCGCCGGCTCCCACGCCGACGGCCGCAGCGACGCAGGCGCCGCCAGCGCCGGCTCCGACGGCGACGCCGCGGGGCGGCGTGATCGCGGCACCGAACACGGGTGACGGCAGCAGCGCAGGGGCCGATGCGCCGCCGGCGATGTGGGCGCTCGTGGCACTGGTCGCGGGCGTGGCCGTCCTGGGCGGCGGGATCGCCGCCGGTCGGAAGCGCGGTTAGCGGCCACGCATTCTTTCGTCAGGCGAGGGGCCGGCTCATTCGGGGCCGGCCCCTTTCCCACGCGCGGCAACGGGGAAGAGGAACAGCGTGGAGGGCAGCTCGTGAGGCGGACGGCAGGCATCGGGTGGATGGCGGGCGCGGCAGCAATCATCGCGCTAGCAAGCGCTGCGGCGGCGTGCGGTGGGGGTGGAGGTGCGAGCGGCACGCCGACTGCGCGGGCGGCGGTGACGCCATCGCCAACCGCGGCGTCGCCAACGGTTACGGCCGCGGCGGCGCCGGCCACGGCGACCCCGGCACTCGCCGCATCGCCCGCGGTCTCGCCGGCCGTGGGCCGGACGCCGGCCGCACCGGCCGCCACGCCAACGCGGGGCACGGCGCAGCCAGCCACGGCGCCGCCGGCACCAGCCGCAACGGCGACACCACCGGCGCCCGCGGCACAAGCGCTCCTGATCGTGGCGAAGGACGTGGCGTTCGTGCCGAACGCTCTCACGGTGAGCGCGGGCGGCGTGGTGACGATCACGTTCGAGAACCAGGACGCCGGCGTGGCGCACGACATCGTGTTCTTCGACCCGGCGGGGGCGCGCATCGCGGGCACGGAGGTGGCGACGGGGCCGATCACACAGCGGACGTCGTTCACGGCGGCGGCGCCGGGCCGCTACGCGTTCAAGTGCACGGTGCATCCGCAGCAGATGTACGGCACGATCACGGCGCGATAGCGCGGCGACCGACCGGACGGATCAGGAGAACCAGGCGGGTTCGCCATCGCGCGAGATGCGGACGCGGCGATGCGGCTCGCGGCCGAGGCTCTGCGACGCGAGGTTGTAGCGCTGTGCCATCTGGTGCTGGAGGCGGCGGATGTAGGAGTTCTGGGGGGAGAGTTCGACCTCGGCCTCGCCGCCGTTCAGGACATCAGCGATAGCGTCCTCCATCTCCTGCATGGCGTAGGAGATGGGCGGGCCGGCGGCATCGGCGGAGGGGCGCTGCTGCTGCATGGAGAGCAGGCCCTGCTCCATCTGGGTGACTGTGTTGGTCTTGAGGACGTAGATGGGGATGCCGCGGTTTTCGGCATCGCGGAGGGCCTGGGGCTTGCGGCGGAAGTAGGAGCGGAGCGTCATCACGGCGTCGGCGCCGGTCAGCTCTTCCGCCAGAGCGACGCGCGCCGACGTTTCGCGGACGGCCTGTTCCAGCCGCTTGCGCGAGATGCCGAACGGGTAGATGCGCCGAAAGGGGGCATCATCCATGGGCGGCGCCGCCCCGTCTCCGTGGGCACGCACGGCCATGCCCGGGCGCCGCGAGGCGGGCGCGCGGTCGGGGCGCGCGGCGATGGGGCGGGGCAGCTCGACGACGCGGATCTCGCCGTCCTCGCCCAGCTCGCGCACCTCGGCCGGCATGCGGTAGCCGCGGAGCATGGAGTCGACGGTCTCGGCGACATCGCCGTGGACAGCGACGCGGTCCCAGCTCTGGATCTCGACGACGATATCGAAGGTGGGCGGCGCCTTGCGCTCCAGGATGGACTTCTGGGTGCCGCGGCGGCGCGCCTCCTCGTCGCCCAGGGTGACGGACTGGATGCCGCCGATGAGGTCGGCCAGGGTGGGGTTCATGACGAGGTTCTCGAGCTCGTTGCCGTGCGCCGTGGCGACGAGCTGGACGCCGCGCTCGGCGATGGTGCGGGCGGCGCTAGCCTCGAGCTCGGTGCCGATCTCATCGATGACGATGACCTCGGGCATGTGGTTCTCGACGGCCTCGATCATGACGGCGTGCTGGAGGACGGGGGACTTGACCTGCATGCGGCGCGCGTGGCCGATCGCCGGGTGCGGGATGTCCCCATCGCCGGCGATCTCGTTGGACGTATCGACGATGACGACGCGCTTGTTCATGGAGTCATCGGCGAGGACGCGCGCGACCTCGCGGAGCATGGTGGTCTTGCCGACGCCGGGGCGGCCGAGGAGGAGGATGCTCTTCTCGGTCTTGATCAGATCCTCGATGACCTGGATGGTGCCGAAGACGGCGCGGCCGACGCGGCAGGTGAGGCCGACGACGCGGCCGCGGCGATTGCGGATGGCGGAGATGCGGTGAAGGGTGCGCTCGATGCCGGCGCGGTTGTCTTCGCCGAACTCGCCGATATGGGCGACGACGTAGTCGATGTCCTCGACGGCGACCTCGCGCTCGGAGAGGACGACCTCGCGGCCGGGGTAGCGCGCCTCCGGGCGGCGGCCGAGGTCCATGACGATCTCGAGGAGGCCGGCGTTGTCGGCGCCGTGCTTGAGGGGATCGCAGATGTGCGGGGGCAGCGCGGCAAGAAGCAGGTCAAGGTCATCGGTAATGATGCGTTGCACGGCCGTTGGTCACCTCATCCCAGTACGCTGTGCACGAACGCGGGCACGGCGCGCGGCAGCCGGACGGGGCGGACGGTGGCGCGCGTGAGGACGGCGTAGGATTCGCGGGGCGCGAAGCCGCGCGCCTGGAGGCTCCGCCGCTCGGCGTCCTGGAACTCCGGGAGGAGGGCGCAGACGGACGCGCAGCCGGCGGTCCTGGCGAGGGCGGCATCGACCAGATCATCGGCGAGCGGCGGCTCTCCGAGCAGATCGAACTGGGCGATGTCACCGTCGCGGGCGACGCGCAGCCAGCCGCGGATGCGGCCGTCCCGTTCGAGCACGTACTGGGCGGCCTTGCCGATGCTCTCCTGGGCGGCGGACCACTGGGCGAAGGTCATGGCCTCGATGGTGCGCAGCTGGTGCGGGACGACGCTGTTGTAGAGCTGGAAGATGGCGAACTGGTCGGCGCGGGCGCGGCGGCGCAGTCCGGCGGGGAGCGCGGGCGCGTCGCCGGCTGTTTCGAGGCGGTAGACCTGCTCGTGCCGGTAGACGGCGAAGCCGGCGCGGGAGGCGCAAAGGAGGGACGGGCTCGCGGCGGGGAGGCGGAGGAAGATGCGGAGGGCGCCGGAGCGGCCGGCGGCGGCGGCGACCTGCTCGAGGAGGCTCATGATGACGCTGTTATCGGCCTCGGAGGCGTTGATCAGACAGTCGATCTCCCAGGCCAACTTCGAGGCGCGCTTGCGGGCGGAGACGAGGCCGCGGAGGGTGGCGCCCTGAACGCTGATCGATGTGTGGCGACCGGTGGCGAAGCTGAACCACTGTTCGAAGGCGGTCTCGATGGGGTGGGGGGAGTCGTTGGTGGCGATGCGGTCGCGGGTCATCGCCTCGTTGGCGTAGACACGGCCGTCGTACGAGACGAGCGCGACGAGGTCGGTCGGCAGGACGGTGCGCGCGGTGTGCGTCATCGGCCGAGGGGTGTGCTCCCTTGCATGATCGCCTGCATTGTAGCGTGTGGCGTGCCGGGGCGTTGGCGCGGTGGGGGGCGCTCGTCGGGCCGGGCGGGCGCGCTACTTCGAGGCCGACTGCGCGGCGGCGCGGGCGGCGGCGAGCGCGGCGAAGAGGCGGTGGAAGCGGGGGTCGCCGGTGAGCTCCGGGTGGAACGAGGTGGCGAGGAGGTGGGCCTGGCGGGCGGCGACGATCGTGCCGTCCGGGAGGCGCGCGAGCACCTCGACGGCGGGGCCGGCGCGGGCGATGAGGGGGGCGCGGATGAAGACGGCGTGGAAGGGGCCGCCGTCCATGCCGGCGACGTCAAGGTCGGCTTCGAAGCTATCGACCTGGCGGCCGAAGGCGTTGCGCCGCACATCGATGTCCATCAGCGCGAGGTTGGGGCGGTCGAGGTCGGTCGCCTGTGACGCGAGGACGATGGCGCCGGCGCAGGTGCCCCAGATGGGCAGCCCCTCGGCGCCGAGGCGGCGGACCGGCTCGCGCAGGTCGTAGATATCGAGCAGGCGGGTGATGGTGGTGCTCTCGCCGCCGGGGATGATGAGGGCATCGATGCTGGCGAGGTGGGCGGGCAGGCGCACTTCCGCCGAGGCGACGGCGAGCGCATCGAGCATGGCGATGTGCTCGGCGAAGTCGCCCTGGAGGGCGAGGACGCCGATGGTGAACTTCGTGGTCATGGCTCCATGGTAAGGGATCGGCGGCGCGTGGCCCCGGCAGGCAGTCGCGGCGCGGCGGCTACCAGCCGCGCTTCGCCAGGATCTCGCTTTCGGGGATGGCGGCGATCTCGAGTCCCTTCATGGCGGTGCCGGTGCCGCGGGAGACTTCGGCGATGATCGCGGCGTCGTTGAAGTGCGTGGTGGCCTGACGATGGCGCGCGCCATCTTGTCCGGGTTCTCCGACTTGAAGATGCCCGAGCCGACGAAGACGCCCTCGGCGCCGAGCTGCATCATGAGCGCGGCGTCGGCGGGGGTGGCGATGCCGCCGGCGGCGAAGTTGACGACGGGCAGCTTGCCGAGGTCGTGGACCTCCTTCACGAGGTCGTGCGGGGCGCCCAGCTCCTTCGCGGCGGCGGCCAGCTCGTCCTCCGGCATGGACTGGATGCGGCGGATGTCGTCCCAGAGCTGGCGCATGTGGCGGACGGCCTCGACGACGTTGCCGGTGCCGGCTTCGCCCTTGGTGCGGATCATGGCGGCGCCTTCGCCGATGCGGCGGAGGGCTTCGCCGAGGTTACGGCAGCCGCAGACGAAGGGGACCTTGAACGGGTGCTTGTTGACGTGGTGGGCCTCATCGGCGGGGGTCAGGACTTCCGACTCGTCGATGTAGTCGACGCCGAGGGCCTGCAGGACCTGCGCCTCGACGAAGTGGCCGATGCGGGCCTTGGCCATGACGGGGATGGTGACGGCGGCGATGATGCCAGTGATCATGTCGGGGTCGGACATGCGGGCGACGCCGCCGTCGGCGCGGATGTCGGAGGGGACGCGCTCGAGCGCCATGACGGCGCAGGCGCCCGCTTCCTCGGCGATCTTGGCCTGTTCGGGGGTGACGACGTCCATGATGACACCGCCCTTGAGCATCTGGGCGAGGCCCTTCTTGACGGCCCAGGTGCCGGTAGTGGCGGAGCCGGCGGCGCCGTTTGTGGTGGTGATGCGGTCGTTCGTGGCAACCATGGTGGCGCGTCCTCTCGGCGTGCGGAGTGTGTTTGGATGTGCGTGGTGGTAGTGTAGCGAACTTTGCGGTCAGATTGCCGGCGGGGAAGGGCGTGACAGGGGAGAGGATCGAGTGGATCGCGGGGCGGTGTACGCAGGGTCCGGAAATGCCGTCGCGCGCCCAAGTCCGCGATCGCGGGCCGGACGGGGCGGGCGGGTGGGGTCCACCCGAAGCGGCGATCGGCGGAGCGCGCCGGCGCCGGCGTAGCGGGCCGGTCAGCCGGCGGCGCGGATGCTTTCGAGGTGGCCGGTGACGTGGGCGGTCAGCACGCCGCCTTCGATCAGCTGCTGGGTGGTGACGGTGGCGCCGCCCGCGAGGGGCAGCGAGCCGGTGCGGTCGAGCTGCTCGTCGGTGAGGGCGCGAATGTAGGCGGCGGTTGAGGCGGCGCCTTCACGCAGTTCCTTCAGGACAGCGGCCTTCGTCACGGCCACGTTGTTTGCGGCGCGGGCGTCGTTCTTGCCGTTGACGTCGTCCCAGGAGTAGCCGGGCAGAGGCTTGCCTTCAGCGGCGGCGGTGATGAACTCCATCTCCAGGGGGAACTGGCCGGAGACGTGCTGGGCGGTCTGGGCGACGGTCCAGCGTTCGGCGCTGCAGGGCGCCGCCCATTGCGCGTCGGAGCACGCCTCCACGGTCGTGGCGAAGTCGGCGACGGCCTGTTCGAACCGGGTTGCCAGTGCATCGGAACGGGTTCCCATGATGATTCCCCCCCTTGCGTCACAACGGACGCATACCTGCTTCCCGTTGGCCGCACGAGAGCCCGCGGACTTCCGGGGGCGGGCAAGCGGCCCACAACGGCGGCTCACATCGTATACCAATGCGAGGCCGAATGTATACACGCCCACGAAACGGACGGGAGACCGTCCGGCCGTGGGCCGAGGTTCGCGGCGGACGCGCGCCGTCGTTCAAAGCAGGTTGCAGGGAAACGCGCTAGGCCAGGCCGGGATCGACGGTGAAGCGGCGCCCCTGCCGGGGTTGCGCTTCGGGCATTGGGAGCGGCTGGCCGGCGAGCGCGGCGCGGATCAGAGGCAGCGCCTCGCGCGCCGCGTCGGCGCCGGCATCGATAGAGCGGACCATGTGGAAGGGGGAGTTGCCGCGCAGCCGCTGGACGCCCGGCCGGATGACGATGTGGGCGCGGGGTGGCGGCGGGAGCTCGTGCGCGACGGCATCGATCGTGAAGGGGAGGCCGGCGAGCGTGCGTCCGAGGGGCACGTCACGCATCTTGCCGGCCAGCCAGGTGGCGGGCGCGCGCAGTTGGGGCGGCAGCAGGTAGGGCTCGCCGAGCTCCACGGCGACGACGATATCGGCGCCGAGCTGAAGCGCGGCATCGACCGGCGCGCAGTCCCAGAAGCCGCCATCGAGGAGGTAGCGCCCCTGGTGGGCGACCGGGCGCGCGATGAGGGGAATGGCGATGCTGGCCTCGATGGCATCGATCAGGGGGCCGGTGGTGATGGTGACGGAGCGGTGGGCGACGATATCGGACGCGGTGGCGGCGAAGGGGATGGGGAGCTGCTCGATGTGGTGGCCGGCGAGGGCCTGGTAGAAGCGGAGGGCGAGACGGTTGTTGTGGCGGATCTTGAGGCGGTGGCGGAAGAAGTTGACGACATCGGCGGGCGGCTGGTTGCGGATGCCGTCGTCCATCTCGTGCACGGTGTGGCCGGCGGCGTAGGCTCCGCCGTAGAGGGCGCCGATGCTGGTGCCGGCGACCATATCGATGGGGATGCCGGCGTCTTCGAGCACCTTGAGCACGCCGACGTGAGCGGCCCCCTTGGTGCCGCCGGCGCCGAGCGCCAGTCCGAGCTTCAGCTTCCTCATCGCCGTGCCCCCCGGTCCGCGGGGTCTCTACTACCAGTATCGTTCCGCGATTGTCGTTGTTGCGCACCGAGCGCGTCAACCGGTGGCGGTGCGCGCTGTCAAGGAGGCGCGACGTCCATCCATTGTCGCACGTGGGGCGTCGCGGCGTGTTGGCGCGAGGTTAAGCTTCGACGACGGCGATGCCGAGCATGCCGGGCCCGCCGTGGACGCCAAGGACGGGACCGAAGCGGCCGACGTGGATGAGCACGCCGGGAAGCGCGGCGCGGGCGCGATCCGCGACATCGGCGGCGGCTTCCGGCGTGGTGGTGTGGAGGACGGCGGCCTCCGCGACGGGCTGGTGGCGCGCGCAGAGGGCGACGAGTTCGTCCATGGCCTGCCGGTGGGTGCGCACGCGCTTGAGCGGGACGGCTTCGCCATCCTGGACGGTGAGGATCGGCTTGAGGTGGAGGAGACCGCCGAGGAACGCGCGAGCGCGGCCGATGCGGCCGCCACGCCGCAGGAACTCGAGGGTCTCGAAGGCGACGGCGACGTGCAGCCGGGCGGCAACCGACTCGGCGGCGGCGACGCAGTCATGGCGCGACCCGCCGGCGCGGGCGACACGGGCCGCGGCGAGGACGCACAGTCCGAGGCCCATGGAGACGGAGCCGGAATCGACCACGCTGATGCGGTCACGGGCGACGTCCTCGGCCGCGCGGCGCGCGGTGTCCACGGTGCCGCTGAACTTGTGGGAGAGGTGCACGGACACGACGTCGCCGAACGATGAGAGGTGGCGGTAGGCGTGTTCAAAGAGCGCGGGCGGGGGCTGGGAGGTGGTCGGGAGCTGCTTCTCCTCCTGGAGGCGAGCGTAGAACTCGTCGGCGTTGAGGTCCTGGCCGTCGCGGAAGGACTGATCGCCGAACTGGATGGTGAGCGGGACGACGGTAATGCGCAGCTCGTCGACGAGGGCGTGAGAGATGTCGCAGGTGCTATCGGTGACGATGTGTACAGTCACTATTCGACGCCGATCACGTACGGGTAGTGGGGCTGGCCGCCCTGCACGAGCTCGACGTCCACGTGCAGTTCGGCACGAATCGCCGAGGCGACGGCCTCGGCTTCGGTCATCGTCACGCGCTCACCAGCGTAGAGCGTGACGAGGGCGCCGGAGCGACCCTCGCACATGCGACGCACACAGGCGCGCACCGCATCGGCGACGGAGCGTTCGGCGACGGCGAGGTCGCCGTCGACGAGGCCGATCGGCTGGCCGGCGGCGACCTCCATGCCGTGGATGCGCGTCGCGCGGGCGGCGAGCGTCACCTCGCCGGTGCGCACGGTGGCGATCGCCTGCTCCATCGCCGCGACGTTGTCTTCGAACGACGCCTCGGTGTTCAGGGCGACGAGCGCCGCCACGCCCTCGGGAATGCTGGTGGCCGACAGGACGCGCACGCGCGCGGCGGCGCCCTCGGCCGCCTGGCGGGCAGCCATGACGACGTTCGCATTGTCCGGCAGGACGATCACCTCGGCGGCGCCGGTCGCATCGATGGCGGCACGGATGTCACCGGCTGCCGGGTTCATGGTCTGGCCACCGGGCACGATCGCGGCGGCGCCGATCGAGCGAAGCAGGGCTTGGATGCCGTCACCGGCGGCGACGGCGACGACGGCGATGCCGGCCCGGGTGGCGGGGGCGGCGGCATCCCGCATGAGACGTTGGAACTGCGCCTCCATGTCGTCGGCCTTCTCGTCCGACAGCGTGCCCAGTGCGCGGGCGGCGGCGAACGCCGCCTCCGGCTCCGCCGTGTGCAGGTGGACGCGAGCCAGGCCGCCGGCTCGGACGACGAGCACGCTGGTGCCGAGTGCGGCGAAGCGCGCGCGCAGGGCGGCCTCATCGAACGAGGGCGCGTGGACGACGAACTCCGTGCAGTAGCCGGAGCGGTCGCCATCGCCGTGGGCGCGCGCGGTCGCGGCGAGCCAGCGCGCGTCGATGGCGGCGAGGCGTTCGGGCGGCGCGGCGCCCGTGCCGTTGATCGAGCGCGCCATGGCATCGAGCAGGATGTAGAGCCCCTGGGCGCCGGCATCGACGACGCCGGCTTCGCGGAGCAGCGGCATAAGCTCCGGCGAGCGGCGGGCGGCATCGTGCGCGGCGGCGACGGCGGCGGTGAGCACATCGCCGGCGGGGGTGTCATCCGCGCACGACGCGGCTGCCGTTGCGGCGGCAGCGATCGCCGTGAGGATGGTGCCCTCGCGCGGCTTGCTCACGACGTGGTAGGCGGCAACGCGGCCGCGCTCCAGGACGGCGGCCAGCGCCGGGGCATCGAGCGGGGTGGCGCCTGCGGCGGCGAAGGCGCCGACGATCTGCGAGAGGATGACGCCGGAGTTTCCTTTCGCACCCATGAGCGTGCCGCGCGCGGCGGCGGCGCTGACGTTGGAGAGGGTGGGCTCGCCGGCGCGGGCGATCTCCTCGACCGCGGCGCGCATGGTCAGCGACATGTTCGTGCCGGTATCGCCATCAGGCACGGGGAAGACGTTGATGGCGTTGAGGGCGTCGGCCTGGCCGCGGAGGGCGTCCAGGGCGGCGGCGAAGGCGCGCGCGAGGGCGGGCCCATCGATCTGCCGCGCGGCTGGCGGGCCGATGGGCGCCGGCGGTTGGTGGGGTTCGGGCATGGGGTGGCGGGTTGCCTCAGATTCAGATTGCGTGCTAGAGTGCTGCGTTCACGATTCTAACACGGGCCCAGCGCCCGGCGAGGACTGACGACATGCCCGCGATCTGTGCCGTCTGCGGCAAGGGGACGACCTTCGGCCGCAACATCCGCCACCGGCACTCCGGCCGCTGGGAGCGGGAAGCCCACAAGACGAACCGGGCGTTCCGGCCGAACCTGCACAAGCAGGTGGTGCGCGTCGGCGGGGACGCCATTCGCGTCAAGATCTGCACGCGTTGCCTGCGGAGCCAGACGAAGACAGCGTAAGCCCGGCAACGAACAGGCGGCATCGAGCGAGCCCCGTCACAGACGGGGTTCTGGCTTTGTGGGGTGCGCGGCGGTGCGCCGGAGCTGGCGCAGGGTGACAGCGGCGAGCACGAGGAGCAGCAGCGCCGCGACGGCGACTCCGGCCACCTCCATGGGGCCGCGAATGCGGGACCAGTGGGTGCCGAGCTGCTCGCCGACGGCGATGAATGCGGCGGACCAGACGAAGGACCCGGCGAAGGTGGCGGCGAGAAACGCGGGCAGGGGCACGCGCAGCATGCCGGCGACGAACCCCACGTAGGTGCGCACGACGGGGAGCAGCCGGGCGACGAAGGTGGCCCACACGCCGTGGCGGCGCATGTGCCGCTCGGCGCGGTCCACGTCGTCCTCGTGCAGGAGCACCCAGCGTCCGTAGCGGCGGACGAGCGGGCGGCCGCCAGAGCGACCGGCGGCGTAGAGGAGCGACGATCCGGCGGTGTTGCCAGCGGCGGCGACGGCGCTGAGGGCGAGCAGGCCGCTGACGCCGAGGTGGTGGTCGCGCACCAGCAGCCACCCGGCAACGGGCAGGATCACCTCGCTGGGCAGGTGGATCGCCGCGCTCTCGCCGGTCATCAGGGCAAAGACGAGCAGCCACTGCACGGCGTAGGGCGTGTGCCGGAGAGGGTAGTACACGGCGACGACGCCGAGGCCGCCGATGAGCGATGTCAGCCCGATGCCGAGTGCGGCGGCGCCGATGCGGTTCGCGGCGGCGCGCTTCGCCGCGGGCGGTGCTTGATCCACAATGCAGCCTAGCGCGCGTGCGGAGTGGAGGCGAGATTGCGTGCGGATCGGCCTGATCGGCGACACGCACTACCCGGAGGCGGGGCCGCTGTGGGACGAAGCGTACGATGCGCTTCGCGGCGCGGAACTGATCCTGCACGCGGGAGATCTGCACGTCGTGGAGGTGCTGGACTGGCTGGAGGAGCGGTGCGGCGTGCCGGTGCTGGCCGTGCGCGGGAACGGTGACGACGGTGGGGGCGGTCGCCCGGTCTGCCCGGACGACCCGCGGATGAAGCCCGTGCAGACGCTGACGGTCGAGGGGATCCGCATCGGCATGGTGCACGATGCGACGCTGCCGGAGTGGCCACCGCACCGCACGCTGGAATCGATCATGGAGCACCATTTCGGCGGGCGCGTGGACGTGCTGGTACACGGCGACACGCACGTGGCGGAGGTCGAGGAGATGCGGGGCGTGCTGCTGGTGAATCCCGGGAGCCCGACGTTCCCGCGGAACCTGACGCGGCGGCTCGGGACGGTCGGGTTCCTCGAGGTCACGGACGGCGTGGCGCGGGCGTGGATCCAGCAACTGGGCGGGTAGCGGCGGGCGCTATTGCGGGTGGGCGCGGGCGCCGTAGCGGGCGAGGAGCGCCTGGCGGTCGGCGGCGGTGAGTTGCGTGCGGCAGCCGGAGGTCTCGGCCTCCATGACGGAGGGCGCCGGCAGGTGCTCGAGACCGAGGAAGTGGCCGGTCTCATGCAGCAGCGTGGCGTAGAGGCAGTTGGCGGTGCGGAACTCGGCGGGCGGGTGCGAGTCGACCGTGATATCGGCCTCGGCCAGGCGGATGCGGTCGTTGGGGTCGCAGTTGCTGCGACACTGCGAGGTGATGCGGAGGGTGATGCCGGCTTCGTAGATCTGCGCGCGCTCAGAGTTGAGGGCACCCCAGCCGATCTCGTTGATGCCGTCGTCCTGCTTCGGCGGGCCGCACTGGCCGGTGTAGCGGGTCGGCACACCCCAAGCGGTGAACGCGCGCTGCACGGCGATGACGAAGAGGGCGTTGCTGACGTAGCCCGCGCCGCCGGTGGAGACGCAGTAGGGGATGGGCAGGGTATCCCAGCGATCGAGCCCGGCGGGGTTCTGCGGGAGCACGGGCGTGGGCGTGGCCGTGGGGGTGGGCGTGAAGGTGGGGGTGGGCGTCGGCGTGATGGTCGGCGTGTGGGTGGGCGTGCGGATGGGCGCGGGCGTGCCGGCGCCGGTGATGCGGTCGCGCACACTTCGCGCGGCGGAGCAGCCCAGCGAGAGCGCAACGATTGCGGCCAGCAGCCCGGCCGCGAAGGGCCGCGCCAGCGCGCGCGTCATCGGCCGCAGCCTTCGGGGCACTGCGGGCGGAGCGGGCACGCGTCACAGCGGGGCACGGCGCGGCAGAGCGTCTTGCCGTGCAGGACGATGTAGGCGTGGAGGTTTCGGTAGAGGGTGACGTCGGGCGGCAGGCGGTCTTCGAACCAGCGCTGCCAGGCAGCGTACGACGCGCGCGCGCCGGGGCCGAGGGCGAGACGCCCGAACAGGCGTCGCGTGTACGCGTCGATGACGAAGGCGGGATGGCCGGCAGCGTAGAGGGCGACCGCGTCGGCGGTCTCGGGGCCGATGCCGTGCGTCTCGATCAGGGCTGCGCGGAGGGCGTGGTGCGGGAGCGCGAGCAGCGCATCGAGACCGCCGGCCGCCTCGATCGTGCGGGCGACGGCGCGCAGGCGGCGGGCCTTCACCGTGGGCGTGCCGCTGACGCGGACGAGCGCGGCGATCTCGCGCTCCGGCAGGGCGGCGAGGGCGGATGCGTCGAGCGCGCCGGCCGTGCGGAGGGCGTCGAGCGCGCGCTCCGCGTTGGTCCAGGTGGTGTGCTGGACGAGGACCGCGCCGGCGATGATCTCCATCGGGCCGCGGGCGACGCCGGGCGCCCAGTGCCACAGCTGGCCGGCGTACGCCGATGCGAGTGCGGCGTGGAGGCGCACGAGGGCGGGTGCGGGTGGCGGGGCGGCGGGGCGCGCCGCCGGGCTAGGGTGCGACACCTTCGAAGGTCCAGTAGACCGGGTCGACGTTCTGGCCGCCGACGACGAGCTCCCAGTGCAGGTGCGGCCCGGTGGCCAGGCCGGTCATGCCGACCGCGCCGATGGTCTGGCCCTTCTGCACGACCTGGCCCTCGGTCACGCTGAACGCGGACAGGTGATGGTAGGCGGTGAAGACGCCGAGACCGTGATCGATGATCACGGAGTTGCCACGCGTTGTGAGCATGCCGACGAAGACGACGCGGCCGGCGTTAGCGGCGACGACGGGCGTGCCCTCGGCGGCGCCGATGTCCGTGCCGCTGTGGTGCTCCGAGATCGGGCCGCCGTTGTAGCTGCGCGCGGTGCCGAAGGCGGTGGTGATGGGGCCGGGCGCGGGGATGATGAAAGGGCCGCTCCAGAGCTTGACCGGGCTCTCTTTCGCGTAGATGGAGGCGCGGATCTCCAGCTCCTTCTGCACCTGGTCGGGGGGCTGGAGGCCGTTCGGCCCGCTGGTCGCGACATCGACGTTCTCCGACGGGAAGTTCGTGGGGTCGACGCGCACCAGCAGATTCTCGGTCTGGATGACGCCGCCCGAGGCATCGGTGAGGGTGACGGTGGCAACATAGTCGCCGGGCTTGACGGTGGCGCCCACACCGATGGGCACCCAGAAGCCGGTGCTGTCCGGCACCAGTGTGTAGGTGCGGCCGCGGAAGACTGCCGTGGCCCCGGAGGCGCCGCCGTTGCCGACGTGGAGCACGGCGGTGCGGCCCTGCGACATCTCGACCTCAGGCGTGGCGGGCGGCGCGGGCGTGGAGGTAGCGCTGGGCGTCGGGGAAGGGGTGAAGGTGGGGGTGAGCGTGGGCGTCAGGGTGGGCGTCGCGGTGGCGGTCAGGGTGGGGGTCGACGTGGCGGAGGCGCCGCCGACGATGCCGCAGCCGGTGAGCGCGGCGCAGGTGGCCACCGAGAAGAGGAGCAGCGTGACGATGCGGCGGGATGGGCGCGGCACGGTGGCAGTATAGGGGCCGCGAGGCGCGGGCGGTGATCACGTTGGGAGACTGCTACGCGCGTGCGGCGACGGCGCCGGTCAGTCGCCGGGCGCGAGCCATGCGGGTGCGAGCGCGAGTGTTGCGGTCGCGGGGGCGCGACGGCGACGGGCGTGCAGCCGCAGCTGCGAGAGGATGAGGAGCAGGGCGACCATCAACAGCAGGGCGGCCAGCTTGAAGGGCGCGAGCGGCCCCCAGAAGCCGCCGATGACGCCGCCGAGGGCCTGGCCGGCGGCAACGCCCAAGCCCTGGACGGCCGTGAGCACGCCAAGCAGCAGGCCGCGCCCGCCGACGTCGGTGGCATCGAGCGCGGCGGCGCCCCAGGCGGGGATGCTGACGGCGTAGGCGAGGCCGGCGAGCACGACGAAGTTGACGGCGATGAAGGGGTTCCGCGTGAGCGTGAGCGCGAAGATCGAGAGCGAGGCGACGAACAGCCCCGCGACCAGCGGCACATGGCGGCCGTAGCGGTCGGTCAGGTGGCCGAACTTCCAGAGCGCGAACCCGGCGAGCGCGGCGGGGGCGGGAAAGAGCAGCGCCATGAAGGACATCCGCACGCGCAGCACGTCGTGCGTGTAGGCGCCGATCATCGGCGTGTGGAGGCTGGTGCCGAGCGTGAGGAAGAGCACGATGACGGAGAGCATGGCCAGACCGGGGGTCCAGCTGGCGGCGTCTCGCACCGCCCGAGGGGCGGGCGCCGGAGCCACGTCGCGCCGCTGGCCGGCGTCGTTCTCGACGCCGCCGCGCACCACCATGGCGAGCGCGAGCACGCTGAAGCCCATGCAGGCCCAGAAGGCGCCGCTGTAGGTGACGTAGTCCACCATCAGCACGCCGCACAACGTGCCCAGGCCGATGCCAGTCATCTGCGCGATGTTGAGCAGCGACATCGTCCGGGCGCGGCGGCCGCGGGGGGTCGTATCGCCCACGTGCGCCATGAAGGCGGGCCACATGGTGGCGGCGCCGATGCCCAGGAGCGCGGAGAAGCCGAGGAACGCCCGCGCGTCCGGGACACTCATCATGAGCGTGAGGGCGGGGATGCTGAGGGCCATGCCGGCGACCATGGTGACGCGGCGGCCGATGCGGTCGGCGATCCAACCGGCGGCGGGCTGCCAGGCGAACTTGGCGACGCCGTAGGAGGCCATAGCGTAGCCGGGATAGGCGAGCCCGGCGTGGAGGGCCTGCGGCAGGTACTGCTGGACGAGGGACAGGAAGTAGATACCGACGGCGGCCTGCCAGAGGAAGACGACGATCGCCAGCTTGGCGACGCGCGCGCCATCGCCCCGGAGCAGCGGCGCTACACGGCCCGCGAGAAGAGACTGCATGTCCGCCCCACCCCCTGGATGCGCGCGCGCTCCGACGACGACCTCGTGGAGAGTATCGGCAGCCAGCTGCCGGACCCCCACTGGTGCGCCGTCATGCGGCCTCCGCAGCGACGCGGTTGCGGGCGACCGCGATCGCGCCGAGCGCCGCCGCGCGCTCGCCTAGCTCCCCCTCCACGATGCGCACGTCTGTAAACGACTGGGCGAACGACCGGGTGCGGGCGGTCTCCACTGCTGGTCCCAGGATGGCGTCTCCCATGTTCGTGAGGCCGCCGCCGATGACGATGGCCTGCGGATTGAAGGCGTTGATGATGCTGGCCAGGCCGATGCCCAGGTAGCGCCCCGCCGAGCGGATGATCTCCGCGGCTTCGACCTCGCCCTGCTGGCCCGCCAGGAAGACGGTCTTCGCGGAGAGCGGGGGGTCCTGTCCGGCGAGGCGGGCGGTGCGGGGCAGGCCGCCGGCGGCGATCATCTCGCGGGCGCGGGCGGCGATGGCGGTCCCGGAGGCGAACGCTTCGAGGCAGCCGACGTGGCCGGCGCCGCAGGTTGGCCCGTCGACGGAGACGCCGAGGTGGCCGACCTCGCCGGCGGCGCCGGATGCGCCGGCGTACAGGCGATCGTCGATGATGATGCCGCCGCCGATACCGGTGCTGACGGTGACGAAGATGAGGTGCCGGTAGCCGCGGCCGGCGCCAAAGGCGTGTTCGCCGACGGCGCCGCAGTTCGCGTCGTTTTCGAGCACGGCGGGCACGCCGAGGCGCTCGCGCAGGATGCGCGCGAGCGGCACGTTGTGCCAGCCGGGGAGGTTCGGCGGATCCGTGATCACGCCCACGGCGGTCTCTATGGGACCCGGCGCGGAGACGCCGACCGCGCGCAGGGCCGAGAGGGGCACCTGCGCTTCGGCGGCGGCTTCCTTCGCGGCCTGGACGATGTGCCCGATGACCGGCTCCGGCCCCTGAGCCGCCTCGGTGGCGACCCTGCCGGAGCCAACGACGTTGCCGGCGCCATCGGAGACAAGGACCAGGATCTTGGTGCCGCCCAGGTCGACGCCGCCGAACAGCGTCTGCGTGTTCATGCGCCGGCGACCCCGCGCTCCTGGAGGCGCACGGCGTGCGCGGCGCGGTACAGCTCCAGGTACTTACCGGCGGCGCGGCCCCACGACCAGTCCTGTCGCATGCCGCGGTCCTGGAGTGCCCGCCAGCCGGCGCGATCGCGGAAGGCCGCGAGCGCGCGCTCCGCCGCTGCCTGCAGGTCGGCGGCGGTTGGCTGATCGAAGACGAATCCGTTGCCAGCGGCGGCGGCGAGATCGGCGTCCTGCACCGTATCGGCGAGGCCGCCGGTGCGGCGCGCCAGCGGCACGGCGCCGTAGCGGAGCGCGATCAGCTGGCCCAGGCCGCAGGGCTCGTAGCGCGAGGGCATGAGGAAGGCGTCGCAGCCGGCGTAGATCCGCTGGCCCAGCGGCGGGTTGAAGTCGAGCCAGATCTTGACGCGGTCGGGGTGCGCATCCTGGAGACGGAGCAGCGTGCGGTGCAGCTCCTCGTCGCCGGTGCCGAGGATGATGAGCTGGGCGTCCTGGCCGTCGAGCAGGCGCTCGAACGCCGAGGCAGCGAGGTCCATGCCCTTCTGCGCGAAGAGGCGCGTGACGGCGGCGAAGACAACGGCCGTCTCGCTGGCGGGCAGCCCGGCCTCCTCCTGGAGCGCGCGGCGATCGTCGGCGCGGCCGGCCGGATCATCGGCGCTGAAGTGGCACGCGATGGCCGGGTCGGTGCGGGGGTTGAACTCGTCGTAATCGATGCCGTTGACGATGCCGGAGACGACGGCGGCGCGGGCGCGCAGCAGCGGGTCGAGACCGGCGCCGTACTCGGGGGTGAGGATCTCGCGGGCGTAGGTGTCGCTGACGGTGTTGACGCGGTCGGCGTGCATGATGCCCTGCGCCATGCCGCTGAGGCCGGTGCTCCAGGGGAGGCCATCGGGCGGAGCGAGATCGGCGGAGGCGAGGCCGTGGCGGTGGGCGAACCCTTCATCGAAGTTGCCCTGCAGCGCGAGGTTGTGGATGGTGTAGACGCGGCCGGCATCGGCCCAGGGATGGGCGGGCGAGGTGGCGAGGCGTGTCATGAGGAACGCGGTGTGCCAGTCCTGGGCGTGGACGACGTCCGGCCGGAACCCGAGGTGCGGGGCGCAGGCGAGCAGCGCGTCGCAGAAGAAGATGAACCGCTCGAGGTCATCGTCGAAGCCGTAGACGGTGGGGCGGCCGAAGTAGCGCTCGTTCTCGAGCAGGTAGACGGGCACGCCGCGGGCGTCGGTCTGCCAGACATCGACGTGCTGGGGGCCGTCGGGCCACGCCACCTCCACCCCCTGGAGCACGCGCCGGAGCGGCAGCGACGCACGCTCGATGGCGCCGTGCATGGGCATGGCGACGCGCACATCGGCGCCGGTCGCACGGAGGGCGCGGGGCAGCGAGCCAGCGACGTCGCCGAGTCCACCCACCTTGGCGAGTGGGCTCATCTCCATGGTCGCGAAGAGGACGTTCAATATGGGGTCCTGCGGGCTCCGGGATCGGTCGCCTATGTGTACCGGATCGGCACGCAGGGCGGCAAACCGGAGGGCGCCAAGGCGAGCAGGTATGCGCGTTTCGGCGAGGCGCGGGGCGGCGATGACGAATGCGGCGGACAAACAAACGGAGTGCGGCATTGCTGCCGTACCCCGTTTGTTGTCGAAGGCCCCGCCTCCTTCGACACAGACACAAACGGGCGGCCCTGTACGGCGTTACAGCGGCGTGGGCCGCCGTCAAGCAGGGGCGCGCTACGAGGCCGCACTGGCGCGGGTGCGGCGTACCGATGGCGTTGATCTGAGCTCGTCACTGCAATACAACTACCGGCAGAAGGCGAAGGGGAAGGTGTGATCACGGAAGAGCGCACACCGACGAAGGCGGAGCTGCTGGCGGCGTTGCGGGGGAGCGGCGACGAGGCCGTCGCGCGGCTGCGGGCGATGGACGCGGCGGCGTTCGAGCAGGGGCGGTACGAGAACGGCTGGAACGGACGCGAGATCCTGGCCCACATCGCATCCATCGAGTGGACGTACGCGCGGCTGCTGGACGTGGCGAAGGACGCACCTCCGGGGGCGGCGCCGGCCGGCGGGGTCCGCCGCACGAACGAGGCGGAGGGCGCCGGGATGGCGACCCGCAGCGCGCGGGGGGGCATCGACGACTACAACGCGCGGCAGGTGGAGAAGCGCGCCGGGGCGAGTGCGGCGGAGCTGATCGACGAGCTGGCGGCGAACCGGGCGCGGACGATCGCGGCGGTGGAAGGCGTGGACTCCGCGCTGCTCGCCGCGCCGATCCGCTCCGCGGGCGGGATCACGGGGCCGCTGGCGGGCGTGCTGATGGCGGTCGCGGTGCAGCACGTGCGGATGCACGTGGCGGACATTACCGGCGAACCGTGGGCGGAGCAGCGCTGGTAGCGAAGCTCGTCGGGCGCATGGCGGCTACTCGCGCACGATGCCCTTCTTGACGGCGTAGGCGGCAGCCTCGGAGCGGCGGCTAAAGCCGAGCTTCGAAAGGATGTGGCTGACGTGGTTGCGGGCGGTGTTTTCGCTCACGACGAGGCTGGCGGCGATCTCCTTGTTGGTAGCGCCCTCGGCGATCAGCGCCAGCACCTCGCGCTCACGGGCCGTCAGCTCGGCGCCGTCATCGACCGGGGCGGACTGGCGCTGAGCGACGAGCTTATCGAGCACCGCCCTGGTCACCTTGGAATCGAGCAGCGATTCGCCGGCGGCGACGGAGCGGAGCGCCTCCAGCAGGCGTGAGCGGGCGACGTTCTTGAGCACGTAGCCGGCGGCGCCGGCGAGGAGGGCGGCCACCACCGTCTCTTCTTCCGCGAACGAGGTGAGCATCAGCACCTTCGTGGCCGGCAACTCGTTGCGGATCTCGCGGCAGGCTTCGATGCCGTCCATGCCGTCCATCCGCACGTCCATGAGCACGATGTCGGGCTGGTGGGCACGCGCCTTATCGATGGCGTCCTGACCGTTGCCGGCCTCCGCGACGACGATGAAGTCCGGCTCCACCTCCAACGCCGCGCGCAGCCCCATCCGCACCACCTCGTGGTCATCGACGATCATCAGCCGCGTTGTCATGTGTCTCCTCCGACCGGCACTGCGACCTCGATACGTGTACCCTCGCCGGGTTCGCTGCGCACGGCGAGGGTGCCGCGCAGTGCCTCGACGCGCTCGCGCAGGTTCGCCATGCCGTAGCCTACGCGCGCGCCGGGCTCGGCGTCGCTGATGCCGACGCCGTCGTCGCTGATGGCGAGCGCGACGGAGGCGTCGCGAAAGGCCAGCTCGATCGCGACGTGCGAGGCCTGGGCGTGGCGGAAGATGTTGCCCAGCCCCTCCTGCACGATGCGGTAGAGGGCGGCGCTGGTCTCCATGGGGAGGGGGCCAGGCTCGCCGCGGACGACGAAGTCCACCGGCAGATCGGAGACAGCCTGGAACTCCTGGACCTGACCCTGCACGGCGCCGGCGAGGCCCTCGTCGCCGCTGAGCAGAGGCCGGAGGTCGAAGATGTACTGGCGCACTTCCCAGAGCGCATGTTTGGCGAGCGCCGTCAGGTCCTTCAGGCGCTGGCGCTGCTCGGCGGGGTCGCTGCCGACGCGATCGATGGCGGTCTCCAGGCTGAGGGAGAGCATGTAGACCATCTGGGCGATGCCGTCGTGGATCTCGCGCGCGATGCGGCCCCGCTCGTACTCGGCAGCCAGTTCGGCGACGCGGGCGGTGAGGCGGATGTTGCGGACGCCCAGCGCGATCTGCCCGGCCATGGCGTCGAGCAGTCGGATCTGATGGAGGATGGAGGCGGGCCGTTCGAGCGCGCCGGCGACGACCCAGCCTTCGATGCCATCGGAGGAGCGCAGGGGGACGACGCCGCACCAGGCGCAGCCGCGCAAGGCGGCATCGAGCGGCGGCGGCAGCGCGTCGGCAAGCCAGGTGCGCGCGCCCTCGGCATCGAACGCCGTGCGCAGGCGCTCCAGCTCCGGTGGTGGGTCGAGGTCCGTACCGAAGGCCTGGACGGCGCCATCGCGCGGGACGAGCAGCGCGACGCGGGAGAAGCGCGACTCCTCGACGGCGGAGGCGGCGACGTTAGGCAGCACGGCGGCGGGCTGGCGGGCGCCCTCCAGGAAGGCGCGCGCGACGCGATAGAGGAGGTCGCTATCGCCGAGGGCCTCCACGGCGTCCTGGCGCGCGGCATCGAGCTCGCGCAGGACGGTGCCGAGGTAGTTCGGGACGAGGGCGACGAGGAGCGGCGTCACCATGGCGCCGATGAAGCTGTTGAGGTTGGTGTCCTTCCAGCCGCCGTGGACGCCATCGCCGAAGGTCATCAGTCCGAAGACGTAGGCTGCCATGAAGGCGCCGCCGAGCAGCAGCACGCCGCGGAAGGTGAAGAAGAACGCGGGGATGAGCAGGGCGGTCAGCGCGAAGTGGTAGTACGGGCTGCCCCAGCCGCCACTGAGGTAGACGGCGGTCATCGAGAGCGTAAGGTCGGCGAGGCCGAGGACGAGCACGTCGTTGTTCTCCGGCGTCTCGAACCAGCGGCGGAGGACGGGGAGGAGGGCCGGGCGGATGACTGGCACGTAGAAGGTGACGAGTGCCGTCTGCACCATCGTGCCGAGCAGGAGCCACGGCTCGAAGCGCACGTTGACGCGCGGTTCGTTGGCGATGACGACGATGAGGACGGCGACCAGCCAGGCGGCCCAGCGCACGATGAAAGGTGAGGTGAGGACGGCGAGGCGGATGCCGCCGGGCAGCGTCTCCAGCGACGTATCGGCGCGGCCGCGCCGCCAGAAGCCCCGCGGGAGGGAGGCGACGCGCGTGCCGAAGTCCTCGATCGAGGCCTCAATGCGGGCCATGGCTGCATGATAGGGGATGGGCAGGCACGGCCAGCGGCGCCTCCGGCGGCGAAAGCGCGGCGGCGGGCGTGGGCGGGCCGTCAAGTTGACGCGCGCCCTCGACCTGCGGGGCAGGGCGGCGTACGCTCGCATCATGAGGATCACGGTGGCGCTGACGCCGGGGCTGCTGCGTGAGCCGCGCCGCCACGCCGTCGCCGTCGTCGACGTGCTGCGCGCGACGACGTCGCTGGTGGCGATGTTCGAGGGCGGGCTGCTGCGGGCGATGGTGAGCGAGAACCTGCAGCAGGCACGGAAGCTGGCGCTGGCCAACTTCGCGCTGCTCTGCGGGGAGGTTCGCGCGGCGCCACCACCGGGGTTCGACTACGGCAATTCGCCGGCCGAGTTCTCTCACTTATCGTTTCGAGGCAAGTCGGCGGTGCTGTGCACGACGAACGGCACACGGGCGCTCGCGGCGGCGGCGGACGCGCCGGTCGTGGCGGCGGCGGCGCTGACGAACCGGCGCGCGGTGGCCGGGCGGATGGTGGACGAGGCGGGGCGGCGGCGGCTGGACATCGCGGTGGTGTGCGCGGGGACGGAGCGCGGCACGGCGTTCAGCCTGGAGGACACGGCCGCAGCCGGCGCCATCGTCGAGGCGGCGCGGGACGCCGATCCGGCGCTGGCGCTCACGGACGAGGCGTGGGCGGCGCTGCACCTCTGGCGATGGTACCGCGGCGACGCGGGGCGGATCTTCCGCCAGTCGAAGCACGGCAGGACGCTGGAGGAAGGCGGCTTCGTCGAGGACCTACGCTACGCGGCGCAGATCGATGTCTCAGCGACGGTGCCGCTGCTCTACGACGACCGGGGGGTGAAGGTGCTGCGGACGCGGCGGCCGCGCGCCGGGCGCGGCAGCGTCGAGAGCGCGTGAGAGCTCCGGGGGCGGGTAGCGATCAGGCGGGCCGGACCTGGCCGGTGCCGAAGACGATCCACTTGTACGTGCAGATCTCGCGCAGGCCGACGGGGCCGCGGGCGTGGAACTTCTGGGTGGCATCGATGATCTCCGCGCCGAGGCCGAACTGCGCGCCGTCGGTGAACTGCGTGCTGGCGTTCACGTAGCAGACGGCGGTATCGACTTCGCGCAGGAAGCGCATCGCGGCGGAGTAGTCCTCCGTGATGATGGCGTCGGAGTGGCCGCTGCTGTAGCGGTAGATGAAATCGACGGCGTCATCGAACGAATCAACGACCTTGACGGAGGCGACGAGGGAGAGCCACTCCTTGCCGAAGTCGGCGTCGGTGGCGGGCGTGACGCCCGGGCGGCCCCGGAGGAGGGCGTGGGCGCGCTCGTCGCAGCGCAGTTCGACGCCCTTTTCGGCGAGGGCGTCGGCGGCGTCCGGGAGGAAGCGGGCGGCGACGTCCGCGTGGACGACGATGGTATCGAGCGCGTTGCAGATGCTGTAGCGGCGCGTCTTCGCGTTGACGACGATGTCGCGCGCCCTCGCGAGGTCCGCGGCGCGATCGACGTAGGTGTGGCAGACGCCGATGCCACCGATGAGCACCGGCATCCGCGCGTTTCGCTCGACGAAGCGGATGAGCTCTTCGCCGCCGCGCGGAACGACGAGGTCGATGTACTGGTTCATCGCCAGCATCTCGGCGACGATGGCGCGGTCGCTCGATTCGATGATCTGGACGGCAGCAGCCGGGACGCCGGCGGATGCGAGCGCGGCGTGGATCACGCGCCCGAGGACGACGTTGGACTCCAGCGCCTCCTTGCCGCCGCGCAGGATGGTAGCGCTTCCGGCCTTGAGGCAGAGCGAGGCGATGTCGACGGTGACGTTCGGGCGGTTCTCGTAGATGGCGCCGATGACGCCGAAGGGGACGCGCATCTTGCCGGCCATCATGCCGTTGGGGAGGGTGCGCATCTCCAGCATCTCGCCGACCGGGTCCGGCAGCGAGGCGACGGTGCGCACGTCCTTCGCGATGGCGGCGAGCCGGGCTGCGTCGAGCGTCAGGCGATCGGTGACAGCAGCGGTGAGCCCGTCCGCGCGGCCGCGGTCAAGGTCGCGCGCATTCGCGGCGAGGATCTCGTCCGTCCGTGCCACTAGCGCGTCGGCGAGCGCGTTGAGGGCGGCGTTCTTGACCTGGGTGGAGAGCGTGGCGAGCGTGCGGGCGGCCTGCTTCGCCTCGCGCGCCTTCTGCTCGATCTCGGATGCGGTGATCGTCACGGCGATCTCCTCGGGCGGATCCCGCGGGGGTGGCGGCAGTGTAGCAAAGGCGCAGCGGTCAGGAGGCCCACTGGAGGAGCCAGAGCACGCCCATGCCGGCGCCGATCGTGAGCCAGACGTTCTTCGCGCTCCAGGCGACCAGCGCGGCGACGATGGCGGAGAGCAGGCGCTGGTTGCCCGGCCCGGCATCGAACGCGGCAGCCGGGCCGGTGTAGAGGACCGCGGGCAGGACGATGGCGCAGAGCACGGCGGGTGTCACGAAGCGCAGGGCCTCGCGGGCGGTGCGCGGCAGGGCCGAATGATGCACCAGCGCGAGCACGGAGAGCCGGATGCCGTAGGTGCCGGCGCCCATCGCGAGCACGATCAGCCAGAGCCTCACGGGCCGGCCTCGACATCGGCGGCGGCCGGAGCAGATGGGGAGAGCGCGCGGTCAAGCGCGATCCCCGCCGCCATGCCCGCGCCGGCGGCGACGATCAGCCCGATGCCGTACGGCCAGCGGAACCCCACGACGGCGACCAGTCCCGCCACGGCGGCGGCGGCCAGCGCGGGCCGCTCCGACGCCATGGGCACCAGCAGGGCGATGAAGGTGAGCGGCAGCGCGAAGTCCAGCGACCACGAGTTGGGCACGGCGGTGCCGACGAAGACGCCGGCGCCGGTGCTGACCTGCCAGGCCGCCCACAGGGTGATCGCCGTGCCGAGGAAGAACCAGTGCTTGTACGGCGAGGGGGCAGCGCCGCGGTAGCGGACGATCGCCGTGGCGTACGCCTCATCGGTCAGCAGGTAGGCGAGGAGCCAGCGCCAACGGCGGTCCAGGTGTTCGACGTAGGGCGCCAGGGAGGCGCTGTACAGGACGTGGCGCAAGTTGACCAGCAGGACGGTCAGCACGATGACGGCGGCGGGGACGTCGCGCACGATCAGGCGGACACCGACGAACTGGCTGGCGCCGGCGAAGACGATCGCCGACATGGCCTGCGACAGGCCGGACGGGAGTCCGGCCTTCACGGCGTAGGCGCCGTAGGCCATGCCGAAGGGGGCGACGCCCAGCAGCAGCGGGAGCTGGGCGCGCACGCCGGCGAGGAATTCAGTCCGGCGCGAAGGCAGCATGCGGCAGTATATGTGGCGTGTGCGGGCGAGACGCCGACCGGGCGGGCGCTACTTGGAGGTTGTCGGAGCGACTTCGTCCTTCAGGTAGAAGGTCATGGATTGCAGCGACAGCACGGGGTCGATGTCCTTGATGTGGACGTACGGCGGCACGTGGGCGGCGATGGGCGCGTAGTTGAGGATCGCCCGGACGCCGCTGTCGACGAGCGCATCGATCACCTTCTGCGCGGCGGCGGCGGGTGTGGCGACGATGCCGATGTCGGCGCCGCGGCCGGACAACAGCGAGCGGATCTCGTCGACCGGCTTGACGACGAGGTGATCGATGCGGGAGCCGACGACAGCGGGGTCGGCGTCGAACGCCTCGATGATCTCGAACCCCTGCGGGGCGAAGCCGCCGTAGCTGAGGACGGCGCGCCCGAGCTGGCCGACGCCGACGACGACCATCGTCCAGCGGCGGTCGAGGCCGAGGATTTGATGCAGCTCTTCCAGCAGGCGCCGCACGTTGTAGCCGCGCCCCTGCTTGCCGAAGCGGCCGAAGTAGCTCAGGTCCTTGCGGATCTGGGCGGGGGTCACGCCGAGCTGGGTGCCCAGCTCCTGCGAGGAGACGACCTCGCGCCCGGCGCGCTCCAGCGACGCGAGGGCGCGCGCGTACACGGGAAGGCGGTCGATGACAACGTCCGGGATCTCGATGGGCATCCGGCTCCTGCGCGGGGGCTCGCGAGCGAGGAAGATCCGCCAGATTGCGCAATTTTGCGCAATGTAGCACCGACCCGATCAACGGTCAACGCGGGTTTGCCCTACGCTCCAAGCCAGACGGGCGGGGCGTTCACAGCTTCAGGGCCAGAATCTCGCGGTACAGGTCGCCGCCGCGCCTCACGTGCAGGCGCACGTTGATGATGCGCACCTTGAGGCGACCGGGCGCGTCGTCGAAGAAGAGCTCGTCGCCCTTCTCGAAGCGGTACTCGCTCTCGATGGAGGCGAGCAGGCGCCCCTTCTGGGGCGTGAACGGATCCGACTCCCAGATTTCCGTCTTCACGCAACGCCTCCCGCTCTATTCATAGCGCAGCGCCTCGGCGATGGGGATGCTCGATGCCTGGCGCGAGGGGATGATCGTCATCAGGAGCGAGGCGATGAAGGCGAATCCGCCGATCGCCAGGATCTGCAGCCAGGGGATGTAGAAGCTATCGATGGCACCGCCGGCGAAGCTATCGCCCTGGAGGAGCTGGTAGGCGAGCAGGAGGCCCAGCCCGATGCCACTGAGGATCCCCAGCAGGGCGATGAACGACGACTCCATGATGAAGCTGACGGCGACGGCGCGGCGGGTGTAGCCGAGCGCGCGCATCATGCCGATCTGCTGGCGGCGCTCGACGACGGTGCGGAAGGCGATGACGCCAACGGCGGCGATGCCGACGAAGAGGCCGATGCCCATGAATCCCTGGATGAGGTAGAGGAAGGCCTGGTTCTGAGCGCGCTGGTCGTTGATCAGCTTGCGGAGGGAGTCGCTCTGCACGCCCTGGCTGCTCAATGTCGCCTCGATGTACTTGGCCTCGCGCGTTGAGTCGACGCCGGGCGCGACCTTGACGAAGTGCAGACCGAAGTCAGGCTTTGGGAACACGGCGGCAAACGCCGGGGGCGCGACGTACAGGCCGTGGTAGACGGCGCTGGCCTTCGTGCTGAAGATGCCGACGATCTCGAGATCGCGGATGTTGGCGGGGTTGGCGGCGTCGCGCACCTGGACCTTGATCGGCTTGAAGGTGGTGTCGGCGGGCTTGATGCCGGTGAGCGTGAAGCCGCCGCCGCCGCCGAAGCCGCCGCCGCCGATGGCGAAGGCATCGATCACGGCGGCGTTGGGGTTGGTGAGGAGTTCGTGCCAGACCTGGGCGTCGGTCGTGAGCCCGTCGGCGCGAGCGTGGAACTTGATGCCGTTGCCGTTGATGAAGGCGTCGCTCGGCCCGAGGACCATGTAGCGGCTGAAGGTGCCCGTTGCGGCGCCGGCGGCGGGGGTGGCGGGCGTGCTCGTCGAGCCGGCGCTCGCCGCGGCCGGCGCCATGCGCACTTCGGAGACGATGGGATTGGCGACGTGCACGACATCCACGGAAGCGACGCCCGCGGCATCGCCGCCCGCGCGCTGGATGGCGGTGGTGAGGTCGGGGATGGGGTTGTTCGGGTTCTCCTGGACGACGACGTCGTACCCGCCGAGCGCGTCGTTGCTGAGGAAGATGCGGCTGAAGTTGCTGTTCATGGTGGAGATCATCACAAGCGCGAACATGACGAGCGAGATCATGGCGATGGTCATGCCGGTGCGGAACTTGTTCGCCAGCGGGTAGGCGACGGCGGTGCGGATGGCCGGCACCAGGCCGGCGTTCAGGCTGCCCACGCGGGTGAGCACAGCGAGCATTACGTCGGCGTTGTAGATGAGGACGAACGTCGAGGACAGGACCATGGTGATGCCGCTGAGGAAGAACATCTCGATGCCGCCGTTCATGTGGGGCGGGAGCTGGCGGCCGGCGCTGAGCAGCCAGTAGACGAGCAGGGAGAGGCCCATGGTGGTGAACACGGGGCGCGCGGGCACGCGCAGCATGACGAGCGTCAGCGCGGCGCCGATGAAGACGAGCGAGGTGCCGCCGGTGTACGCCGCGGCCTGCCAGGAGATCAGGCCGACGGCCACCAGCAGGCCACCGACGATCAACGCGATGGCGCCGGTCTGGAAGATGCGGGTGAGGGCGATGCCGACGGCGACGACGGACGCGATGGCCGCGCAGACGCCGAGCACGCCGAGCAGCACGGCGGCGACGCTGGCGGCGGCGGTCGAGCCGTAGATGGCCACGGCGCCGATGAAGGAGCCGGCGGTCAGGGCGATGAGCAGCGCGGCGAGGAGGAAGAAGGCAAAGCCGACGATCCAGTCGCGCAGGCGTTCGGGTTTGACGATGATCCACTTCGCGTAGGTGAGCAGGGTGAGGATGCCGCGGCCGCCGCGGGGGCGCGCGACCTGCGCGGTCGGATCCGCGGTATCGCGGATGGCGCTGACGATGTTGAGGTTGCCGATGCGCCACGACGAGAACGTGACGGTGAGGAACGTGAGGACGACGCCGAGCGAGTACGACACGATCAGGCTGCGCGCGGTGACGTGGAACGTGATCCCCAGGCCGCCGCCGGCGAACAGCGACGCCATGATCCGGACCATGCCGATCGAGACGACGACCCCGAGGGCGCAGCCGACGGCGGCGGCCGCGGTGTTGTACGCCATGCCCTCCGACATGAACATCTGCACGAGGTGGCTGCGCTTGGTGCCGACGGCGCGGATCATCCCCATCTCCACCTTCCGCTCGGCCGCCAGCATGACGAAGATGAGGAAGATGAGCAGCGCGCCGGCGGCGATGGAGAAGAGGCCGAGCACGACGAAGAAGGTGGTGAGGAAGCTGGCGGCGGTGTTGGCCTGCTTGACGAGGTCCTTCAGGGTGGCATCGGCGCTCCAGCTGGAGCCGGCGAGGATGGCGTTCAGCGCATCCTTGACCTGCCCGGAGTTGTTGATGCCGGCGTGGACGCCGCCGTTGTTGGAGACGACGATGAGGTCAACGTTGTCGGGGCGGCCGAGGAGTGTTTGGGCGGCCGGCAGGCCGAGCACCACGCCGCTCGACTGGTCGAGCAGCGCGCCGGCGAGCACGCGGTCCTGGACGATGTCGCGCACCTTGAAGGTGTGGGACTGGCCGGAGACGAAGATCTGGAGGGTGTCGCCCTTGACGACGTCCAGCTTGTCGGCGAGCGCCTTGTTCGCGTAGATCTCGTTGGGGCCGAGCGCGTCCAACGATGCTTGCCGGCCATCGAGGGTCTGGATGTCGGTTTCGAAGCCCTGCATCTGGCCGGGCGCGGCGCCGACGAGGCCGGCTTTCGGATCGTGGAGGCGGGTGCGGGGGTTCGCGATGGGCACCGTTGTGCGGATGATGCTAAGCGCGCCATCGACGCCGGGGACCGCCTTGAAGCGCGCCACGTAGGAGCGGGCCTGGTCGCCAGGGATGGGCTTGGTGGTGACGAGCGAGGTATCGCCGCCCGTGCCGCTCTGGTCGGTGGCGGTGTGCACCACCTCGTCGACGCTGTGCAGCCGTTCGTACACCTGGCTGGTGAGGCTGTAGCTCACGGTATCGCCAATGCTGAAGGCGGTGCTGATGATCAGCGTGCTGAGCATCAGTCCGATGATGATGAGGACGGTCTGCGCGCGCCGCCTCGGGATGTTGCGGACGCCGATGAGGAACATGACGCGGTTGCGGAGCACGACCCAGGCGATGCTGGACGCGGCGATACCGAGGATCACCAGCAGGGCGATCATGACGTAGGTCATCGAGAGGCCGAAGAGGTCGTTCATCCGGCGAGTCCCCGCGCGATCTCCTCGCTGACGATACGGCCATCGAGCATGCGGATGATGCGGTGGCAGCGGGCAGCGACTTCGGGTGCGTGCGTGACGATGACGAAGGTCTGGTGCTTGCGCACGTTGAGATCGGTGATGAGATCCATGATCTCCTCGGCGTTCTGCGTGTCGAGGTCGCCGGTGGGCTCGTCGCCCCAGACGATCGCGGGGTCGTTAACGAGTGCGCGGGCGATGGTGACGCGCTGGCGCTGGCCGCCGGAGAGCTGCGACGGCTTGTGTTTCGCCCAGTCGCGCAGGTGGACGAGGTCGAGCGCGGCGTCGGCCCTGGCGCGCGCGGCGGCGGACCTCGTGCCGGAGACTAGCAGGGGCAGCTCGACGTTCTCGATGGAGCTGAGGACGGGCAGCAGGTTGTAGAACTGGAAGACGAAGCCCATCTTGCGGGCGCGGAACTCGGTGCGCTTGTCGTCGGACAGCTTGTTGATGTCCTCGCCGTTGATGAGGATGATGCCCTCGTCGATGGTGTCGAGGCCACTGAGGCAGTTGAGGAGCGTGGTCTTGCCGCAGCCCGACGGGCCCATGATCGCCACCATCTCGCCTCGGGCGACGCTGAAGGAGACGCCGCGCAGGGCGTGGACGGTGACGTCGTCGGAGTGATAGGTCTTGGCGACGTCGCGGGCATCGATGATCAAGTCGCGGCCGTCGCGCGAGGGCGTGCCGACGGTGCGCAGTGGTTCGGTGGTCATCAGGGTGTCCTTTGCTGGCGCCGCCCCATCCGGCGACCGAGGCCCACGGGCACTCGCGCGGGGGCGGCCGGGCGCTCTCGCGTCCTCGACATGGCAAGGTAGCAGACCGCGGAGCGCATCCGCCCGGAGGGACTGATTAATGTATTCGCAAATGTTGGGCTCGCGGGAGCGTTCGCCGGGGAGAGCGCGCGCGTGGTGGCCGGCGCTCAGTAGCTGGCGACCAGCGTCTCCTCCTCGGTGGGGAGCGCGCGGCGGATGACGTCCAGATACTCGAGCGCGACGCCGGCGCCGATGGCCACGCAGTCGAGCGGGTTCTCGGCGACCTGGCAGGGGATGCCGGTCTCCTGCGTGAGGAGGATGTCGAGGTGGCGGAGGAGGGCACCGCCGCCGGTCAGGACGATGCCGCGGTCGATGACGTCCGAGCCGAGCTCCGGGGGGATGCGCTCCAGCACGGTGCGGACGACGGAGACGATGGTGGCGAGCGCGTCCTGGATCGCGGCGGTGACATCGGCGGAGGTGACGGAGACGGTCTTGGGCAGGCCACTGATCTGGTCGCGGCCGCGGATGTCCATGCGCAGCTCGGTCTCCAGCGGCACGGCGGCACCGATCGTCGTCTTCATCTCTTCTGCCGTGCGCTCGCCGATGAGGAGGTTGTAGCGGCGCTTGACGTAGGCGACGATGGCATCGTCCAGGCGGTCTCCGGCGACGCGCACGCTCTCGCTGACGACGATGCCGTACATGGAGATGACGGCGGCCTCGGTGCGGCCGCCGCCGATATCGACGACCATGTTGCCGCTGGGGGAGTGGACGGGGATGCGGGCGCCGATGGCGGCGGCGAGGGGCTCCGGCACGAGGTGGACGGGGCGGCGTCCGCCGGCCTGCTCGGCGGCGTCGCGCACGGCGCGCTGCTCGACGCTGGTGACGCCGGCGGGGATGCAGACCATCACCTCCGGCTTGATCAGGTTGAAGCGGCCGACGACCTTCGTGATGAAGTAGCGGAGCATGGCTTCGGTGATCAGGTAGTCGGCGATGACGCCGTCGCGCATGGGGCGGATGACAGAGATGCTGCCGGGCACGCGGCCCATCATCTCGAGGGCGTCGCGGCCGACGGCCACGACGGTGTTGTCGCGGTTGGCCAGGGCCACGACCGACGGCTCGTTGACGACGATGCCGCGGCCCTTCACGTAGACCAGCACGTTCGCCGTGCCGAGGTCGATGCCGATGTGCTTCGAGAGCATTGGCTGGTTGCCCTTCCTGTCCGGGTCGATACGCGGGCGATCCGTGAGACGGCGAGGAGGCTCGGCGCAGGCGCGGCCGCTTCAGGCGGCGCGCCACCCGGATGCCCGGGACAGGCTAGGCCCGTTCGATCTCAGCCCCCAACGCGCGCAGTTTACCATGCAGGTCCTCGTGCGCACGGTCGATGTGGTAGACATCGCTGATCTCGGTGGTGCCGTCCGCCACGAGCGCGGCGAGGACGCAGGCGCTGCCGGCGCGGACGTCGAGGGCGGAGACGCGGGCGGCACGCAGCTTCGTGGGGCCGGTGATGATGGCGGTCTGGCCGGTGGCCACCACGTTGGCGCCCATCTTGCGGAGCTCGGCGATGTAGAGCAGGCGGTTGTCGTAGACGCGCTCGTGGATGGTGCTGGCGCCGTCGGCCTGCGTCAAGAACGCGGCTAGCTGGGGTTGCAGGTCCGTGGCGAGACCGGGGTAGGGCAGCGCCTGGGCGTTGACGGCGCGATAGCCGCCCGGCCCACGGACGCGCAGGCCGGCGTCGGTGGGCTCGACCTCGGCGCCGGCCTCACGCATCTTCCAGAGCAGGGTGTCGAGGTGCTCCGGGACAGCCTCCTCCAGCTCGACCTCGCCGCAGGTGATCGCGGCGGCGAGCGCGAACGTCCCGGCTTCGAGCCGGTCGGCGATCACGCGGTGCTCGGCGCCGCAGAGCGACCGCGCGCCTTCGATGCGCACGAAGGACGTGCCGGCACCGCTGATCCGCGCGCCCATGTGCTGCAGCATCACGGCGAGGCTGGCGATCTCGGGCTCGCTGGCGGCGTTGACGATCGTCGTCTCGCCCTCAGCGAGCGTGGCGGCGAGCATGACGTTGAGCGTGCCCATGACGCTGGGGTAGTCGAGGACGACGCGGCCGCCGCGGAGGGCGCCCTCCTCCTGGGCGTCGAAGACGTCGCCCTTCTGGCGCACGGTGGCGCCGAGCATGCGGAAGCCCGCGAGGTGCACGTCGAGCGGGCGGATGCCGATGGCGTCGCCGCCGGGCGGCGGACACGACGCGCGGCCGAAGCGGGCGATGAGCGGGCCCATGACGAGGAAGCTCGCGCGGAGCTGGACGGCGAGGCGGGGCGGCACGTCGTAGCGGGTGACGTTGGCGCAGTTGATGCGCAGGGTCCCGGGGCCGGCGTGCTCGACGCGCGCGCCGAGGTGCGCGAGGATCTCCTCCATCTGCCGCACGTCGCCGATATCGGGGACGTTGTGGAGCACGACGTCATCGGCGGTGAGGAGGGCGGCGGCCATGGCGTAGTCGGCGCCGTTCTTGGAGCCGCTGATGCGTACGCGCCCCGCCAGCGGGCGGCCACCCGTGATCCGGTACTTCTCCGATCCCTGCGCCATGGGGGCAGGGTACAGGTTCGGCGGGGGACGGCGTTAGCCCTCGGGCCCGCGGACGCGCGGTGGGGACGTGGTGTCAGGCCACAAGGCCATCGACGGGCGCAAAGTGCGCGCCCAGGATGTCGTCGGGCGGCACGCCGACCCACTTCTCCAGGACGCTGGCGTAGACGGAGCGGAAGTCCGTGGTGAAGCGCAGGTTGCCGCTGTCCAGGTTGCTGAGCGATACGGGCTGGCCGTAGAAGGCGCCGCCGGCCACGCTGCCGCCCACCACGAACATGGGCGCGGCGGTGCCGTGGTCGGTGCCTTCGCTGGCGTTCTGGGCCGCGCGGCGACCGAACTCCGACCAGGTCATGGTGAGCACGTCCTTGTCGCGACCCATCGAAGTCAGGTCGGCGTAGAAGGCGGCGATCGCGTCGCCGAGCTGGCCGAGCAGCGTCTCGTGCTCGTTGAGCTGCGCGGAGTGCGTATCGAAGCCGCCGAGCGTGACGTGGGCGACGCGCAGCTTCGCGCCGCTGGCGATCACCTGCGCGACGAGTTTGAGGCCGCTGGCGAGCGACGTCTGCGGGTAGGTCACCGCCGGCGTGTGCGCCGCGGCCGCTGCTTCGACGGCTTGCGAGCTGGAGACGGCGTCGTTCGCGGTGCTCTCGATCAGCGCGGCGTAGGGCATGTTCTTCGGGAACTGGTCGTAGAGCTTGAGCAGTGCGGTCTGGCGGCGCCGTGCTTCGGCCTCGTCCGGGGCCAGACGCTGGAAGCCGTACGACGTTGCGTTGGGGGCGGCGACGACGGGCGCGTTCGGCGAGTAGAGCTCTTCCGCCACGAACTGGCCGACGTTGAAGCCGTGCAACGGGTCGTGCTCCTGCGATTCGAGCTTCGCGAGATACTGGCCGAGCCAGCCGTGGTCGATGTTCTGCGCGGTGGCGTTCTGCCAGATGGCCATCGACTGGAAGTGCGAGAAGTTGGGCTGCGGGTAGCCGACGCCGTGGACGATGGCGAGCTGCTTCTTGTCCCAGAGCGGCTTGAGCGCGGCGAGTTTCGGGTGGAGGCCGAACTGGTCGCTGAGCTGGACGACCTGCGCGGGGTCCACTTTCAGCGTCGGCCGGAGCGTGGGGTAGGCGGGGTCGCGGTAGGGGACGAGGGTGTTCAGCCCGTCGTTGCCGCCGGCGAGCTGGAGGATGACGAGCGTACGGCCCTGGCCCTCGGTCGCGGCTTCCGCATCCGACGCGCGGACGGCGAAGGCGCCCTTGAACACGGGCGGCAGCGCGGCGTGCATGGTGCCCAGCGTCACGAGCGCTACGCCGCGCTTCACGAAATCCCGTCGACCGATCATGGCGATCCTCCTCAGGCGAGCTGGTAGTCGGGTGACGCGAGCAGGAGCGCGAGCATGCCGCGCAGCCGCTCCTGTCGCGTGGCATCGGGCAGCGACGAGAAGCCACCACCTTCGTCGAGGTAGGCGACGAGGGTCTGGCGCGCATCGGACGCCAACACGCCGTCGATCGTCGCGAGCGCGGCGGCGTCGACGGCGGCGGCGGCGCTGGCCGGCGGCGTGCGGAAGATCGCCGTGGTATCGACGGGGGCGCCGCGCGCGCCGCGGCCGACGCCGTTCATCATGGCGGCGGCGAAGTTGACGCGCGCGAACCAGGTGCTGGTAGCGAGCCAGGTGCCGCCGCCGGGCCAGCCGGCGACGTTCGGCGGGTCGAACAGCACCTGCCCCATGTTGCGGCTCGCGGCGACGACCAGGCGCGGATCGGGCTGCGCACCGAACAGCCGCAAGGCGCCGATGGTGTAGTGCGTCGGGCTCTTGACCAGCGCCCGGTAGGCCAGCGGCGAGTAGAAGGCATCGGAGGTGAGCACCGCGCGCAGGACTTGCTTCGTATCAAAGGCGGTGCGGCGGGCGACATCGGCGATCGGCTTGAGCGTGGCAGAGTCCGGCGCGGGATAGGCGAACGCTTCGAAGATCTTGCGCGCGAAGTGCGTGGGCGCGGCGTCCTGCTTGAGGATGATGTCGACGACCGCGTCCGCGTCGAAGTTGCCGGTCTGGCCGAGGAACGTCTTCTGGCCGTCGTCGTGGAGCGCCGGCCGGAACACGAAGGCGAGCGACCGGTCGAGGGAGTAGCCGGTGTGGGCGCGCGCGGACTCGCGCACGTCCTGCTCGCTGTAGTTGCCGGCGCCCAGCGTGAAGAGCTCCATCAGCTCGCGGGCGTAATTCTCGTTGGGGTGGCCCTTGCGGCTGGTCTGCAGATCCAGCCAGAGCATCATCGCCGGGTTGCGCACGACGCCCTTCAGCAGCACGTCGAAGGTGCTGAAGGCGTGCTGGCGAAAGAACTGATTCTGGTCGAGCATGAGGCTGGCGCGCTTGCCGCCGACCTTTTCCAACCCGCTGGTCAGCAGGCCATGCCAGCACAGCGTCATGCGCTCGACGATCGGGCGGCGCGTGTAGAGCATGCGGGCGACCCAGGTGGCGATCACGTCGGCCGGCTTCGTCGTATCGAGGTTGAGCGACGCGAGGGACTGATCTGCGGCGCTGTCGTCGAGGGCGGCGCTGGCGAGGATGTCGTCCGTCACCTTCTCAAGCGCCGTCCCGTGGTAGCGGGCGACATCGGCAGGCGTTGCCGTAAAGGTGGTACGGCGGAGGAGGTGGCGCAGGCGCGTATCGGCGTCTTTCAGCGCGTCCGGCGGCGTGTTCAGGCCGGCGGCCAGAGGCGCGCTGCCTCCGCTCGATGAGCCGGCGCCGCGTTCCTTGAGGACGACGGCCGTGGCGCCGCCGGCCGTGACGAGCGCCGCCGCGGCGGCGGCGCCGCCGAGAAGCTTGCGGCGGCTGATGCGGACGGCGCCGGTGCGCGGCGGCGGTGCTGGTTCCGGGGCGGCTTCCGTTGGTGCGTCCATCGCACTGAATCATCGCCCAACACGGTGGGTGTTGTGTGGGAGGAAGGCGATCCCCGGGTAAACGCTCTGAAAAAAACGTGGCGGGGCACGGGAACACCGGGGGCAGCCGTGGCGTCTTTCTTGTACCCCCGCCACCGGGAGTTACGAGGAGGAACACAATGACAGGCACATTGAACGCGAAGCGGCTGCTGGCGCTGGGCGCGGCGGGGATCGTGCTGATCGCCGCGGCGGCCTGCGGCGGCACAGCGACGAAGAGCGGCGGCGCGCCGCCGGCGGGGTCGGGCGGCGGAGGGGCGTCGTCTACGCTGACGATGAAAGACACCGCCGCGTATGCTCCAGCCGGCGCGCCGGCGCCCTCCGGTGCGTCGGCGCAGTCCTCGGCGTCCGGGGGGGCCGCCCCGGCCAACGGCGCGACGTCGGCGCGAGGCGCCCTGGCGCTGCCGGACGTGCTGGGCCGGAAGATCGTGATGGTCTCCACGCTCAGCGTGGGCGTGAAGGATGTGGCGCGGGGCTTCGAGGACGCGGGCAACATCGCGACCGTCGACGGCGGCTTCATCGCCAGCTCGGCGTTCGGTCACCAGGACGGGAAGGAGACAGCTTCGGTGACGATCCGCGTGCCCGCCGACAAGTACCAGGACGCGCTGGGGCGCCTGCGCCAGCTCGGCACGGTGCAGGACGAGCAGAGCAACAGCAACGACGTGACGCAGGACTACACGGACCTGCAGTCGCGGCTGCACAGCCTGCAGGCGGCGCTGCAGCAGTACCTGGGGTTCCTGACGCGGGCGGGCGACATCGGGCAGGTGCTGCAGGTGCAGGACCGGATCAACCAGACGCAGGCGGAGATCGAGCAGACGCAGGGGCGGATCAACCTGCTCAACAACCAGACGGACCTGGCGACGATCACGGTGCACCTGGCGCCCGTGGTGCCGGCGAAGCCGCAGCCGCAGGGTGGCTCGAACAACCCGCTGCACGTCGCGGCGGACGCGTTCTGGCAGTCGATCGAGGTGCTGAGAGGGGCGGCGACGGTGGTGCTGGCGGTGGCGGCGTTCTCGTGGTGGCTGCTGCCGCTGGCGGCGGGCGGCTGGTACGTCGGCCGGCGTCAGTTGCGGGCGCACCCGCGACCCGCGCCGCCGGCTGAGTCGGGTGGCAGCGCGTAGCGGATCCGACGGGCATGTGCCGTGGGGACGGGCGCGCCCGTCCCTACGGCGCGGCCGACGCCCAGCCGGTCTGGCCGGGGGCTTCTTCTACGCCCACGGTGATCGCCGTGATGTTCGCGGCGCCGCGCTCCCGCAACGACACGCCGAGCCGGCCGACGAACCACTCGGCGAGGCGCTCCGCCGTGGTGTTGTCGATGGGCAGCGGGAGGACGTCGGCCTTCGGGAAGACCCAGCCGCGCTCCTGGAAGCGGACCTTCCAGTTCGCCATGCCCTCATCGATGGTGAGGACGCGGCTGTCGCGCTGGAGCAGGAACTTGTGGTCGAGCTCGTCGCAGAGCGCCTTGCCCAGCGACTTGAGCGTCGAGAAGTCGCACACCCATGAATCAGCGGTGAGCGTGCCGGCGACCTCGATCGTGACGGCGTAGTTGTGGCCGTGGAGCGGCTCGCACGCGCCGCCAAAGGTGGCGAAGTGGGCGGCGGCGAACTTCAGCTTGTTGCGTTCGACCGTGACGCGGTAGTCCATGCCCGGTGTCCCGTCAGTCCTCGTAGCGGTAGTCGTCCCAGCCGCCCTGGCCGGCCGGGGCGGGCACGGAGGCGCCGCAGATGCAGGGGAAGTCGCCGATGCGCACCCACATGGGGAAGTTGCCCTCGTAGTGGCGGCCGCAGGTGGGGCAGTCGGACTGGTAGAGCTTCACGTGGGGCTCGTTGACCTTCTTGCGGGGGGGCATGTCAGGCGGCGGGGACGAAGACGTAGTAGCGGTCGCTGCGCTCCACTACCACGGGCGGCTTGCCGGCGGCGCGCAACTCGCGGATCTTCGGCGGCATGAGCGCGCCGTGGCCCTGCACCAGGAAGCTGCAGTCGAACTGGTACTCCTCGTTGCCGAGACGCAGGCGCGTCGGCAGGAAGTCCAGGTCGTAGAGGTCGGCGTAGGGGACCCACATCTCGTCGAGCTCAAGCGAGCCAAGCCGTGCCGGATCCAACTGCAACATTCGCCTCCTCCCACGAGCGACTTATTCCAACTTACGGCGGCGGCTGTGTCAACGGCGGAGGCTATCCGGACGCGGCGCGGGCGGGCGGCTGGTAGGGGCGGCGCGCCGCGTCGCTCCAGAGCTGCCAGGCGGGTTTGGCGGTGTCGTCGGCGCGGCGGAGGCCGATGTGCTGGAAGACGCTGTACGGCGTGTCCTGGGCGTAGGCGGGGTCCCAGCCGGCGAACCAGATGATGAACGGCATGTGGAGGTCCTGCGCTTCCGTCAGCACGCGCCGCACGAAGCTCGCCTGGTCGGCGTCCGTGCCGTTGTTCATCCCCTGCGCGCCGGGAGCGGAGGAGTAGCCCATCTCGGCGATGACGATCGGGCGGTCGGTGAAGGCGCGGAGCTGGCTGTAGTAATTGGCAGGGATGGCCGCCTCACTGGTAAACGAGAAGCTGGGGTAGGTGCTGATCGCGGTCACGTCCATCTTGGGCTCGAACTGCTTGAGCAGCTGCCAGTCGGCGAAGTGTGCGTTCTGCGTGGGCAGGATGCCCTGGAGGTCTTCGTACTGGAACGTCACGGTGATCTGCGTCGCCGGCGAGATCTGCTTCACCTGGTCGTAGGCCTCGTCGTACAACGACGTGAAGTTCTTCAGGTCATCCTTGTTGCGCTCGTAGTAGAGGTTCATCTCGACGCCGAGCGCGAGGTAGGCGGGCTTGTAGTTCAGGGCGACGTACTTGGCGTAGGAGAGGAAGGCGGCGCGCACCTGGGCATCGCCGAAGTTGCGGCCGGCGAGCGCGGGTGGCAGGCCGGCCAGGCGATCGCGCCCGGTGGAGCCGTCCGTTGGGTCGATGGCGTAGAAGAGCTTCAGGTGGCGATCGCTGAGCGCGGCCTTCTCGCTGGCGGTGGTGGTGGCGGTGGCGTTGCTGACATCGGCGCCGGGCAGGAAGTCGGCCCAGGGTGGGGTGCGCTGGATCAGCACCATGTCGCCGGTCTGGCCGGCGAGGCGGAAGCTGTCGGCGTACGACCGGGCGTTGAGCGCGCGCGGCAACGTACTGATCCCCATCATGAAGGAGCGTGGCGGCCCCTGGGCCGGCCCACCCGCCTTCTTTGCGCCGCCGCCGCACGCAGCGAGCGCGAGCGCTGTCACGCAGGCGACGGCGATCGGCGCGACGCGCCACCGGGTCCGCTTCATCACACCTCTTCCGGGCACCGCGGGATTGTAGCGGACGACCATGGGGGGCGGCGGAAAGGTCAGCGCCGGCGCGCCGCAACATTCGCTGCGGACGGCGACGCCGCAACATCCGCTACGGATCACTGCGGCTGCCGCTCTCCGATTGCGCGCGCAGTGCGGCGAGCCAGCGCCCGGCAGCGCGTGGGTGCCGGAAGCGGTGCACTGCCAGGTGCGCCAGCGCGGGTTCGCGCAGGCGTTCGGGGTACTCGCGGCGACGGCGCCAGTGCGTCTTCACCGCCCAGAGGAAGAGCGAGTCGCGGCTGAGGAACTGCATGCTGAGGCGCTCCTGGTTGCCGTTCCAGAGTTGCTCGCGCCGGAGGCCGCGACGGAGCGAACGCACGAAGAGCCGCCGGATCACCAGCGGAAACGGGTAGTCCAGCCAGACGAGGGTATCTGCGCGGGCCCAGACCACATCGCGCACCTGGCCGTAGTTGCCATCGATCACCCAGGCGGGTCCGGCGGCCGCCTGATCGGCCCGCGCGCGGAAGGCCGCCGGCTCCGCCGGCGTCCAGCCGGGCTCCCAGTTCAACGCGTCCAGCTCCGTGTGCGGCGCGCCGATCGCGGCGGCGACGGCGCGGGCGAACGTCGTCTTGCCGGCGCCGGTGGTACCGACGACGACGACGCGGCGGGGCGGCGACGCTGCAGGCGAACGCGGGTCGAGGCTCATGTGATGGCGGGCTGTACGCGCCGGTCAGTCGTCGTCGAACTCGGAGGTGACTTCGACATCCAGCAGGCGTTCGCCTGATGGCACCAGCGAGATATCGGCGAAGGCGGCGTCCTGCACCGCATCGAGGAGGCGCGACTTGATCAGCTCCAGCACCGCCATGAACGAAACGATGATCTCCATGCGGGAGCGGCACTGTGCGATGAGATCGCGGAAGCTGACGCGGCCGGACGCCGCCAGCAGCTCGGTGATCAGCGCGACCTTCTCGCGCACGGTGAAGCGGTGGGCCTGGATAACCTGCGCCGGCTCCTCCTCCTCAGGCTGGCGTGTGAGCGCGTCCATGACGAGTTGCTGCAGGAGGTCGAGCGTGACGCCGTCCAGGCCCGTCGGCGCGGGCAGCTCCGGCGGCGGCGCGATGCGCGGGTAGGAGTGGAGGCCGGCGGTCTCGATGGCGCGGAGCTGTCCCGCGGCTTCCTTGAACAGCTTGTACTCGATGAGCTGGCGCGCGAGGTCGCCGCTCTCGTCCTCCTCATCGTCGGCGAGGGGGGCACCGGGGGGGCGGGGCAGCAGCGCGCGCGACTTCAGCAGCAGCAGCCGCGCGCCGATGACGATGAACTCGGCCAACTGGTCGAGGTTGATCCGCTCGGCGGTGTGCAGATACGCCATGTACTGGTCGGCGACGGCGACCAGGGCGATATTCGTGATATCCAGCTCCTCCCGCTCGATGAGATGGAGGAGCAGATCGAGGGGACCCTCGAAGATCGGCAGCGTGAGCTGGTACGCGGGCGTCGTCTGCGGCATCGTCACCGGGAGATGATAACAGAGCGCGCCGGGCGCGCCCGTCGATCGATCAGCCGGCGAGGTCCGACACGAGCGCGGCCGGGTCGAGGCCGGCGAGCCCTTCGCGCCGCAGCAGCTCGGGCGCGTCGTAGCGCTGGCCGCGCGACCAGAGCTCGACGAGTTTCGCACCCGCGGCCGGCGACGCGAACCAGCCATCGCCAAAGCGCTGGCGCAGCAGCGCGCGCACCTGCGCATCGAAGATCCAGGCGCGGAGATAGCGCGCGCAGTAGTACGCGTCGTCCACATCGGCGAGGTAGTCCTCCGGCTGGTAGCGCACGCCGGTCGCCGCCGTCAGGAGATCGGCGTAGCGCTTCTGGCCGCCGCGCACCTCGTCGCGAGCGTGCAGCTCCGCTTCGTACAGCAGCTTGGCGGCGTACCGGCGCACCATGTAGAGCCGGTTGAAGCGGTGCGCCGCCAGGTAGGCGCCGGGATCCTGCATGCCGAGATGACGCTCGAGCCAGGCGGGGATCGCCATGATGTGTTCGAGCACGAAGGCGAAGCCCTCCGTCACGGAGTTATCGCCGAGGCCGCGGAGGGCGAAGGGCAGCGAGCGACCGACGTGCGCGAAGTGCTGGGCGTGGCCGCCCTCGTGCAGGATGGCGCCGTAGTCGCTCTCGCCGCCCTGCGGGCTGATCACAAGGTAGATCTCGTCGGGAATGCGGAGCGCCGAGCAGAACGCGCGGGGCGACTTCGTGGGCCGCGGCTCCACATCGAGGATGATGCGCGCCTGCGCCTGGTCCGCCAGCCCCAGTCCGCGCATCGTCTCCGCGTAGGTCTCCAGCAGCCGGTCCGCCGCGAACCAGCGATCGAACGCCGGCTCGCGGAAGAGAAACGCCAGGTCGCTCTTTTCGGCAAACGCGGGGTCGATGCCTATAGCGCGGAGGCGCGTCGCCAGCGCGTCGCGATACGGCGCCTCCGTGTCGCGCAGGAAGCGGCCGAGCGTCGCAGCGAGCGCAGCGATGTCCAACCCGCCCACGTCCTCGATGAGCTGCCGGTAGCTTCCGTAGCCCAGCTCGTTCGCGCGCCCGTGGAGGACGTCCCAGCGGCGCTCGCGGAGCGCGTTCTGGGCCGCCGTCACCGCGGCGAGGCGGCGTTCCAGCGCATGACGGCGCGCGGCATCGGGCTCGTTGCGCACCAGCGGCGCAACGGACCGGTAGGGCACGGCGGCGCCGTCCCATTCGACCGCATCGGCCGTCTCGCGCAGCGCGATCGCCTCGGTGAGCTCGTCCGCGGCGGCGTCCAGGTAACCCTCGACGGCCAGGCGACGCAGCTCGCGCCGGCGCTCGTCGGCGGCGTCGGCGCGAGCCAGCGCATCGATCGTCTCGCGCGAGAACAGTCGCGCGTGACGGCGGTAGATCGCCTGCAGCTCCACGCGGTCTTTCTGGCCGGATCCGTTCAGGTACTGTTCGCGCTCGACCGCCTCGGCGAACGCCTCAGCCTCCCGGTCCAGCTCATCGAGCAGCGCATCGGTCATCGCGCACCGCCCTTCGATGCGGAGCGGCGGGGCGGAGGCGGCAGGCGCGCGCCCAGCTCGACAACGCGCGCTTCGGCGACGGCGCCGGCGGCGGTGCTGATCAGCGCCACGGTCTGGATGCGGTGGAAGCCCACGCGGCCGGCGGCGCCGGGATTGACGCGCATGGCGCCAGGGCCACGCTCGATCAGCGCGCGGTGGCTGTGTCCGAAGACGACGACGCCGGCGTGCGCTGGCGGGCGCGCGTCCGGGAAGCGATGGACGATATGAAACGGGATGCCGTCGAGGGCGACGTCCCGTCGCAGCGGCAGGCCCAGCCCGCCGAGCTTTTCGTCGTTGTTGCCGCGGACAGCGTACAGGGGCGCCATTGCCTGCAATGCAGCCAACACGTCCATGCCGCCGACGTCGCCAGCGTGGAGGATCGCCTCGACGCCAGCGAAGGCCGCCGCCAGCCGCGGGTCGACGTAGCCGTGCGTGTCGGAGACGACGCCGATGCGCATAAGCCCAGCATACGGCCGTCCGGAGCAGACGCAACCGGACGCGGCGGGGCCGCGCTGGGCGTGCGCGAGCGCGTCGCCTACCATGCCGCCATGGCGAAGCGGCGCACCGGACCCGGCCTGCCGTCCCTCACCGTCCGCGAGTTCCTGGCGCTGGTGTATGAACGCGTGGGCGCGCGGGTGGGCGATGGGCTCGACGGCTTCGCGTCGCGCCAGCGGTTCGGCTACCTCCAGTACTACCGCGGCTCTCCGGAGATCCACTACGAGGTGTGGGCACAGCGCAAGAGCGCGCGCGTGGAGGTCGGGCTGCACTTCGAGGGCGAGCGGGAGCGCAACTACGAGGCGGCGGCAGCGCTGGCGGCGCGCGCGCCCGAGGTGCAGGCACGCATCGGCACGGAGTACGAGCTGGAGGAGTGGACGCCGTCGTGGACGCGGCTGCACCGCTCGCTGGACGCGCCTGCGCTGACGCCGGAGCTGGCGGACGAGGCCGCGGGTCGTATCGTCTCGCTGATGCGCGGCATGGAGCCGATCATCGACGAATTGGGGCTGCGCGGGTGATCGATTCTCACACGCACCTGCAGCCGCACGGCGAGCAGCCGCCGATGACGCGCGCACGCATCGACGAGTACGTGCGCGTGGCCGGAGAGCGCCGCGTGGAGGCGATCTGCATCACGGAGCACCTGTTCCGCTTTCGCGAGGCGTACGAGCTGCTGCGGGGCTGGTGGGACGACGACCCGGACCCGCACCTGGCGCGCCTGGCGGAGCGCTACTGGCGCGATCACGTCTCCGGCAGCGTGGCCGACTACGTGCGCCTCGTCGAAGGGGCGAAGAGCGCGGGCGTACCGGTGTTGCTGGGGCTGGAGATGGACTGGGTGCGCGGCCGGGAGGACCAGCTGCGGGCGTTCCTGGCGCCGTACGACTGGGACATCGTGTTGGGCTCGGTGCATTACATCGGCTCGTGGGGTTTCGATGAACCGGCGTTCGACGCGGAGTGGCGCAAGCGCGACGTGGCGGCGGTGTGGCGCGACTACGGCGGGCTTGTGCGCGAACTGGCGGCGTCGGGGCTGGCGGATGTGCTGGCGCACCCGGACGTGGTCAAGGTGTTCGGCCACCGGCCGCCGGACGAGACGCCGATGCACGACGAGATCCTCGCCGGCGCGGCGGTGCACAGGATGGCGCTGGAGCTGAACAGCAACGGCCTTAACAAGCCGGTGCACGAGATCTACCCGGCGGCGCCGCTGCTCGAGCGGGCGCACGCGCTGGGCCTGCCGATCACGTTCGGCTCCGACGCGCACACGCCGGAGCGCGTCGGCGAGGGATTCGGCGCGCTCGCCGATCTCGCGGAGCGGGCGGGTTACCGGGAGGTGGTGAGCTTTGCCGGCCGCGCGCCGCACCGCTGCGCGCTCCGTCCTCCGGCGACTTCATGATGGCATCGTCACAGTTGCGGGCCACTGAATTGCCTATACTGGATGCATGGCACCGTCCAGCCGACACGAGCGGGACGCCTTGCATGCTCGCGAGCAACTCGCCCGGTCGGGCGCGGCCCGGCTCCGCGTTGCCGGCCCGCCGCACTGGTGGGAGGGCTGGCTGACGCTGACCAGCGAGCGCCTGTTCTTCGTCGCGGATGTGGAGGGCAACGAGGCCACGCGGGCTGCGTTCTGGCTCGCCGACGTCGCCGCGGTGGAGCGGGCGGGCGGCAGCCGGATCCGCGTACGCGCCGGCGATGACGCCGCCACGTTCGACCTGACCGGCGCCGCGATCGTCGCCGGGCGCCGCGTCCGCGCCTGGCTGCGCGACATCGAGCGCGGCCGCCGGAACGCCGTCCCGCGCAGCCTCCTCGGGGGCGCACGCCGCGCCACGGGATGAGATTCGCGTCCGCGCTGGTGCTGCTTGCCGTGGCCACGGTGGCAGCGGCAGTGCTGTACCTCGTGTTCGCGAACGGCGCCGGCAGCAGCCAGTCCGCCACGATCCCCCTCCCGACGCACACTCCGTCGCCCGCGCAACCGACGGCGACGCCACTGCCGGCGACGTGGATCGAGGGGCTGGCGACGTCCCGCGGCGGCGTGCCGATCCAGATCTCTTGCCTTGACCGCGACCATGACGGCCGGCTGAATGCGGGTGACGGCAGCGCGCTGGCCGGGCTCGACATCCCGCTGGTCGCCGGCGAGGCTTGCATCGATCCGGCGCATCGCAGCGACTTCTACGCCGGCCCGCCGTCTGACGCCGCGGGGTACAGTTGCGCCGCGCGTGTGCCGCCCGTGTTGATCGTCTCCGCGGCGAGCGCCGGCAGCAACCTGCTGGATCCGTCGGGGGGCGAGAGCATGGGGTTGCTGGACATCGTGCGCACGCTGCAGCAGCGGCTGGGGGCGGCGGGCGTGGCGACGGACACGGTGCTGGCCACATCGGCGCTGTTCGGCGCGGATCTGCCGCAGACACGCATGGAGCAGTGGCTTGGGCACGAGGTGGCGCTCCGCCTGGAGGCGATGCCGTGCCTGCGCGCCGTGCTGCTGGGCCACAGCCACGGGGCGGTGACGGTCACGTCGGTCACGGCCGCGCTCGACATGCGCTTCGGGGCGCGGATGTACGGCGTCATCATCGACCGCACAACCGCGCTGTACGACCGCAATGCCACCGAGATGCCACTGCGGACGCCGATCCTCAACGTGTACCAGCTCAACGAGGGGTGGCACGGCTCGGGCATCGGCCGGCCGAACGTGACGAACGTCGACGCGAGCACGGAGCGCGCCCCCGTGGCGCCAAGCGACGGCGGCGGCGGGCTGGCGCTCGTCAGCCACAAGACGCTGGACGACGCCGCCGCGGCCCAACGCACGATCGAGGACGCTGTCGTCGCCTGGGTAGGGGTACACCCCTAGGAGCCAGGCGAATCGGCTGCGGCATTTCATCTAGCGGCTCTCCAGCGGCCTCCGGCGGGGGCCGATAACCCAGAAACGGGATTCCCATTGGACGCGGCTCAGAGGGCCACGGCGTTCGCCAGCGTGTCCAGGCGAACGCGATCCAGATCAGAAGGTGCCGTGACCGACCTGTTCGACTATTCGGCCTACTCTTTCAGCGTCTTCGCGATGCCGCTGCTCTTCTTTGGCGCGCTGAACATGGCGCTGGGCGTGGCCACCGTGATCCGCGAGCGTGGGTCGCGCGTGAGCCTCACGTTCTTCGCCATGACCGGGGCCGCGGCACTCTGGCTGTTGAGCTTCGCGGCGATTTACTCCTCCGACGATCAGGCGCTGGCGTTCGACTGGATCCGGGTCGAGCACATTGGCCTGGTCAGCATCCCGGCCATGGTCTTCCTGTTCGCGCTGATGGTGACGGCGCAGCTGCGCACGAAGCGGGTGTTCGCGATCGGCGCGGTCGCAGCGTCCGCGTGCTTCTACGCGGTATTCATCTTCACGGACACGATGCTTTCGGGCGTGCGCCATTACTACTGGGGCTACTATCCGACGTCCGGGCCGCTCATCGTCTTGTTCCTGGTCTATTTTGGCGGCCTGCTGGGCGCGAGCGAGCACATGCTGCGCACGGCGTGGAAGACGACGCAATCGCCGACCAACCGCCGGCGGCTGAAGACGATCTGGCTCGCACTCGTGATCTCGTACCTCGCGTCGGGGGATTTCCTCCCGACATTCGGCGTGGGGGTCTACCCGGTGGGCTACCTGTTCATCGGCGCGTTCGTGCTGCTGGCCGCGCGCGCGATCTGGCGCGACCGGCTGGTCGATATCACGCCGGCGCTCGCGGCGAGCCAGATCGTCCGGACGATGGACGACGGGGTGCTCCTGTTCGACCGGGACGGCGTGGTGCGCGTCGCCAACGAGGCGGTGATCGAGATGCTGGGCACGACGATGGCGGCGCTGGTCGGAGCGCCGGTGGCGGAGGTCGATGCGCGCTGGTTTCGCGGGTCGCTGGCGCCGATCATCCGCGAAGGGTCCATCGACCGCGCGGAGATCGCGTACAGCCGCGGCGACGGCCAGCAGGGGACGATGCAGGTGACGGCGTCGAAGATCGCCGACCGCGGCGTTGACTGGCTGGCGACGGCGTGCATCGTGCACGACATCACGGAGCGGCAGGCGGCGGAGCAGGCGCTCCGGGCGAGCGAGACGCTGTACCGCACGCTGGTGGAGACATCGCCGGACGCGGTCATCTTCTCGGAGCCGGGCGGGCGCATCCTGATGGCGAATGGGCGCGCGGCAGAGATCATTGGTGTCGGCAGCCCGGACGAACTGCGCGGCATCAGCGCCATGGATCTCGTCGAGGCGGGCGACCGCGAGCGGCTCGCCGCAAGCTTCGCGCAGACGGACGGTCTGCTCGTCGCGCGGGACATCGAGTACACGCTGGTGCGCCGCGACGGGACGCGCTTCCCGGCGGAAGTGAGCGCGTCAAGGGTGCTAGGCCCGGACGGCGAGTTTCGCGCAGTGATCGCCGTGGCGCGCGACATCACCAAGCGCCGCCGGGCCGAAGAGACGATCCGCCACCTGGCGTTCCACGATGCGCTCACGGGCGTGGCGAACCGGCCGGTGCTGATGGACCGGCTGACGCAGAACCTGGCGCAGGCGCGCCGCGACGGGAGCGTGGTGGCGCTGCTCTTCCTGGACCTCGACGGCTTCAAGCAGGTGAACGACCTGCAGGGGCACGCGGCGGGCGACCGGCTGCTCCAGCGGGTCGCCAGCGAGCTGGGCAAGATGCTGCGCGAGGGCGACACGCTCGCCCGCGTCGGCGGCGACGAGTTCGTGCTGGCGCTGCCGGGGCTCTCGCGTCCGGACGACGCCGCGACCGTCGCGGAGCGCGTGCTGCGGACGCTCGCGCCGGAGGTGCTCTCGGACGGCGCGGGCGCGCCGGTCGCGGCCAGCGTCGGCATTGCCGCGTTCCCGCAGGACGCGCCGGACGCGGAGAGCCTGTTGCGAAGCGCTGACGTAGCGATGTACGAGGCGAAGCGCCACGGTGGCAATACGTTCCGCCGCTTCGTGGACGCGCGCTCGAGCGACGGGGCGCGGGCCGCCGGCTGAGTTCCGCCGCTACAGCTCCAGCACTGCGTACACGCCGATGTGGTCGGACGGGAAGACGTCCGGGTCTGCGGCGGATGGTTTGTCGAAGCAGAGGCCGGCATCGGCTACGCGGAACTCCGGCGAGACGAAGATGTAGTCGAGCGTGCCGTGTGGCGCCGGGTCGTAGGTGTTGACCGGCGTCGTCCAGGTCTTCTCCGGCTCGCGCCCGTGCACCGTCTCGTAGGCGGAGCGAAAGCGTGCCTTCATGAGGGTGACGGCGGGCTCCGGTGGCTCGGCGTAGGCGTTGAAGTCGCCGGCGATCACCGTCGGCAGGCGGCGCTCGTCGCGGTCCAGCCACGCCAGCAGGTAGTTGAGCTGTTGCACGCGCTCCTGCTGGCCTTCCGGCGGGAAGTGGAGGTGCGTGTTCACGAAGACGAACGGCCGGTCGCCGCAGCGGAAGACGAAGCGCTGGGCCACCCGTTCGAAGGTCATCAGATCCAAGACGTCGTGCTCCTGGAAGCCGATGCGCGACATGGTGGCGATTGCGTGGTAGCTGGCGCGGGTGTCCGGGTTCGTGGCGTGCTTGATGCGGTAGTGCGGCTCGCCCGGCAGGCGCTTGTTGATCTGGCGGCTGATCCACATCCCCTGGTCGAGCACGAGGTCGACCTCCTGCAGCCCCAGGACGTCGGGGCGCAGCTCCTCCAGCTGATCGATGAGCAGGGGCGCGCGGGTGCCCCACTGGCCCATGCGGTTGAAGATGTTGAGCGTGGCGAGCTTGACGGTGGTCATCGTGCGCAGAGCGTACGTCAGCCGCCGGCTACGACCAAGCTCCGCGCGCGTCCCCGGCAGCCGATCTGGGGTGCCGCTCCGCCGTTCTGTACCCTGCGCGCATGCACTACCGGATCGCCGTGCTACGGGGCGATGGCGTCGGGCCCGAGATCGTGGACGAGGCGCTGCGCGTGCTGCAGGCGGTGGGCGGCCGCCACGGGCACGAGTTCGAGTTCGTCGAGGCGTACGCGGGCGGAGAGGCGTGGGAGCGCTACGGCGAGCACCTCCCCGCGGTCACGCTGGACGCCTGCCGCGCGGCCGACGCCATCCTGAAGGGCCCGTTCGGCGGGCCCACCAGCGAGCAGGACCACCCGAAGTGGAAGGGCGTCGAAACGACGGCGATCCTGGGCCTGCGGCGCGCCTTCGATCTCTTCATGAACCTGCGTCCGGTCGTCGTGTACCCGGAGGTCGTCGCGCTCTCGCCGCTGCGGCCGGAGATCGTCGAGGGCGCGGACATGCTGATCGTGCGCGAGCTGACCGGCGGGATCTACTTCGGCGAGCGCGGCGAGCGGATGGTGGACGGGCAGCGGCAGGTGTGGGACACGGAGGCGTACACGGAGGGGGAGATCGCGCGGATCACGCACGCGGCATTCCGGCTGGCGCGCGGGCGGCGGCGCCACGTCACGCTGGTCGCGAAATCGAACATCATGGACAGCTCGGTGCTCTGGCGGCAGGTGCTGGCGACGATCGCGCCGGCGTACCCGGACGTGGCGCACGACTACCTGCACGTCGATAACGCGGCGATGCAGATGATCGTCAACCCGCGGCAGTTCGACGTGCTGCTGACGAACAACATCTTCGGCGACATCCTGAGCGACGAGGCGAGCGTTCTGGCCGGCTCGCTCGGCATGCTGGGGTCCGCGAGCCTGAACGCGCAGGGGTTCGGCATGTACGAGCCGATCCACGGGTCCGCGCCGGACATCGCCGGGCAGGGCAAGGCGAACCCGATCGCGATGGTTCTGAGCGCCGCGATGATGCTGCGGCTGTCGTTCGGCCTGGAGGCGGAGGCGGCGGCTGTCGAGGCGGCGGTGCGCGGCGCGCTCGCGGACGGTCTGCGCACGCCGGACATCGCGGCGGGCGGCGCATCGGTCAGCACGCAAGAGTTGGGCGCCGCGATCGAGCGCGCGCTCGGCTGACGCCAGACGGGAGCCTGTGTCGTCAGCGCTCGCCCGCCGCGCCATCCGAGCCGCGATAGTACGCCTGTGCCGCGCGGAACTCGGCGATGACGGCGTCGCGCGACGCATCGTCCGGGAACCGGCCCTCGCGTTCGGTCATCGCGATCAGGCGCTCGATCCACTCGGCGAAGTACGCCGCGTCCGCCGCGTGGCGTCGCGGCGCCCCGTCCACGTTCACGTACACGGGGCTGGTGTGCGCGAAGACGGCGTCGTCCATCACTCGCGGGTCGGCCGGACCCTGCGCCCGCAGCGCGAACCAGCAGCTCTCGCGCGCGGTCAGTTCGTAGGTCAACGCCGCGCGATCCATCCCGCCGTCCGACACGACCGCCTCGACCATCTCGCCGTCCACCAGCAGTTCGAGACGCTCCATATTCACGTGGGCGCCCGCCGCCGCTTCGATGCGGATCACGTCGCCCGGTCGCGCGGCGATCTCGTCGCCGACCCCGTACATCGCGCCAGCGTGGGTCGCCTCGAGCGAGAGCATCGGCGCGTTGGTGACGAAGGTGCGGCCGGCGCGCACGCCCGCGCACCAGGCCTCGCTTGAGAACGCGCCATCGATGCGGACGAACGCGCGCACGCCGCCGGGCGGGTTGCTGAACTCGCCGTGCTCGCAGCAGTTCATGAAGGTGTCGCTGCCGGCGGTCGCCGCGAGGCGCAGCCCGCAGTTGAGCAGGCGATACCAGAGCCGTGCCGTATCGATATGGCTCGCGGGGTAGGACATCACGTCGACCGCGTCGATGAGGCCGAGCGCTGCGTCGACGGGGAGCTCCTTGGCCTCATACGCGCGCTTCCTCTCGAACACGCGGTCGAGCGCGCCGTCGGCCATCATGGGGTGGGCGTAGCTCAGGGTGCCCGCGGCGTCGCGGGCGGCGCGCGCCGCGACGGCGTTCGCCGGCACGTCGTGCGGGTGGGCACTGGCGCGGAAGCCGCTGTAGATCGGCGGCACGAGGGCGCGGATGCCGAACATGCAGAGGTGGCCGTAGAAGTCGTTGCGATACTCTTCGCCCCAGCGCAGCACGTGGGTTGCGGTGCTCAACGCGTGGTCGGTCCCGCTGAAGCGCGTCGTGTCGTGCACCCAGCCGCTGTCCTGGTTGGCCACCATCATGTTCAGGAAGCGCACGTCCTCCGCGCGCTGCACCAGCGCGACGTCCTCCGGCTCGAGCTGGTACTCGCCGCCGTAGTGCATGTGCACGTGGACGTCGCCGCTGTGCCAGCCGTCGGCCGCCATGTCCGACCAGCGCGCGAGGCGCGCCGTGCGCTCGGCGCGGCCGTCGGTGGGCACGGTGAGCGTCTCCTCCCACGGCTCGTACTCCACGCCGCGGGCGACGCGGACCCGCACCTCGCCGCTGACACGCGCCTCGAATGAACCCTCGGCGTGAAAGTAGGCGTTGCCGTGCTGGTCGATGCGCACGGTCGCGCCGTCGGGCCACGCCGCGCCGACGGCATCGAGCAGGTAGACGCGCGCCGCCACGGGCTCGCCGCCAGCGGCGTCCAGGATCCGCACCGCCAGCATGCCGGACGGGCGGCACTCGATCGGCAGGTCGATCGTGGCGGGGCGGCCGTCGGCCACAACGAGCACGGGGAGAAGGTACGAACCGGCGTGCATCTCACCTGCGTCCAGCAGCGCCGAGCCCGAGCGGCGCTGCTCCACGTGGCCGCCGACGCCCTCGCCGTGGGCTTCGGAGGAGAACGCCACGCTGCCATCGGTCTCGTTGTCGGCAAAGGCGAGCAGCACCAGGTGATCGCCGTCGCGCAGGGTGATGGCGCCGCCCTCGCGCGAGAGCTCCGGCCCGGCGACGGTGCAGCGGGCGCGCACCATGCGGGTCGAGCGGACGGCGCGGTACATCGCGTCCAGGACGGCACAGAGGTCGTCATCGGAGGGGAGCACGTCGCGGCCGGGCCAGGCGTCGCGGGCGGCGGCGGCCGCCGCCTCGGCGTCGAAGTCCAGCCCCAGGGCGGCGCGCAGCTCGCTGAGCGTCGGGTGGCGGCCCAGGTCCAGCCCGATGAGGCGTTCGATGACGTCCGGGGGTACCGGCGCGCTATCGCGCAGCCACGTCGCGAACGTGCGCGGGCCGTCCGGGTGGTCGACGCCGCTCATGCGGCCTCCCCTCGCAATGCGCGCACACTATCAGCGCCGTCCCGCCGAAGCCAGCGGGGTGCGTTTGTTGCCGTCGGCGGCGGGGGGTTGCTAGCATTTCTGAAGCCGTCACTCAGACCCACCCCTCCCGAATCACCCGGCGGTACGCTGCACCTGATGACGCTCGAAGACATCCGCCACCGCATCGACGCCTCCGGCCCGATGGACCTCGGCCGGATCGAGGCCGCCGTGCGCGAGATCATCGTAGCTGTAGGGGAGGCGCCGGACCGGGAGGGGCTTCGCGACACGCCCGCACGGGTGGCCCGGATGTACGCGGAGCTGTTCGAAGGGCTCCACATCGACCCGAGGGAGTACCTGAAGGTCGGATTCGAGGTGGGGCACGACGAGATGGTGATCCTGCGCGACATCCCGTTTTACAGCGTCTGTGAGCACCACTTCATGCCGTTCCACGGAACGGCGGCCGTCGGCTACATCCCGGACGGCCGCGTGGTCGGCGTGAGCAAGCTGGCGCGGCTGGTCGAGGGGTACGCGCGGCGGCCACAGCTCCAAGAACGGCTCACGGGGCAGGTGGCGGACGCGATCCTGGAGACGCTGCAGCCCGACGGCGTCGCCGTCGTCATCGCAGCGGAACACCTGTGCATGACGCAGCGCGGTGTCAAGAAGCCGGGCAGCCGGATGGTCACCTCGGCGACGCGCGGGATCTTCCGGCAGAACCAGGTGACGCGGGCCGAGTTCCTCTCGCTGGTGCGCGGCTCGTGACGCCGTTGACGGTGCTGGATGAGCCGCTCGACCGGATCAGCGCGGAGTGGGTCGGGCTGCTCGGGCAGGTATCGAACCCGGTGCCGTTCGTCACGCCGGCCTGGCAACGCGTCTGGCTGAAGCACTTCCAGGCGGGGCGCCGCGTGCGCCTGCTGACCGCGCGGGACGGCGAGCGCCTGATCGGCGTGGCGCCGTTGCTCTGCGAGGGCGAGCGGGCGGAGCTGGTCGGGCACTACTCCATCTGCGACTACATGGACGTGGTCGTGACGCCGGGCTTCGAGCGGTCGTTCTTCCCCGCCGTGCTGGAACGCCTGCTGGCGGACGGGGTGCGCGAAATCGACCTGCGCGGCCTGCGGGCGGCCAGCCCCACGACGTCCGCCGCGGCCGATGCCGCCGCCGCCCTGGGCCTGGCCGTGCAGCGCGAGGACGAGGCGCACTCGCCGACGGTGGACCTGCCGGACACGTGGGACGGCTACCTGGCGACGCTCTCCAAGAAGGACCGCCACGAGCTGCGGCGCAAGCTGCGGCGGCTGGAGAGCGCCGGCGGGGACCTGCGGCTCCGCGCCGTCACGGAGGCGGAGGAAGCGGGCGCATCGCTCGATACGCTGTTCCACCTGATGCGCATCAGCTCGCACCACAAGGAGGAGTTCCTGGAGCGGCCGGGCATGGAGGCGTTCTTCCGGGAGATGACGTCGACGATGGCCTCGGAGGGGATGCTGCGGCTGTACATCTTGACGCTGGATGGCCAGGCGGTGGCGGCGGTGCTCAACTTCGACCTGGGCGGGCGGCTGTACATGTACAATAGTGGGTACGACCCCGCCTACGCGCACTACGCGGTCGGCCTGATGTCCAAGGCGCTGCTGCTCCGGGACGCGATCGAACAGGGCCGCTCGTGCGTAGACTTCCTGCGAGGCGACGAGAGCTACAAGTACGACCTTGGCGGAAAGGACCAGCAGGTGTACCGGCTGGTGTTGACGAAGTGACAGCCCTCCACGAGCCCGTGCCGCCCGCCGCCAGGCGCGCGCCGCGGAGCCGCCGCATCGCCGTGATCTCGGCACACACGTCGCCGCTGGCCACGCTGGGTGGGCGCGAGACGGGCGGCATGAACGTCTACGTGCGCGAGCTGAGCCGCGAACTTGGCTCACGCGGGTACACCATCGACGTGTTCACGCGCCTGGCGTCGGACGCGGCGCCGGAGGTGCAGCCGTTCGGCCCGAACGCGCGCGTCGTGCACATCGCCGCCGGGCCGAACGCGCCGGTCGAGAAGGAAGCGATCGCCGGCGTGCTGGACGAGTTCGAGGCCGGCGTGCGCGCGTTCGTGACGCGGGAGGGCTCCGCGTACGACGTGGTGCACAGCCATTACTGGATGTCCGGGGTGGTGGCGTCGCGCCTGGCGGCGGACTGGGGCGTGCCGCACGTGGCGATGTTCCACACGCTGGGCGAAGTGAAGAATCGCGCCCATGCGGGCGAGCATGAGCCCGCCGGCCGGATCGCCGCCGAGCGCGCGATCGCCGCCGCCGCCGACCGCATCGTGGTGGCGAGCCAGCACGAGCGGCACCTGCTGATGTCGCTGTACGGCGCGCGAGGCGATGCGATCTCGGTGGTGCCGTGCGGCGTTGACCTGGACCTGTTCGCGCCGATGGACAAGGAGTTCGCGCGGCGGCGTCTCGGCATCGGCGCGTCACAGCGGATCATCCTCTTCGTCGGCCGCATCGAGCCGCTCAAGGGCATCGACATCCTGATCAGCGCGGCGGCGCAGCTCCACGATGACGAGAACTTCGCCGTGCTGATCGTCGGCGGCGACGCGCGGGCGCGGGCGCAGATCGATGAGCTGCGCCGGCACGCCGCGGCCCTCGGCATCGACCATCACATCTCGTTCATCGGCGCCGTGCCGCACGAGACGCTGCCGTTGTACTACAACGCCGCAGACGTCTGCGTCGTGCCGTCGTACTACGAGAGCTTCGGGCTGGTGGCGGTGGAATCGATGGCGTGCGGAACGCCGGTAATCGCGTCACGGGTCGGCGGGCTGACCAGCACGGTCAGCGACGGCGAGACGGGGTACCTGGTGCCGTGGCGCTGTCCAGAGCCGTTCGCCGAGCGCCTGGAGCTGCTGCTGGAGAACGACGAGCTTCGGGCATCGTTTGGCCGCGCCGGGCGCGAGGCGGTCGAGCGCTTCCGCTGGGCGAACGTGGCGGACGCGGTAGCGGCGCTGTACGAGGAGTTGCTGCCGGTACGGTAGGGGCCGGGAGGGGCGTTGAAGAAGGTTGCTCGGGCCGATATACTAACTGCGCACTGTGTAAATCCCCCGCCGCCGGCGGGTCGCTCGGAAGGGAGCCCGGAATGGTCCAGGACATCGAAGCCATCGTGACGATCACGGACAAGGCGGCGGAGAAGGCGGCGGCGCTGCTCAAGGACCGCGGCGTCGAGAACGGCGCGCTGCGCGTCTTCGTCGTCGGGGGCGGCTGCTCCGGCTACCAGTACGGCATGGCGATCGCCCAGGGCACCGAAGAGGGCGACATCGTGCTCGAACACGCGGGCGTGAAGGTGCTGGTTGATCCGGAGAGCGCGCCGCTGATGCGGGGCGCGGAGATCGACTACGTGGACGACATCATGAAGTCCGGGTTCACGATCTTCAATCCGAACGCCGTCAAGGGCTGCGCGTGCGGTTCGAGCTTCCAAACGGCCGACGGCGGCGGCCAGGCGAAGAGCTGCTGCTAGCCGGCTCCCACTCAGGCACGAGATGACGCAACGCCCGGTGGACTGCCGGGCGTTTGCTCATGGCGCGCCCGTCGCCTGCCGTGCCGGGATGGAGAATGCGATGAAGGCCGGCAGCCTGTTCACCGTGGCGCCGACGAGCTTCTTCGCTTCCGGGTACTCGGCGGCGACCTTGTCCGCGTCCTGCATGTAGTTGTTCATGAGCACGATCAAGGCAGGGTGCGTCCGGTCGAGGCCGCCGTACCCGGTGATCTTGCTGAACTCCTTCGACCGGTCCTCCAGCGTGCCGTCGCCGAGCGCGCGATTCGGCACGAGGTACTGCACCGTCTCGTACCCGGCCGACCAGCGCCCGGAGGCGAAGTAGACGTGCACGTCCCGGGGCTGCGCATCGATCAGCAGCGCCGCGTCGGTCAGCTCCGGCGCGTAGGTGAACAGCATCACCTGCGAGTCCGGCGTCTGGCGGAAGTAGCGGTCGATGTTCGTGGCGGCGAACAGCGCCAGCGGCACGCAGAGGGCGGCCGCCGCAAGCCCCGGCCGGCCGTGGTCGCGGAGCCACTCCCACGCAGTGCCCAGCAGCACGGCGGCCGGCATGATCACAAAGGGCAGGATCCCCAGCGAGCGCCGGTGCACGCCGCCGGCGCTCCAGATGGGGCCGATGAGCACGATCGGGACGACGATCAGCGGCAGCAGGTAGGCGGCGCGCTTCCGCGTCACGGCAAGGACGGCGCACAGGGCCGCGCCGGCCAGTGAGAGCACGACCAGTAGCGGGTCCAGCGCCGACACTTCGCCCGAGCCGTCCGAGGCGTCGGGGTGGCCACCTTCCCGCAGCACGTTGATCACGTGGCGGGCGTTGTCCCAGTAGAGCCGCACACGCCCGAGGGTGTCCGCCTGCTGGTATGCCTGTGTCTTCGAGAGTGCGAACACCTGGCGGTCGTGCGTGTAGCCCTGGTTCTTGCCGGTGAAGTAGGGCCACATCGGCTGGATGAGCAGCAGCGCGGTCAGCGCCATCAGCGCGCCGTTGCGCGCGTGCAGCCAGAACGGCTCAGTGAGGCCGAACGGTCGCAGCCGCTCGACGAGCGCGTGGAGGACGAGCCACACCGCGAGCGCCACGGCGAAGAGCGGGAACGAGAAGTAGCCGTAGATGCCGGCGCCCACCACTGCGCCGGCGAGGATGAACCACGCGGGCGAACCCTTTCGCAGCGCCACGGCCACGGCCAGCAGCGCCGCCATCTCCGTGAACGGCATCGCCGATGCGGTGAAGCCTGTGCGGTTGTAGAAGACGAGCCACGATGAGAAGGCGAGCATGGTGGCGCCCGCCCATGCCACCGGCCGCCCGAAGAGCAGCCGAAACGCGTAGTAGCCGAGGACGACCGTGCCTACGCCGAGCAGTGCCATGGCCAGGCGGACAGCGAAGATCGTCGAGCCGAGGAGCTTGATCCAGAGCGCCGCCCAGTACATCGGCCCGGACGGCTGGCCGAGCGCGCTCGGCGTGTAGGGGAAGAGGTCGGTGCCGGCGAGGATCTTTCGCGCGTCGAGGCCGGTCGCCGCCTCGTCGCCGTGGAGCCCGTGCGGCAGGCCGGAGAGACCCCACAGGCGCATCAGCAGCGCCGCCGCGGTCACGGCGGCGACGAACGCGATCTCGATGAGCAGTTCGTTCGATAGCCACGACGGCCGTGGCGCGCGTGTAGCTTGAGCTTCGGAAACGGTACCTGCGCCGGTACTTTGGGCCTGGCCCGGGGCTTTGGAGGGCGGCGCATCCGACGGCGCTGGAGCGTGACGTGGGGGGGGGGGTTGGCGTGGCTGTGCGTATCCAGCGCCCGACTGGCGCGTCTCGGCTCTCTTCCTCGCTCGCCAGCCGGGCAGATCGCGATCGAGTTCTGCTCGCGCCCAGTTCAGATCGGCCATGCGCTCGTTGAGGTAACTTGGCGAATCGTTAGGGTTAAGGTCAGGATGGTACTTCTTCGCAAGCGTCCTGTAGGCGGCTAGGATGACCTCTGGCTCGGCGTCCAACGAGATGCCAAGGATGTCGAAGGGATTTCTAGGCATCATCACGGTTTCAGGAGGCTAATGCGCAGGTCGTTCGTCAGCCGGGACGGGCGTGGCAGAGCGCGTGCCACCGTGCGCGGGCGGGCGGCTGGGGCCTCATGCTCCATATCGGGCACCATCATACCCCGCCGCTCGAGCAGGGCCGGTCAACCGGAGCCACGATGGACGCAGTACAGATTCGGCACGCCGGCCAGGTGCTCGGGCGCGGGGTTGGGGCACTGGGACGGCCCGGGCGCCTCTTCCATCTCCGCAAACAGCGTGAACGACGTGCCGTCAGACGTGTACCAGTACGACTGGTTGTTCCGTGGGTCGGTCGGCAGCGGGTCGAGCACCTTCTTGAGCACGCAGCCGACATCGGACGGGTAGCCGCAGAGCGTCTGCACGCCGTTGACCTGCGGATAGGCGCCGTGCTGCGACCGGTACCGATCGAGCGCCGCTGCCACGGCGTCCAGATCCTTGCGGCGGGCGGTATCCCGCCGCGACGCGAGCGCCACATCGATGGTCGGAGTCGGCGCCGGGGTGGGCGTGGCGCGCGGTGCCTCGGTGGGGATCTCCTTCGCGCGCGGCGCGGTCGCCGGGCCTTGCGAGGGCCCGACCGCGGCCGGCGTGGCGCCGTAGGGCAGGAGGGTGCGCGCAGCCCAGTCGCCGATGTAGACCCGGCGATCCGGGAAGGCGTCAAAGACGGGCTGGAGCCCACCATCGAGGTTCCGCGCGTAGACCACGTTCCCGGTGAGCCACGGCGACATGGTCCAGAACACGGTGCCGTAGCACTGCCAGTTCGGGCACGGCTGCATCAGCACGAGGGCGTTGTGCAGGTGGGCAGCGGCGACCGTCCGGGTGAAGGCGTCGTTGGCGCCGTTGAATCCACGCAGGTCGCGCGCATGCGCCGGCATGAGGTCGATGCGCCAGGGCTTGCCGTCGCCGCGCAGCCACCCGTAGGCGCCCGCCGCTATCAGCACGACGACGAACGCGTACGTGACGGACACGCCGGCCCACTCGGCCGGCGCGGCCTCCGTGCGCAGCAGCCGCGTCCGCAGGTGCGCCGCGCCGGCCGCCAGCAACCGCGCCGCGCGGTCGACGCCACGCGCCGTCAGGAGGAGCAGGAACGGCGTCGCCTCGTACCAGTACCGCGGCCCGTGCATGATTCCCGGCGAGTAGTAGAGCGTGTACACGCCCATGGCCATGGCCGCGCACGCGAGGAAGAACCAGTCCCAGCGGTTGCGCGTACCCAGGATGAACGGCAGGAGCACCACCACCAGGCCGAGGTACACGGGCCAGTCGTTGAGGACAAGAGCCAGCATGGCCAGCTGCGTCTGGTCGTTCGAGACGCCGGCAGCCAGGGTGTGGGTCCCGCCGAACCCGACGTTGTTCTTATTCGCCTGCGTGGCGGAGATCGTGAACGGGCTACCCGTCGCGCCCCACGTGTACAGGTAGTACGCCAGCAGCATCAGCAGCCCTCCGGCTGCGAATGCGACGATCTGCTTCAGCGCGAGTTTCCGCCCGTTGCGGGGCACCAGGAAGCTCAGCAGCATGACGCCGTACGGCGCGACGAGGCCCGCCGCCGTCAGCGGGCGGGTGTTGAAGAGCAGCCCGAAGAAGACACCGGAGAGGAACGGGAACAACAGCGGCCGCCGATCGTGCAACACGAGGAACAGCACGGACAGCAGCACGTAGAACGCGGCGGTGTTGTGCGACATGTAGTCGCTTGCCGACATCATGAAGAACGGCGAGCCGGCCAGCAGCAGGGCGGCCAGCAACGCCGTCCGCACGTTGTATAGGCGCCGCCCGACCGCGAACATCAGCGCCACGCCCGCCGCGCCGATCAGCGGTGGCACCAGCCAGATGGCGCGGAACAGCTCGCCGACCGCGAGGACCAGCGGGTGGCCGAACGGGTAGACGCTGGCCCAACGCCCGTGGTGCACCTCGATCAGTGGAGGGAAGAAGAAGTCGAACGCCGGAGAGGGGGGCGCCGGCGCCGAGAGGTGGCCCGCAGCCAGCACCTTCGCCTGGAACACGTACGACACCGAATCCGGGACGTGTGGCATGTGGCTCCCGTACACGTACCCCAGGAACAACGTCACGGCGAACGCCACCGCCGCCATCGCTCCGACGGCGAGCCACGGTGCGGCCCGCGGCAGCGGCACATGCAGCGCACGCACGGTCTCCGCCGGCACGAACTGCAGCACCGCCACGGCGATCAACCCCACGAGCAGCAGCAGCGCGACCTTTGGATACGGGTCCAGCAGCGTCCACAGCATCGACCGGATCGTCGTCTGCGGCGAGAGCTTCAGGGTCGGACCGGAGATCGACGTGACGGTCTTGCCGTTGACGAGGAGCGAGAGCGAGTTGTCCAGGTGCCGGAATGGCCGGAAGCTGAAATCGACGCCGTTCTGCTCGTCCGCCGCGCGCACACGGACGGACGCCGCCACGATGTTGCGATACGTGACATCGACGGCGTAGTTGTGCCACGGGTGGCCGAAGGACTGCAGCGTCACGCCCTGCTGGCCTGCGCCGACGGCACCGCCGTTCACCAGTGGCGTCCCCACGATGCGCCACGCCGCGTTGTCCCGCGGCGACCTGGAGAAGTCGTCCTGGAAGAGCACAGCATTGGTGGCGAGGTCCGTGACGCGGACGCTATCGATCCCGCGCGGCGTCGGCAGGCTCGGGATCGCGCCCGTGTCGGCGACCGTCAGGCGGATGCCGCCCGTGGCGGCCGCCTCGAGCCGCGCCGACGCCTGCTCGCGCCCGTTGACGAACACCGTGAAGTGGTCATCCTGCGCGACCATCCGCAGATGAATCGTCTCGCCGCCGCGACTCCAGAGGTATGCGCCGGCCACCAGCAGGTTGACGCCCAGGGCGATGGTGATGGCGATGGAGGCTGGCGTCCGGGGCCACGTCCGGCGGAGACGTTGCGCCCACCGACGTGGCGCGCTCACGGGCAGCACCGCTGGTACAGGCATCCCCGGGTCACGTGCATCGGCATGCTGCCCGGCAGCGTATCTGCCGCGGATCGCTCCCCACAATGGCGCCCCGCGTGCTCCCAGCAGCGGGAACGCGGCCATTCGGCCGCGTGGTGGCCCGATCGCTTGGCCGCCGGCGCCCACGGGCAGTATGGTAGACCGCGAGGCCGGACCGCGTGGGGCAGCGTCACGCGACAGCACGGTTGGACGTGTCCTGCCTCGAAAGGGTGCGGCGTGGCGAGCAACAGTCCCGGTCAACCGGCGTACGAGGCGCGCGCCGCCGCGGTGAACGCGCAGGCGTTCGTCTCCATCGTCATGCCGTGCCTGAACGAGGAGCAGACGGTCGGCGTCTGCGTGCGGAAGGCGCAGGACTGGCTGAAGCGCACCCGAACGCCGGGCGAGGTGATCGTCGTCGATAACGGGTCGGAGGACGCCTCCGCCGAGATAGCCGCCACCGCCGGGGCGCGGGTGGTGCGCGAGTCCGCGCGCGGCTACGGGGCGGCGTTGCGCCGCGGCTTCGCCGAGGCGCGCGGCGAATGGCTGGTCATGGGAGACTGCGACGACACGTACGATTTCAGCGACCTCGGCGGCCTGATCCAACCGCTGGCCGAGGGGTACGACATGTCGGTGGGCAACCGGTTCGCCGGGGGCATCGCGCCCGGGGCCATGACGTGGAGCCACCGCTACATTGGCACGCCGGCGATCTCGTTCCTGCTGAAGCTGTTCACGGGCCTCCGTGCCGGCGACAGCCAGTGCGGCCTCCGCGCCTTCACGCGGGGCGCGCTCGACCGGCTGGAGCTGCGCACGGACGGCATGGAGCTGGCGTCCGAGATGATCCTCAAGGCGGCACGCCGGGGCCTGAAGGTCGCCGAGGTGCCGGTGCCGTACGGCGAACGGCTCGGCGAGGCGAAGCTCAACACGTTCCGAGACGGGTGGCGCCACCTGCGCTTCCTGCTGCTCGCCAGCCCGAACTACCTGTTCACGCTCCCGGGCGCGTTGCTGACGGTCGTCGGCGTGCTGACGCTCGCTCTGGCGCTGCCGGCGAACGGCATCCAGATCGGCGACACGCGCTGGCAGCCGATCTTCGCCGGCGGCATCTTCCTGGTCGTGGGCGTGAACGCGCTGCTGCTGGGCTTCGCCTCGCGGCTGTTCACGACGCGGCGCGGCATCACGAACGAAGACGCGGTGCTGCGCTTCTACCGCCGCTACCTGGGATTGGAGGCGCTGATCGCGCTGGCGCTGGCGCTGATCGCCGCCGGCGCCGCGCTGGACCTGGTGCTCGCCTTTGTCACCATCTCCGGTATCAGCACGCTCGACCTGGCCGCGATCGCGCAGGCGCTGATCATTGTCGGCGTCAACATCGGCCTCGTCGGCGCGCTCGCCAGCCTGCTGGAGACGGAGTGAACGCCGGGGAGCCCGGCCGGCCGCCGCCGCAGGGGCAGCCGACGCCGCCCGGCGCGACGGCGAACAGGCGGGGCGGCGACATCCACGCGAGGTTCGTCTTCGGACGCAGAGTGCGCAGGCTCGCCGCGCAGCTCGGACCGCTCCTGCCGCGGGGGGCGCGCATCCTGGACGTCGGCTGCGGCGATGGCACGCTCGACGCGATGATCCTCCGCGAGCGTCCGGACGTCACGATCCACGGCGTCGAGGTGCTCGTGCGGCCGGGCGCGCGCATCCCCGTGGAGCAGTTCGATGGGAGCACGATCCCGCATCCGGCCGCCAGCTTCGATACCGTGCTGTTCGTCGACGTGCTGCACCACACGATCGACCCGCTGCCGCTGCTCCGGGAGGCGCGGCGGGTGGCGGGCGATTGCATCGTGATCAAGGACCACCTGCGGCAGGGGTTGCTGGCGCAGCGCACGCTGCGCTTCATGGACTGGTTCGGGAATCACCAGCACGGCGTGGCGCTCCCGTACCACTACCTCTCGCCGGGCGAGTGGCGCGCCGCGTTTGCGGCGGCAGGCCTGGACGTGCGGCAGTGGAGCGAGCACGCGGGGCTGTACCCGTGGCCGGCGAGCCTGCTCTTCGACCGGCGTCTGCATCTTGTCGCGAAGCTGACCCCGCAGGCGTAGCACGTACGACGGTACGACGGCCTGGCGCGCGGGACGCGGCATTCCGCGACGCGTCTCCCTGATGTTCACCCCGGAGTTCCCCGACGCGGCGCCGCGGATCGCCGTATCTGGGACGCGCTGGGTGGCAGCACCTTGCGCCGTCCGTGCGCCGGCTCCGATACCGACTCGAGGATCTGCATGCAAGGACGGCACCGTCTCCGCGCGCGCGTGCTCGCGCGCCTCCCGGTCGCTATCGCAGCCGTGTGCGCGCTGCTGCTGGTCCGCACGCCCAGCGTCCAGGCCAACCCGTCCGCCACGCTATCGATGACCCCGTCAAGCCAGTCGCTCAACGTCGGCCAGAGCGTGCTGGTGGTGGTCTCCGCGTCGAACGCCACCAGCGTCAATGACGTCGCATTCCGCATTACGTACGATCCGTCGATCGTGGCGGTGACCGACTCCGACAACGCGACCCCCGGCACGCAGATCCTGCCAGGGTGGTTCCCGGGCACCGACCTCAACTACCAGACCGAGGGCGCCGTGCTGACCAACTCGGTGAACCCGGCGGGCCAGATCAACTACGAGTACCAGCTCAACAGCGGCCTGGAGGTGAGCGGGGGTGGCACGGTCGCGACGATCCAGTTCATCGCGCTGGCCAACGGGAACGCCAACATCCAGTGGAGCTGGGTGCAGGTAAAGGACGGCACGGCGACGCCCAGCACGCCGGCGCTCGGCAACCCGACGATCGTCGTGGTGGGCGGCGCCGTGCCGACGGCGACGCCGACGCTCTCGCCGACGGTCACTGCGACCCCAACGAGCACGCCGGTGGCCCCGTCTACGGCGACGCCGCAGGCAACCGCCACCAGCACCAACACGCCCGTGACGACGGCGACGGGCACACCGGCGGCCACGACCACGGGCACGCCCGCCGCCACCACGACGGCGGCACCAACGGCGACGCCGCGCATCACCGTCATCTCCAATGCCAACCAGCCGACGCCGGCGCTCGCGGCGCCCCCTGCGGGCGGTGTCGAACCGACGGCGAGCGGCAAGGCCGGCGGGCTGCCTTCCGCCGGCAACGACGGCGCGACGACGCAGTGGTGGAAGTGGTCGTTCTTCGGCGGCGCGCTCATGCTGGCGCTAGCCGGCTGGTTCTTCACGTTCGCGCTGCACGCAGGTGACCGGGAGGTGGTGCTGACGGACCGCTTCGACCGGCGGCGGCGCCTGCGCCGGCGCTAACCCTGGCGGGCTCGCTGGCGTCCGCTACGGGGCACCCGCTCGCAGCCGCCGGATCTCGCCGATGTGGCCGGTTTCGTGCTCCACCATGTGCTCCACGATCTGGCGGATGCTGAGGCGGCCGGTCTCCAGGTGCTGGCCCGTCCGCGCCCAGTTCCAGTTGACCAGGGTCGTCAGCAGCTCCACGGTAACGGCGCGAAACGACGCCAGCTCGCGCAGCATCGCGTCGATGTCGCGATCCATATAGTGGTGCTCCGCGGCGAAGGCATCCTGATCGTACGGCTCCAGCACGGGATCGGTCTGCGTGGCCATCATGTACAGCCGCTGATGGTAGACCTCGGCGGCGTCACGCAGGTGACCGACCAGCTCCTTGATGCACCATCGGCCGGGCGCCTCGCGCCGGACCGCCTCGGCGTCGGTCGCGCCACGCAGGGCTTCGGCGAGCTGCTGCGGCATCACGCGCAGCGCCTCGACGAGGTCGAGGTGGCCCTGGGTGCCGGGCTCGTTGCGTGGGTAGGTAAAGACGTTCGGGCTCTGTTCCGGCATGGTGTCTCTCCGGTCAGCGGGCGGGCGTCACCTCGCGGAGGGGCGCGGGCACGCGTTGGTTCAGCGTTGTCTCCGAGACGGGGACCCCGCCGGCCAGGTACAGGCGCGGCACACGGGCGCTGATCCCCGCCAGGACCTCCCACGAAATGGTGCCGGCGAGCGCGGCCAACTCGTCGGCGTCGACGGCTGCGCCGCCCTGCGCACCAATGATAACGACCTCGTCGTCCGGCGCAACGCCGTCGATGTCCGTCACGTCGGCCATGCACATGTCCATGGCGATGCGGCCCGCGATCGGCGCGCGCCGGCCACGCAGCAACACGCCGGCGCGGTTGGAGAGGGCGCGCCGCAGCCCGTCGGCGTAGCCGCACATGATCAGCGCGATGCGCGAGGGTCGCTGCGCGGTCCACGTGCGGCCGTAGCCCACGGTGGCCCCCGGGTCGATGTCGATGACGCGCGCCACGCGGCTCTTCAGCGAGAGCACGCGCCGCAACTCCACGTGGCCGGACGCGCCCGGCGCCGGCTCGTAGCCGTAGATGCCCAGGCCGGCGCGCACCATGTCCAGCGCCATGTCCGGCGTCAGCAGCACACTGGCCGATGCGGAGCAGTGCCGCACGGGGATCCACGGCAGGCGGCGCGCCGCGGCGAGCAGCGCATCGTACTGCATGCGCGTGAAGGCGCTGTCGCCCTCTTCGGCCGCGGCGAAATGGGTGAAGATCCCTTCCACTTCGATCGCCGGCAGCGCCCGCAGCCCTTCCGCGAACGGCACGAGCTCATCGATGGGCAAGCCGTGCCGGTTCAGGCCGCTCTCCAACTCGACGTGGACGCGCTGCGTGACGCCGCGCTGCGCCGCGAAGCGCGACAACGCCAGCGCCGTCTGCGCGGAGTCCACGGTCGGCGTCAGCCCCAGAGCGACGATGCGCTCCGCCTCCGACGCTTGGGTGTAGCCGAGCACCAGCACCGGCGCCTCGATGCCGGCGAGCCGGAGTTCCTCGGCCTCGTCGACACAGACGACTCCCAGGCTCGCCGCACCAGCGTCCAGAGCGGCACGCGCCACGGCCACCGCGCCGTGTCCGTACGCGTTCGCCTTCACGACGGCGCAGAGCCGCGCCGGCGCCGCGCGCGCCGTCAGCGCGCGCACGTTGTGCGCGAGCGCATCGAGATCGATCTCCGCCCAGACCGGGCGGCCCTGCCAGCGACGGGCGGGATCCATGGGCCTCAGGATACGGGAAAGCGTCCCGGCGCGGCGCTACGGTACGAGCGCCCACGTCTTGGGCAGCCGGTAGATGAACGTCGCGCCCGTCATGCGCTCGCCGTCGAACACTTCGCCGCGCCCGTTGCGCGTGATCTCCTGGTAGCCGTTCTGCAACGTGACGATGCGGCGGTCGATCAGGTTGAAGATGACGCCGCCTGCCTTCACCGGCCGCAGGCTCGCCTCGCGCGTCTCCTCGTCGACGATGCGGAAGAGCGGCGTCTCGTCGGGGTTCGCCTGGCGGAGCGCGCCGTGGATCGCGGCGTACCGGCCGGGTGCGTTCCGCTCATCGAACATGGCGAGGCCGTTGGCGACGCGCTCGCGCAGGCCGTGGTAGTACGGCTCCGCGCGATCGAGCAGCTCGTCCATCGCCGCCGGCTCCGTCGCGCACGCCTTCAGGAGCGCGGGCAGCGCCTCGCCGTGCGCCACGAAGCTGATGCCGCCGTTCGGGTCAATGATGGTGAAGCGGAACAGGTTCATCGCGCCGCCTCGATTGCGGGGGCTCTGAATCCGAAGGTACCATTCGACCTGAACCCTGTCAAAACACACCCTTCGTCCGGCGGAGCGTCTGATGCACACAACCAGCAGTCGCATCGCCGCGCGCGCAACGACGCTCATCTCCGTCATCGGCATCTTCTGCGCCGCGTGCAGCGGAAGCGGTAAGCGCGCCGTGCCCAGTGCCACGCTCGCGCCAGCGACACTCGCGCCTGGCGCTGCTACGGCGACGGCCACTCCTGCGCCGGCGGACGCGGCGCTGGGCCAGAGGCTGCGCGCCACGGGCGACTTCGAGGCGGCGATCAACGTGTACGCGGCGGTCGCGGCGGCGAAGTCGGGTGAGGAACGCCAGCGCGCCCTCCTCGCGCAGGCGCAGCTCCTGGTGCGCACCTCCCGGGCCGCGGAGGCGATCCCGGTCCTGCGCGCCTACCTTGCCGGCGCCGGCGGCGGCGCCGATGGCAGCGAAGCGACCTACATGCTCGCGTCTGCGCTTGACGACGCCGGCGACCCGCTCCACGCGGTCGATGGCTACACGCGCTACATCGCGGCGGGCGGCGCGCTCGCGGACTTCGCGCGGATCGAGCAGGCGAAGCTCCTCGCGCGGCTGGGGCGGACCGCGGACGCCGAGGCCGCCGCACAGCGGGTGATGAGCAGCAACGTCCTGCCGGCGTTCAAGAACTCGTTCATGTTCAGCATCGGCAAGGCGTTCGATGACGGCGGCGCGACGGCCGATGCACTCGCCTGGTACGGCCGTGCCCGCGACGCCGGAGACGACGTGCCGTCCGCGCTCGCGCGCATCGGCGCCATCGAGAAGCGGCAGGGCAACGCGGACTGGGCCGCACAGTACCAACGCGCGGTTGCGATGAGCCCAGAGAGCGCGCTGGCCGCCGGGCTGGTGGCGGAGCTCGACGCCGCTTCGGTACCCGTGAGCGACTACCTGCGCGGCGTCGTCGCCTATCGCGCCGGCCACGACGCCGATGCGCGCGCGGCGCTCGCGCGCGCGGTGGTCGCGGGGGACCACGCCGCGGAGGCGACGTACTACATCGCCGCCATGGACGAGCGCGCGGGCAACACGGCGGCGGCGATGGATGGCTACCAGCGCGCGCACGACCTCGATCCAACCGGGACGCTCGCCGATTCCGCGCTCTGGTGGCGCGGGCGCCTGCTGGAGCAGGCGGGGCGCACGGCGGACGCGGCCGCGACGTACCAGGCCCTTGTCGATGGCTATCCGGCGTCGCAATGGGCAGCCGATGCCGCGTTCCACCGCGGCCTCGTGATGTTCCGCGCGGGCGACGACGCGGGTGCGGCGGCGGCATGGGCTACGGCCGCGAGTGCCAGCGACGCGGCGACGGCGACGCGCGCGCGCTTCTGGCAGGGCCGCGCGCTGCTCGCCGAGCACGATGCCAGCGCGCGCCAGGTGCTTCAACGCGTCGTCGATGAGACGGCGCCAGGGGCGCCTGGCAGCTACTACGCGCTGCGGGCCGAGGTGCTGCTGGGCAAGAACGACTCCCGCCAGCGCAAGCCGAACATCAAGACGTACACGCCCGACTGGTCGCGCATCGCGACGTTCGTGCGCAACGCGGTGGGCGCCGATCCGGCGACCGCCCAGCTGCCGAGCGGAGCGCAGTGGGACGTCGCGGCGGACCTGGACGACGTCGGCCTCCACGCTCAGTCGGAGACGGTGTACCGCGGCATCATCACGGCGAACGCGCTGGACGCGGGCGCGATGTTCCAGGTCACGCGGCGGCTGCAGCAGGACGGCCGCACCAGCGCCGCCGCCCGCGCCGCGTCCACGCTGATCGCGCTGATGACCGGCGCCGGGCGGCCCGCCCCTCCGGACGACTTGCTTCGCATCGCCTACCCACTGGCGTACAGCGACCTCACGGCATCGGCCGCGGCGGCGGCGGGAGTGTCGCCAACGCTGCTGCTGGCCCTCGTCCGACAGGAGAGCTTCTACGACGCGCAGGCGGGCTCGAGCGCCGGCGCGTTGGGGTTGACGCAGGTGATCCCGTCCACCGGCGCGGCCATCGCCACCGCGCTCGGCGACGGCGCCTTCACGGCCAGCGACCTCTACCGGCCGAGTGTCAGCCTGCGGTTCGGCGCCACCTACCTCGCCGACCAGCTCCGCCAGTTCAACGGCGACCCCTACCGGGCGCTCGCCGCCTACAACGGCGGGCCGGGCGCGGCCACGAGCGCAGCAGCCGCCGCTGGCGCCGACGACGACCTGTTCGTCGAAGACCTCGAGTTCGACGAGACACGCAGCTACGTGCGCCTCGTGCTGGAGAACTACGCGCGCTACCGGCAGCTGTACGAGGGCGTGGGCCGGCCGTCGCTACCGCGCTGAGGGCTGCGGGGCTGGCGCCCGCCGCCGATGTTAGACTGGGATGATGCGTACGCTTCTGCGGACACGGCTCCGGCCGATGTCAGCCGACGACATCGTGCAGGTCGCGGAGATCGAGCGGGAATCATTCTCGGCGATGTGGCCGCCGACCGCCTATCGCCGCGAGCTGACCAACCAGATTGCGCGCTACACGGTCATCACCACGCCCGCGGAGGAGGCGGACGCGCAGCCGGCGGGCGGCCTCTGGAGCACGCTCCGGCGCATCGTCGGCAGCGACGACAGCGCATCCGGCGAGCGGCTGCTCGGGTTCATCGGCATCTGGCTGATGGTCGGCGAAGCGCACATCGTCACGGTCGCCGTGCGGGAGGCGTACCGCCGCATGGGCATCGGCGAGCGCCTCGTTATCACGGCGATCGAGCAAGCGCGGGGGTACGACCAGGAGTGCGTGACGCTGGAGGTGCGCGCTTCGAACGCTGCCGCCCAGCTCCTCTACGAGAAGTACGGCTTTTCCCGCGTCGGTCTCCGACGGCGCTACTACACCGACAACAACGAGGACGCCGTGCTCATGACCACGCCTGACCTCGCCACCCCGGTCTATCGCGCCCTGTTCGAGGAGCTGCGCGGGCGCCACCAGCAGCGGTATCCAGACCTCTGGCCATAACCCCCTTCCGGGCGCCTGAGCCGACGGCCCGCGCTGTCCCGAAGCACGACAGCCGCGTATCCTGCTGCTCGCGACAGTGGCAGCGAGGGGGACGACATGACGACCATGCGCTTCGGACTCCAGACGAGTCTCAACAACGTCGAATGGCGTGAGATCGAGGACATGTGGACGTTCCTCGACCGCGAGACGCAGTTCCACAGCGCCTGGACGTTCGACCACTTTGTCCCGCCGGGCGCCGGCCAGGACGTGAACGCCAACTGCTTCGAAGGCTGGTCGGCGCTCGCCGCGCTTGCGGCCGTCACGCGGCGCATCCGGCTCGGGTGCCTCGTCACGGGCGTGACGTACCGGCAACCCGCGGTCCTCGCGAAGATGGCGGCGACGATCGACCACCTCAGCAACGGCCGCCTGGAGTTCGGCATCGGCGCTGCCTGGCACGAGGGCGAGCATCGCATGTACGGCATTCCCTTTCCACCCGTGAGGGAGCGCGAGGACCGGCTGGAGGAGGCCGTCGCGCTGATCCGCGCGCTGTTCGACGCCACGGGCCCCGTCAACTTCGAGGGCAAGCACTACGCGCTGCGCGATGCCGTCTTCGTGCCGCGGTGCGTGCAGCGCCCGCATGCGCCGATCATGGTCGCCGGTGGCGGCGAGAAGCGCACGCTGCGCACGCTGGCGCGGTACGGCGACGTGATGAATGTCTCCGGCACGCCCGCCGCCGTCCGCGCGAAGATCGACGTGCTGGAACGCCACTGCCGCGACGCCGGCCGCGATCCGGCGGAGATCGAGAAGACAGTGTTCGCCACGATTGTCGTGAGCGAGAACCAGGGGCTGATCGACCGGGTCGCCGGGATGTTCGGCGCGGGCATGGGGCTGTCGCCGGAGGAGGCGAAGCGGCTCCTGCCCATCGGCAACGCGGCGCACGTCCGCGGGGTGGTGGAGGAGTACGCGCGAGCCGGGGTCAGCCAGATGATCATGATGAGCCAGGGTCCCTGGAAACGGGAGGTGTACCAGCGCATCAATGACGAGGTGGTGGCCGCCTTCGCCTGAGCCCGCGCCGCAGCCTCCAAACGGCCCCTTTACTCGGTAGAAATGATCGTTGCAAGGGAGTTGACGACTCTGTTACTGTTAGCGGGTCTAACAGTAGTTTCCCGTCCAAGTCCGCCGCGACAGCCGACCGCTGCGCTCCGCCCTGACGACAAGGAAACGTTCAGAGGAGGTCGTCAGGTGCCGTACACCGACAAGAACCTGGCCTGCGTCGACTGCGGTGCATCATTCGTGTTCACCGCGGACGACCAGGAATTCCACGCCAGCCGCGGCTTCACCAACGAGCCCAAGCGCTGCCCCGACTGCCGTCGCGCCCGCAAGGCGACGCGCGGCGATGGTGGTGGCGGCGGAGGCTATGGTGGTGGGGGTGGCGGCGGCTACTCGTCCGGCCCGCGCCAGATGTACCCGGCGACGTGCGCCAACTGCGGCCGCGAGACCGAGGTGCCGTTCCAGCCACGCGGCGACCGCCCGGTGTACTGCCGCGACTGCTTCCAGCAGCGCGCGCCGAGCGGCGGCGGCGGTTACGGCGGCGGCGGTGGCCGTGGCGGTGGTGGTGGCGGCGGACGCCGCTACTAGATCGCGCGAACAATCGAATAGCAGTCAGACGGGACGCCATGTGGCGTCCCGTCTGGTTCTGGTGCGCACCAGCGGTGCGGCTCGACCTTCGCGGCAACAGGAAGATCGCCCGAAGCCGTCCCGAAGCCGCCCGGCGATGCCCGTTTCGCGACTTTGGGCTGCCAAAAATTGCTAACCCAGGTGACATCCCGATACCATGTACCGCGCCGGGAGGTGACATACCGTGCCTGCACTCCACAACCTGGAGTCTCTGTTCGCTCGCGTCGGCAAGCCGGCCCGCTACACCGGCGGCGAGTGGAACTCGGCTGTCCGCGATTGGGAAGCCTGCGACGTCCGCATGGTGTTCGCCTACCCTGACCTCTACGACATCGGCATGTCCAACATGGGCATCGGCATCCTCTACGACATCATCAACCGCCGCGATGGGATGCTGGCCGAGCGGGTCTTCGCGCCGTGGTCGGACATGGAGCAGCTCATGAGGGCGGAGGGCGTGCCGCTGTGGAGCCTGGAGTCGCGCCACCCGTTGACCGAGTTCGACGTCATCGGCTTCTCGCTGAGCTACGAGGGCACGTACACGAACATCCTCAACATGCTCGACCTCGCCGGCCTTCCGGTGCGCGCCGAAGAGCGGAGTGACGCGCACCCGTTGGTGATCTGCGGCGGGTCCGGCGCGCTCAACCCGGACGCGCTCGCCGACTTCGTCGACGTGTTCGTGCTGGGCGACGGTGAGGAGACGATCGTCGATGTCGCGGACTTCGTGCGCGAGTGGAAGCGGCAGGGGCGCGGCAGCCGCGACGAGATGCTGCAGCGCCTGGCGAAGATCTGGGGCATCTACGTTCCGCGCTTTTACCGGCCGGAGTACAACGCCGACGGGACGATCAGCGCCGTCCGCCCGACGCTCGACTGGCTGCCCGCACGCGTCACCAAGCGCTTCGTGCAGGAGCTGCCGCCGCCGCTCACGCGGCCCATCGTGCCGTTCCTCCAGACGGTGCACGACCGCGCCGCCATCGAGATCCAGCGCGGGTGCACGCAGGGGTGCCGGTTCTGCCAGGCAGGCATCATCTACCGCCCCCGGCTCGAGAGGGGGCCCGAGGAGGTGCTGGAGGCGGCGAAGGAGCTGGTGCGGAACACTGGCTACGATGAGCTATCACTGATGTCGCTCAGCACCACCGACCACTCCCGCATCATGGAGATCGTCGATGCGGTCCGCGGCCACTTCGGCGACCGTCTGGCGCTGTCGCTGCCCTCGATGCGCGTCGACAGCTTTTCCGTGCAGATCGCCGAGGCTGTCGCTTCGCGCGGCAAGCACAGCATCACCTTCGCGCCCGAGGCCGGCACGGAGCGCCTCCGCATGACGATCAACAAGATCGTCACCGACGACGATCTGTACACCGCGGCGGAGCGCGCCTTCGCGGCCGGCTGGACCAACGTCAAGATGTACTTCATGTGCGGACAGCCCACGGAGACGCACGAGGACGTCGAGGGCATCGTCACACTGGCCCGGCGGGTGCGTGAGATCGGGCGCAAGCGGCACGGCGGCCGCGCGCGCGTGCGCGTCAGCACCTCGAACTTCATCCCGAAGGCCCACACGCCGTTCCAGTGGGCGCAGCAGGCACGCCCGGACGTGCTCCGCGAGCGCCACTTCTACCTGCGCGACGCGCTCAAGAAGTCCGGCGTCGCCTTCACGTGGGAAGACCCCGAGCACAGCCTCCTCGAAGCCGTGCTCTCGCGGGGCGACCGCCGCCTGGGCGCGGCGATCGAGCATGCGTGGCGGGGCGGCGCCCGCTTCGACGCCTGGCACGAACACTACGACTGGCCACGATGGGAGCGCGCCCTCGATGCCGCCAGCCTCGACCCGGCGTTCTTCGCGTATCGCTCGCCGGGGCTCTGGGACCCGTTTCCCTGGTCGCACATCAACATCGGCGTGACGGAGTCGTACCTGCGGGCGGAGTGGCTGCGCACCCTCAAGCACGAACAGACGCCGGACTGCCACAAGCAGCCGTGCAACGTCTGCGGCGTGCAGAATCAGAACGCCGACGACTGCCTGGACCGATTCGACCTGCGCCTGGCGGCGAAGGGCAAGCCCGCGGTGGAGCGCAGCGGCCTCGTCAAGCCGATCGAGATGTTCTCGCTGGTCTGATCGTCGCTAGACCAGCGCTACATCGGCGCCGCGGTAGAACTGCTTCGCCCACTGGCGGTACTTCCCCACCGGGCCGTCACCGGCCGCGAGGATCGGCGGCTGCACGTAGCGCTTGTGCTGCCAGATCGGCACGTCCTGCTCCACGTCGTGCACCACGCCGTTGAACGTTGCGCGCGCGATGATCCGGTTGACCAGCCAGCGTGGCACCGCGGCCAGGAGCGGGTGGATGCGCGCGGGCCGCGTATCCCCGTGCAGGCTCACGGCGACGCGCAGCGTGATCTCGCGCCCCGCTGACGGTGTCGCCAGCACGAACAGACGCGCCCGGAGATCGTACTGCGGGACGCGGATCTCCACGAACGAGTACCCGAGGCCCCGCACATGCGCCTCGAACTCCGTCCGCACGCCGCGTCCGAACCGCCCGGCTGGACGCGTCATCGCGTACGCGGCGTGGAGGTAGGGGCCATCGGTCACCGGCTCCTGCAGGACCTCCACGTCGGTGTAGCGGTGGGTCTGCGAGAAGTGACCGAAGTCGACGCTGTTCTCCGACGTCTCCTGCGGGTGCCCGCGCAGCCGCCACGCCTTCACGAGCAGCGGCGACCAGCCGTCCATCTCGAGGTCGGGCACCTCCCAGGCCGGCGCCAGTCCCTCGGCGTCGTGGTAGGCGATGACCAGGCCGTGCACCTCGCGCGCGTGGAGCGTCGCCAGCCTCGCCAGCGGCGGCGGCTTCGTCCCGTATGGGATGAACGTGCATGCGCCGCCGGTGTCGTAGCAGAAGCCGTGGAACGGGCAGCGGATCGATTCGCCCTCCACGGTACCGCCGTAGCCCAGGTGCGCCCCCAGGTGCGGGCAGTATGCGTCGACGGCGCCCACGGCGCCCGAGCGCGTGCGGAACAGCACCGCGTCCTTTCCCATGAAGGTCAGTGGCTGCACGGCTCCCCGCGGGAGGTCCCGAGAGAGCGCCAGCGTATACCAGCCGTTCGGATACGGGGGGAGCAGCGCTGGTCCCATACTGTCCGATTGTTCACGCGCGGCGCTCTCGCGCAAGTCCGGGCGTGGCCTACCGGTCGCCGCGCACGAACAGCGCCCGCACGCGGTCGGGCACCAGCGACAGCGCTGCCAGCACGACGGCCAGGGCGACCAGGAAGCTGCCGACGGCCAGCAGGAACAGGGCGTTCGCGCCGGAGCTGCTCACGCCCTGGGCCACCGTCAGCACGGCGAAGAACATCGTCAGGGCGCCCAGGAGGAAGCCCGCGTAGCGCCAGCGCAACGCCGGCCGCGTCGTGTAGGCGGGGGCAGTCGGGGGCTCGCGCTCCGGACGCGGCGCCCGTGATCCTATCTCCCGCCCGCGCCCGTGGGTGCGCGGCCGCTCCGCGCGGCGCTTTCGTCCCTTGCGCTCGGGCATCGCGCTACTCCACCGGGCCGAGCGCCAGGCCGATCAGCCGGTACGCCAGCTTCGCCGCAAGCTGCGCGCAGGACCGCGGCCCCAGTGAGGGCGACAGCTCCGTCACGTCGAAGCCCACCACGCGCCGCGACCGCGCGACGGCAGCCAGCAACTCCGACACTTCGTCCCAGTGGAGGCCGCCCGGCTCCGGTGTGCCCACTGCCGACATCTCAGACGGGTCGAAGCCATCGAGGTCGATCGTGATGTACACGTCGTCGCCGAGGCGTGCCGCTACGGCAGCCGCGCCAGCCGACCGATACGCCGCCGGCGAGAAGAACGCGAGGTCGCGCTCGCGAATCAGCGCCGCGTCCTCGGCCGATGCGCTGCGCAGGCCGACCTGCGTCACCGGCGCCACGTCGAGCGCGCGCCGCAGCGTGCAGGCGTGGTTGTAGCGCGAGTCCAGGTACTCGTCACGCAGGTCCGAGTGGGCGTCCAGCGCCAGCACGGAGAGCCCGGCCTGCCGCCGCGCGTGCGCCCGCACCGCCCCCACCGCCACCGTGTGCTCGCCGCCCAACGTCACGACGAACTTCCCCTGGTCCAGCAGCTCGCCCACGACGGCCTCGATGCGCGCAGCCATCGCCTCCGGCGACCCGGTGTGCGGCGCCAGTTCCGGCAGCGTGTGGATGCCGTGCCGGAACGGCTCCGCGCCCAGGCCCACGTCGTACAGCTCCATATCGGCGGAGGCTACGATGATCGCGCGGGGGCCGTCGCGCGTGCCGGCGCGCGCCGTCACCGTCGAGTCGTAGGGCACCGGCAGCACCACAACGCGCGACCGCTCGAACGACGAGTACTCGTCTTCCAGCGACGCGAAGTTCAGCTGCGGATAGAAGCGCTCGTCGGCCACGGCGTCAGGGTACCGGCTGCCCACGAAGGGACAAGCGCGCCGCCCGTGCCGTCCCGCTTACCGCCGCGGCCCGGTCGATCCGCGAAGCTGCGGGTCGAGCACGTCGCGCAGCGTGTCGCCCAGCAGGTTGAACGCGAGCACGACGAGGCTGATCGCCAGCCCGGGGAAGATCACGAGGAAGGGGTAGCTGGTAGCGCCGTTATCGACGTTGAAGCTCAGGTCGCCGCCCCAGCTCGGCGTGCCCGGCGCCACGCCGAACCCGAGGTACGCCAGCGTGGCCTCCAGCAGCACCGCCACGGCGAAGACGCTGCTGAATCCCACCAGGATGTACGGCATGATGTTCGGGACGACGTGCCGCCACAGCACGCGCGTCTCGCTCGCGCC
>DASQHL010000132.1:0-4531 GCA_035632115.1 Dehalococcoidia bacterium | reverse complement strand
CCCCGAGGCCACCGAGGAGCAGCTCCGCCGCTCGGCCGCCGTCCGCCTCGCCGCGCTACCATCCCCCCATGTTCGACTACCACCGACCACCGACCACCGACACCGCCGTCCCGCGCCGAAAAAACATCAAAATGCCGAACGAAACGCGATTTTGAATCTAGACCAGACATAACGGACGCGCAAAACGCCACCAATTGCGCGCCCAAAAGCCCGGATCGACGCTCGCCCGAAGCCCAATGCGCAGGAATAATGAGGACATATGACCACCCTCGCCGCCCCACCCACCGACGCAGCGACCACCACCCTCCAGCTCCTCGGCTACGCCCCCGACGACCGCGTCTTGATCATCCACGCCGATGACGTCGGCTTCTCCCACGCCTCCAACGTCGCCGCCTTCGAGGCCATGTCGGCCGGCAGCCTCACCTGTTGCTCCACGCTCGTCCCCGCGCCGTGGTTCATGGAGACCGCCGCGCTCCAGCGCCAGCACCCCGGGGCAGACATCGGCATCCACATGACCCTCACCGCCGAGTACGAGACCTACCGCTGGCGCTCGCTCACCGGCCGCCCCTCGCTCCACGCGCCCGATGGCGGCATGTGGCGCGATGTCGCCTCCGTCGTCGCCCACGTCTCCACCGAAGACGCCCGCGCCGAGCTCCGCGCCCAGGTCGAGCACGCCCTCGCCAGCGGCATCGATGTCACCCACCTCGATACCCACATGGGCGCCGTCATCGGCCCGAAGTACATCGCGCCCTACGTCGACCTCGCCGTCGAGTTCCGCCTGCCCCTCTTCTTCATCCGCCCCAGCGACCGCCGCCTCGACGCCCTCGGCGATGGCGCCGCCGCCTACCTCGAACAGGCGCGCCGCCTCGACGCCCTCGGCTGGCCGCTGCTCGATCACGCCATCCACCGCACCCTCAGCGAGATCGAGCCCGACGACAAGGACGCCCGCTTCCGCGAGTTCTTCGCCGGCTTGCGCCCCGGCCTCACCCACTTCCTCGTCCATCCCGCGAAGGGCGGCGAGGAACTCGACGCCATGACCCCGGCCGACTGCCGCCACCGCGCGAAGGAGTACGAGCTGTTCCGCCGCCCCGATCTCCGCGCCTACTGCGAGTCGCTCGGCATCAAGCTCACCGGCTACCGCGAGATCCGCGACCGTCTCCGCGCCTCGCTGAAGGCCACCGCATAGGGGGCACACCACCGCGCGTCCCGGTATGGTCGGCGCGCTGCCAGACGGCGGTTGACCCTGGTCAAGCGACGACGGGCTGACGAGAACCACGGGGACGGGCGGAAGCGGGAGTGCAGAGAGCGCAGCGCCCTCTGCCGGGGGTCCGGGGGTGGCCCCCGGAAACGGAGTTCTAGTTTCAAGGTGACGCAGGGTACGCGCCAGCGGACACTGCGTCACCGCTCGTCGTGCGGTTCCATCTGCGGCCGTCGTCGTCCCGCATCTGTGCCCGTCTGCGTAATCGGAGATAATCAGCCATGCACCCCAGGGACGCCGTCGTCATCGTCACCGGCGCCAGCTCCGGCATCGGCCGCGAGGCCGCCCTCGCATTCGCGCGGCACCGCGCCCGCCTCGTCCTCGCCGCCCGCCGCGAAGACCGCCTCCACCAGCTCGCCGAGGAGATCGCCGCGCTCGGCGCCGAGGCGCTCGCCGTCCCCACAGACGTCGCCCGCACCGACGACTGCGCCCGCCTCGTGCAGGCCGCCCTCGACCGCTTCGGCCGCGTCGATGTCCTCGTCAACAACGCCGGCTTCGGCTTCAGCGGCACGATCGAAGAGACGACCGAGTCCGATATGCGCGAGCTGCTCGATGTGAACTACATGGGCGCCTTCAACCTCACCCGCGCAGTCCTCCCGCACATGCGCCGCCAGCGACGCGGCCACATCGTCAACGTCGCCTCCGTCGTCGGCAAGGTCGCCTTCCCCTTCCACGGCGCCTACTCCGCCACCAAGTTCGCCATGATCGCCATGACCGAAGCCCTCCGTGGCGAGCTCGATGGCTCCGGCGTCACCGCCACCGCCGTCCTCCCCGCCTCCACCCGCACCGAGTTCTTCGATGCCCAGCGCACCAACGACGGCCACGTCTCCGCCCCCACGGGCCCCCAGCAAGACGCCGCCGTCGTCGCGCGCGCCATCGTCCGCTCGCTGCGCCACCCCGCGCCGGAGGTCAACATGGTGCGCGCGTTCCGCCTCGCCTACGGCCTCAACGGCTTCTTCCCCGCCCTGCGCGACGTCGCCGGCCGTCAGTTCTACCGCCGCTCCCACGGCAAGCCCCGCCGCAAGCCGCCCCCCCGCTGACCGCCGCCGCCGGCACTCCCGCGTCCCTCCCTCGTGACCGCAGCCGCGCCTCGGTGTACGCTGTGCGCCACGCACCAACACCGCAGCGAAGGAGCACGAGCATGGACAGCCTGCGTGGAATGAATGCCATCATCACCGGCGCATCGCGCGGCATCGGCGTCTACATCGCCGAGATGCTCGCCGCCGAAGGCGTCAACCTCGCCCTCGCCGCCCGCTCCGCCGAGGGACTCGAAGCCACCCGCGCCCGCATCGCCCACGCCGGCGTCCGCACCGTCGCCGTCCCCTGCGACGTCACCTCCCGCGACGACCTCCAGCGCCTCGTCGATACCGCCGAGCGCGAGCTCGGCCCCATCGACATCCTCATCAACAACGCCGGCATCGAGGCGACCGCCCTCCTCGTCGATCTCTCGCTCGACGAGATCGACGGCATCATCCAGACCAACCTGCGCTCCACCATCTGGCTCACCCGCATGGTCCTGCCCGCCATGCTCGACCGCCGCCGCGGCGCCGTCGTCAACGTCGCATCCATGGCCGGCAAGGTCGGCGTCGCCTACGAGTCCATCTACGCCGCCACCAAGCACGGCGTCGTCGGCTTCACCCGCTCCATCCGCCAGGAGATCGAGGGCTCCGGCGTCACGATCGGCGTCGTCTGCCCCACGTTCGTCAGCGGCGCCGGCATGTGGGTGGACGCCGATGCCGGCCGCGCCCCCCTCCTCGCCCGCGAAGTCTCGCCCCGCAAGGTCGGCCTCGGCGTCATGAAGGCGCTCCGAGGCCAGCCGGAGGTCCTCGTCACCTTCGGCCCCATCCGCCCGCTCGTCCTGCTGTTCGAAGCGGTGCCGTCCATCGAGCCCGCCGCCATGCGCCTCATGGGCGTCACCAGCGCCTGGAAGCGCGCCGCCGCCCGCAACGCCCTCCGCCGCAAGCCCGGCGAAGCAGCCCGCCGCTAGTCAGTGGGCGCAGAGCGCGCCCCGCCCGCTGCTCGTGAGTGCAAAGCGCCCTCCCTCAGGGAAGGCGCCGCCGCTCAGGTCGCCCACAACCGCCTTTGCTGTTTGCCCCTTGATGTTTGCCGTCTAGCCGATCACCCCCCGCGCCCGCAGGAACGGGATCGCCGCCGCCACCGCCTCCGCTGGCTGCGACTGGTTGATCTCCAACACCCGCAGCGCCCCCGCCGGCAGCCCCGCCGCGATGTACTCCCACGCCACGTCGCCGTGACCCGGCGCCCGGTGGTCGCCGATCCCGTCCACGTCGTGGAGGTGGCAGCCGATGCACCGCCCGCCGTTCGCGTCAAGCCACGCCCGCTTGTCGACCAGCCCCAGCCGCCACTGCACCTCCGCGTGCCCCACGTCGTGCCAGTAGCCCGCCGCCTCGCGCGGCAGCTCCGCCAGCAGTGCCGCCGCCTCCTCCGCCTGCGGGATCTCGTGGTAATGCAGCCGGTTCTCCAGCCCGATCGCGATGCCCCGCTCCCCCGCGTACGCCGCCAGCTCCGCCGCCGTTGCCAGCGCCTGCTCCAGCCACGGCCCCCCCTGCTCCGCCCGCAGCGAGACCAGCCGCGCCCGCAGCTCCTCCACCCGCTCGCCGTCCCGCGTGCCGGCGTCGTACAGCCGCCGCAGCTCCCGCTCCTCCTCGAACATCTGCGCCCCCACCGCCCCCAGGTGCACCACCACGAACCGCGCCCCGCACCCCTGCGCGCGGGCGATGCTCACCTTCGTGTACGCGATCGCGTCCTGCCGCTCCCGCTCGTCGGTCGACGCCAGGTTCAGCGCGCTGTTCGGGCGGTTGTGCGCGTCCCGCACCAGCGGCGCCGGCGCGTGGATCGAAGAGATCGGCGCTTCCGGATAGCTCAGCAGCCGCTCGAACGGCCCCGCCGCCGTCGAGTGGCTCACCTCCACCGCGTCGTACCCCAGCCCCCGCGCCTCCTCCACGAACACGTGCATGTCCGCGACGAAGCGCTCCTGTTGCGCCCACATCGTGCTCAGCGAGAGCGTCATGCGTGGAGGATAGGCGCTGGAACCGCGAAGCGGGAGGCTGGCGGCATCACCCTTCGCCACGGGTCCCCACGATAGACAGCAGAGCGTCGGCACTGACCTCGCGCGGCGCTAGATTTGCTGTTTGCTGTCTGCTGTTTGCTGTCGCGGAGCGCGCAGCATCGTCAGGCCGCCGCATAGATCAGCCGAGCGCTGCCGAGGATCGAGCGGCGCCGGATCCAGTTTCTGCTTCCTTCCACGAGCCGCCT
>DASQHL010000131.1:0-4091 GCA_035632115.1 Dehalococcoidia bacterium | reverse complement strand
GTGCGCGACATGCCGGCGGTCTGCGCGGTGCCGGCGTCGCGCTCGTGTGGCTTGACGATGCGGACCGCGCTCATCGTAGCTCCTTCTCCATGTCGACCATCTGCCACGGGATGGCGGCGCCCCAGTCGGCGCCGCCGTTCCATGCCTGCCCGTCAGTCTCGGCGATGATGCGGTAGCCGCGCCGCTCGTAGAATGGCAACAGGCCCGCCTGCTTCACCGTCTCGATGCGAATCGCAGAGGCGCCCGCGTCCCGCGACGCTGCCTCGGCGTGGCCGGCGAGCAGCGAGCCGAGTCCCGAGCGGTGCAGCGACACGTCGACGGCGAGCAGGCCGTAGTGCGGCGGCTCCGCGCTGAGGTCGATGTGGATGCAGGCGGCGATGCGGCCATCGACCTCGGCGACGACGACGCGGTCGAGGAGCTTCGTGATGTCGTGGCGGTCCGTGCGGCGGCTGCCGGGAAAGACGTGGTGTTCGGTGAAGTCGTAGGCGGCGTTGATCAGCGGCACCAGCGCGGCCACGTCGTCCGGCGTCGCCGGGCGCAGGCGCGCGCGGGCTGCGGCGCCTACAGCGTCGCGGACTTCGAGCGCGCGCTGTGGCATTGCAGGTTCACCGCTACGGGAAGCGACGTGATGTGCGTCGGGTACGTCTCGATGTTCACGGCGAGCGCGGTGTTCGTGCCGCCGACCGCCTGCGGGCCGACGCCGAGCGCGTTCACCTTCGCCAGCAGCTCGCGCTCGAACTGGGCGGTCTCGGGGTCGGCGCTGAACTGGCCGACCGGGCGGGTGATCGCCTTCTTCGCCAGGTACATGCAGTACTCCGACGAGCCGCCGACACCGACGCCGACGACGAGCGGCGGGCACGGGTTGCCGCCGGACTCCTCGATCGTATTCAGCACGAACTCCGTGATGCCGTCCTTGCCGCGCGACGGCAGCATGATCTGGAGCTTGCTCATGTTCTCGCAACCGCCGCCCTTCGGCACGACGGTGATGTGGAGCCTGTCGCCGGACACGATCTCCGTGTGGATGACGGCGGGCGTGTTGTCCTTCGTGTTGACGCGCGAGGAGAAGGGATGGTCGACGATCGACGCCCGCAGGTAGCCCTCCGTGTAGCCCTTGCTGACGCCCTGGTTGATCGCATCGCGCAGCGAGCCGCCGACGATGTGCGCGTCCTGACCCAGCTCCACCAGAACGACGGTGGTGCCGGTGTCCTGGCACAGCGGGATCATCTCGCGCTTCGCCAGGTCGATGTTCTCCAGGATCTCGATCAGCACCTGCCTGGCGAGCGGTGACTTCTCCGTGCCTTCCGCTTTGCGGATGCCGGCGACGACGTCGTCCGGGAGGACGTGGGTGGCCGTCTGGCAGAGCTCCGCGACGACGCGCGTGATCTCGTCGGCGGGGATATCGCGGACGCGGGTGGCGGTATCGGTGGTCATGGCGTTGTCTCGATTCTCCGCGTTACTTGAGGAGCGCGATCAGATCCTTCGTGGCGTCTGCGGCCTTGCGAATCTTCGCCGCCTCGTCGTCGCTGACAGGCATCTCCAGCGTCTTCTTGATGCCGCCCGCGCCCAGCTGGCACATGACGCCGCAGACGATGTCCTTGACGCCGTATTCGCCCTTACATAGTACCGCGCTGGGGATCAGCCGGTCTTCGTCCAGCAGGATCGCCTCTACCATCTGGACGGTTGCGGCGGACGGGGCGTAGTACGCGCTCGACACCTTCATCAGCTCGCCGATCTCCGCGCCGCCGCGCATCGTGCGGGCGACGATTGCGTCGATCTTGTCCTGCGGCAGCAGCGAGGCGAGCGGCAGGCCGCCGACCCGCGCCTGCGAGACCACCGGCACCATCGTCGTGTCGGTGTGGCCGCCTAGCACGTAGGCGTGGACGTCCCGGATCGATTTCCCGGTGGCGTCCGCGAGGAAATAGCGGTAGCGCGCGGTATCGAGCGCGCCGCCCTGGCCGATGATGCGCTCGCGCGGGAAGCCGGACGCGTCGAGCGCGACGTGGCACATGGCGTCCATCGGGTTGGCGAAGATGATGATCACGGCGTTCGGGGAAGCCTTGGCCGCCTCCTTCACCTTGGCACGGACGATCTCGGCGTTGCCGTTGAGCAGGTCCTCGCGGCTCATGCCCGGCTTGCGCGGCGCGCCTGCCGTGCAGACGATGACGTCGGAGCCCTTCGTCTCGTCCCAGCCGTCCGTTGCGCTCACCTTCGTGTCGAAGCCGAGCCACGACGCCGACTGCGCCATATCGAGCGCCTTGCCGTGGTGCAGCGTGCCCGCAAACTGCGGGTCGTCCTGGATGACGACGTCGGCGATGCCCTTCTCCACCAGCCGCTGCGCGATCGCGCCGCCCGTCATCCCGCCGCCAATGACCGTGACCTTCTTGCGCGTTGCCATGTGTCCTCCGTCGGTGGCGCTACTGCTTCAGCTTTGCGATGACCGCGTCGGCAACCTGCGACGTGCCGACGGCGGTCGGGTCGTTGCGGTCCGGCTTCATGTCGTACGTGACGGACCTGCCTTCGCGGATCACGTCGCCCAGCGCCTTCTCCAGGCGGTCGGCGGCGGCCGCCTCCCCCATGTAGCGGAGCATGAGCATGCCGCTGAACATCATCGCCATGGGGTTGACCTTGTTCTGGCCGGCGTATTTCGGCGCGCTGCCGTGGATCGGCTCGAAGAGCGCCACGGTGTCGCCGATGTTGGCCCCCGGCGCGACGCCGAGGCCGCCGACGAGGCCGGCGCACAGGTCGGACAGGATGTCGCCGTAGAGGTTCGGCAGCAGCAACACGTCGAACCAGTCGGGCTTCTGGACGAGCTGCATGCAGAGCGCGTCGACCAGCACCTCTTCGTACTCGATGTCCGGGTAGGCTTTGGCCACCTCGCGCGAGACGGCGTAGAAGAGGCCGTCGGTGAACTTCATGATGTTCGCCTTGCTGACGGCCGAGACCTTCTTGCGCTTGTTGGCGCGCGCGTACTCGAAGGCGTACGTCGCGATGCGGCGCGTGCCGAACTCGCTGATCGTCTTGATGCTGATGCCGGTATCGGGGCGGAGCTTGCCCTGGCCGCTCTCCTCGACGAGCTGGCCCAGCCGCTCGATGTACGGCGAGCCCTTCTCGAACTCGATGCCTGCGTACAGATCCTCGGTGTTCTCGCGCACGACCACGAGATCGACGTGCGCGTCGGCGAAGCGCGTCCGGACGCCGGGGTAGACTTTGCACGGCCGCACGCACGCATACAGCTCCAGCGCCTTGCGCAGCGCGACGTTGACGCTGCGGAAGCCTGTGCCGATCGGCGTCGTGACTGGGCCCTTGATGCCCAGCTTCGTGCGCGCCAGCGAGTCGAGCGCGCGCTGCGGCAGCGGCGTCCCCTCCCGCGCCATCACGTCGACGCCGACGTCCTGCACGTCCCACGCGAACCGCACGCCCGTCGCTTCGAGGACTCGGCGCGTCGCCTCCGCGATCTCTGGGCCGGTGCCGTCGCCGGGGATGAACGTGACGGGGTAGGACATGCGGACACTCCTCTCCAGCAAGCCACGCCGCGCCCCACGGGTGTGGGCGAACATGCGGCTTCGGGGCAACGCCGGGCGCGACAAAGGCCCAGCGCCGAGACGTGGGCCCTTTCGTTTGGTGCCGGAGTGCTTCGACCTCGCTCGCGACTGCCCCGCTCACATCGTGGCGGGGCCCGTTGGGCCCGAGCTGGGGCGTTGCTGAAGCGAGCGCAGTATACAGGCGAGTTCGCGCGACTGGAAGAGCCGAACGGCAGCTAGGAGAGGTGCCACCAACGGCGACGGCGGCGGGCGAGCCAGCGGTAGCGCCCGTACGGCTCGTCCGGGTTCGCGCCGGGGGCAGCTGCCCCTGGGACCGTCGTCTGGCCCACGCGCAGCGCCCGCGACAACGCGCGCGAGAGCTGCTCGATGCGCGACTCGAGCCGACGCACATCGCTCTCGGGCCGCGCGTCGTCCGCGAGATCGCTGCGCCAGGGGCCGGCCGGTGCGCAATCGACAAGACGCAGGCGCCGGCGCGGCTCGACAGCGGGCGGCGCCGCCGGCTCCAGCGCCTGCATCCGCGCGTGGCGGGAGTTCGGCAGGTAGACCAGG
>DASQHL010000130.1:0-19182 GCA_035632115.1 Dehalococcoidia bacterium | reverse complement strand
ACGGCGGCGAAGTCACACACGTCTGAAACAGGCCGTCCGGCAGAACGCGCAGGATCTCCGCGGAGTCGCCGATCAAAATGGCCGAGTCCTCAGCATCGCTTCGCACGAAGGGAGCGTAGTAAGCCGAGGAGATGCCGTTGGATGGCACAACGTGGATCTTCTGCACTGCGTCGGTTTCGCTCATTTGTTCGATTATGCTACGGCAGAGAGTCCTCGCCGTCAAGGTGACATGACGTGTCCGTCACCACCGCAGGATGGGCTTGCGGGCGGCTGTCGCTTCGTCGAGGCGGCGGAGGGGGGCGGCGTGGGGTGCTTCGCGCAGCAGCTCCGGCTGGGTTTCCGCTTCGCGGGCGATTTCCAGCATGGCGTCGCAGAAGGCGTCCAAGGTCTCCTTCGTCTCGCTCTCGGTCGGCTCGATCATCAGGGCTTCGTCGACGACGAGGGGGAAGTAGATGGTCGGCGGGTGGTAACCGTAGTCGATCATGCGCTTGGCGATGTCAAGCGTCTTCGCGCCGTGCGCCTTCTGGCGGCGGCCGGAGAACAGCACCTCGTGCATGCAGGTGCGGTCGTGGGCGAGGTCGTAGGCGCCGCGGAGGCGGGCCTGCACGTAGTTGGCGTTGAGCACGGCGGCCTCGCTGATGGCGCGCAGGCCGTCCGCGCCGAGGCTGCGGATGTAGGCGTAGGCGCGCAGTAGCACGCCGAAGTTGCCGTGGAATGCGCCCAAGCGGCCGATGCCGTGCGGCGGGTCGGCCAGCGCGTATCGTCCGTCCACCTGCTCGACGTGCGGCGACGGTAGGAACGGCGCCAGGCGGGCGCTGACGACGATCGGGCCGGCGCCGGGGCCGCCGCCGCCGTGCGGCTGGCTGAACGTCTTGTGCAGATTGATGTGCATCGCATCGAAGCCGAGGTCGCCGGGCTTGACCTGGCCGAGCATGGCGTTGAGGTTCGCGCCATCGCCGTACATCAGCGCGCCGTGCGCGTGCACCATCTCTGCGATGCGGACGATGTTGCGGTCGAACAGGCCGAGGGTGCTGGGCAGCGTGATCATCAGCGCGGCAACGGTGGGGCCGTGCTCCTCGAGCGCCGCACGGAGCGCATCGAGGTCCATGTCTCCGTCCGGCTGCGGCTTGACGGCGACGACGTCGAAGCCGGCCATGGACGCCGTGGCGGGGTTCGTGCCGTGGGCCGAGTCGGGCACAACGATCGTCGTGCGGTGCTCGCCGATCGATTCCAGGTACGCCTTGATCACCAGCACCGCGGCGAGCTCGCCCTGGGCGCCGGCGAGAGGCGCGAGCGAGCAGGCGTCCATGCCGGTGATCTCGGCGAGCATGCGCTGGAGGCCGTGCATGACGGCGAGCGCGCCCTGCACGTCCTCCGCCGGCTGCATCGGGTGTGCCTCCGCGAAGGCGGGCGTGGCGGCGATGGCGTCGTTGACCTTCGGGTTGAGCTTCATGGTGCAGGAGCCGAGCGGGTACATGTGCGTGTCGATCGACCAGTTGAGTTGCGAGAGGCGCGTGAAGTGGCGCACGACATCGAGCTGGGACAGCTCCGGCAGCGGCAGCTCATCGCGCAGGAGGGCGGCGGGCGGGCGCTCGGCCGAGCGCGGGACATCGGACTCCGGCAGCGTGACGCCGACACGGCCGGCGTGGGAGAGCTCCATCAGCGTCTTCTCAAGGATCTGCGTGCTCATGCCAGCTCCTCCAGCGCCGTGGCCAGCGCATCGATCTCGGCCCGGGTGTTCATCTCGGTGACGCACAGCAGCATGCGGTGGCGCAGCAGGTCGGAGACGTCGAGTCCGCCGATGATGCCGCGCTCCATCAGCGCGCGGTTGATCTCGGCCGGCGGGCGCGGCGTCCGAACGACGAACTCGTGGAAGAACGGCTCATCGCGCTCGACGGCGTAGCCCGGCAGCGCATCGAGCGCGGCGGCGGCGTAGTGCGCCTTCTCGTAGCACAGCTCGGCGACGCGGCGGAGCCCGCGCGGGCCGAGGGCGGCGAGGTGGACGGCGGTGGCGAGTGCGATGAGCTGCTGGCTGGTGCAGATGTTGCTGGTAGCGCGTTCGCGGCGGATGTGCTGCTCGCGGGTCTGGAGCGTGAGCACGTAGCCGCGCCGGCCGTCGAGATCGGCGGTCTGGCCGACGATCCGGCCGGGCATCTGGCGGATGAAGCGCTCGCGGCAGGCGAACATGCCGACGTAGGGGCCGCCGTAGCTCAGCGGCACGCCGAGCGCTTGCCCCTCGGCGACGACGACATCGGCGCCGTAGTCCGCGGGCGCGCGGTACAGGCCGAGGCTGACGGGATCGGCCGCGACGACGAAGAGCGCGCCGGCAGCGTGCGCCGCCTCGCCCCAGACGCCCGCATCGGCCGAGACGCGGCCGAAGAAATCGGGCTGGGCGACGGCGAGGCAGGCGTGCTCGCCCGTCAGTGTGAACTCGCCGTGGGGCAGCGCGTCCACCGCGATGCCGCGGCCGCGGGCGTAGCCGCGCACGACATCCAACCAGTGGGGGTGTACGCGGTCGGACACGGCGATGCGGCGGCGGCCGGTGACGGCGCACGCCATGAGGCAGGCCTCGGCGAGGGCGGACGCGCCGTCGTACATGCCGGCGTTGGCGACGTCCATGCCGGTGAGCGCGCAGACGAGGGACTGGAACTCGAAGATCGTCTGGAGGGTGCCCTGACTGACCTCCGGCTGGTACGGGGTGTAGCTGGTGAGGAACTCGCCGCGCATGACCAGCGGCTCGACGATCGACGGGCGAAAGTGGCGGTAGGCGCCGGCGCCCAGGAAGCAGGCGCGCTCGGTGGCCACGCGGTTGTTCGCGCCGAGCGCCTGCATCGCCTGCAGCAGCTCCAGCTCGGAGAGGGCGTCCGGCAGGTCGAGCGCGGGGAGACGGTGCGGGGCGGGAATGTCGGCGAAGAGATCGGCGGTCGATGCCGCGCCGACCGTCGCGAGCATGGCGGCGCGGTCGTCGTCGGTGAGCGGGATGTAGGGGTGCTGCACGGCCGGGGCCTCAGCCGCCGGGCCGGCGGCTGGCGTCGTCGCGTCCTGCGTTTCGGTCGTCAACGTGTCCGTCCACCTCCTCGGCGATCATCCGGCGATGAATGCGTCGTACTCTTCCGGCGAGAGCAGCTTCTCCAGCTCCGACGCGTCGGAGAGGCGCACGCGGAGCAGCCAGCCGGCGCCGTGGGCGTCGTTGTTGACCAGCTCCGGCTTTTCGACGACCTGCTGGTTCACTTCGAGCACCTCGCCGGACACCGGCGTGAAGAGATCGGAGACCGCCTTCACCGACTCGATCTCGCCCATCTTCTCGAACTGGGTGAGCGCGGTGCCAGGCTCCGGCAGGTCGACGTAGACCACGTCGCCGAGCTGCTCCTGGGCGTAGTCGGTAACGCCGACGATGGCCGACTCGCCATCGAGCTTGAGCCACTCGTGTTCCCGGGAGTACTTGCGGTCGGCGGGGCTGGGCATGGTGGCTCCGATCATGCGCTGGTGCTTGCGGGCTGGCGGGTGGCGCCGCCGGCGACGAACGGCCGCGGCACGACGACGACGGGGAGGCGGCGGCCGCGGACATCGACGGCGAGAGCGGTGCCGGGCACGCCGAGGTCCGGTGGCAGGTACGCCATGGCGATGCTGACGTTGAGCGTCGGTGAAAAGCCGCCGCTGGTGACGGCGCCGACCGCGCGGTCGCCCGCGAGGACGGTGCAGCCATCGCGGATGACGCCGCGGTCCGTCGCCTTCAGGTGCGCGAGGCGGCGGCCGGGGGCGGCGGCCTTCGCGCGTTCGAGAGCGGGGCGGCCGGCGAAGGGCGCGGCGTCATCGAGGCTGACCACCCAGCCGAGGCCGGCCTCGTAGGGGTCGGTCGTCTCGTCGATGTCATGGCCCCAGAGCGGCAACGCGGCCTCGAGCCGCAGGGTGTCGCGCGCCCCCAGGCCGCACGGCTCCACGCCGGCGGCGAGGAGCTGGCGCCAGATCGCGCGGCCGGCTTCGATCGAGGTGACGAGCTCGAAGCCGTCCTCGCCGGTGTAGCCGGTGCGGGAGACGAAGAGCTTGTACTGCATGAACGGCAGCTCCGTGCAGGCGCGCTTCGCGAGCGCCGCCACCTCCGGGCCGATGATGCGCGCCATGTGGCCTGCGGCGTCCGGCCCCTGCACGGCGAGCATGACGGTCTGCTCCTGGCGGTCGAGCAACTCGACGTCCATGCCGTCGCGGACGAAGGAGCGCAGCCGCTCCGTATCGCGTGCGGCGTTGGCGGCGTTGCCGACGACGAGGAAGCGGACGGCGTCGAGGCGGTAGACGTAGGGGTCGTCGAAGATGCCACCGGCGTCGTTACAGAGCAGCGTGTAGTGTCCGCGGCCTTCGCCCAGGCGCGACACGTCGTACGTGAGCGTGGAGCGCAGCAGCGCGGCGGCCTCGGCGCCGGCGACGAACAAGCGGCCCATGTGGGAGACGTCGAAGACGCCGGCGCGCTGGCGGACGGCGCGGTGCTCCTCGACGATGCCGCGGTATTGGAGCGGCATGGACCAGCCGGCGAAGGGCACCATGCGCGCGCCCTGGCGTGCGTGCAGGTCGGCGAGCGGCGTCGTGCGCAGGGCGGGGCCGTCGAGATCGGACATGGTTGCGGGCGCATTGTACCGGCAGGATGTCCGTGGGGTTAGCTTCGTTATGTGCGATGCGATGACGCGCGCCGCGCCGCCCGGCCGCGGATCGGCTGCGGAACGGGTCAGGACCGCGCCGGGCTTGCGGATATATCGTGGCACGATATACTGACGCGAGATGCCCCACACGCAGCTGACCCTCCGCGAATACCGGGCGCTGGCCGATGTGCGTTACCACCTGCGGCGGTTCCTGCACGCCAGCGAGGAGTTCGCCCGAGAGGCGGGCATCGAATCGCAGCAGTACTTGCTGCTGCTGGCGATCAAGGGCATGCCGGAGGGGCAGCCGGCCACGGTCGGCGAGATCGCGGAGCGGCTGCTCGTGAAGCAGCACAGCGCCGCGGAGCTGATCGACCGCACGGAGGCGCGCGGCTTCGTCCGGCGCGAGCGGGGAGAACACGACCGGCGGCAGGTGTTCGTGCGGCTGACGCGCACGGGCGACGACCTGTTGCGGCGGCTGGCCGCGCGGCACCGGGCGGAGCTGCGCGCTATCGGTCCGGAGCTGGCGGCTGCGCTCACCGGCGCGCTCGCCACGCGCGACGAGGTGCGGATTGAGCGTTGACGCCGCGCGTCACGCCGGCGGTCCGCGGAGCGGGCTGCTCGCCGCCGCCCGGCGCGCGCTGTGGGGCGACGGCACGGGACGCCCACCGGGCGACTTCTCGGCAACGCCGCGGATGCTGGCGATCGCGGCCGCCGCGACCGTGATCGGCGTGCTGGCGGGGTTCCTGTCGTGGGCGCTGCTGCGGCTGATCGGCTTCTTCACCAACATCTTCTTCTTCCACCGCCTCGGCACGTCGCTGGTATCGCCGGCGGACGCGTCAATCGGCGCGTTCGTGCTGGTGGTGCCGGTGGCCGGCGGGCTGATCGTCGGCGTGATGGCGCGCTTCGGCTCCGACCGGATCCGCGGCCACGGCATCCCCGAGGCGCTGGAGTCGATCCTCGTCAACGGCAGCCGCATGCAGCCGAAGGTGGCGCTGCTGAAGCCGCTCTCAGCCGCGATCTCGATCGGCTCGGGCGGCCCGTTCGGCGCAGAGGGGCCGATCATCATGACGGGCGGCGCCGCCGGATCGATCGTGGCGCAGTTCTTCCACCTGACCGACGCCGAGCGGAAGACGCTGCTGGTGGCCGGTGCGGCGGGGGGCATGGCGGCGACATTCGCGGCGCCTGTGGCGGCGGTGCTCCTGGCGGTAGAGCTGCTGCTGTTCGAGTGGAAGCCGCGCAGCCTCGTGCCGGTGGCGCTGGCGAGCGCGACGGCGATGGCGACGCGCCACTACCTGCTGGGCAACGGGCCGCTCTTCCCGACGGCGCCGACGGCGGCCTTCGCGGGGCCGGGTGTCCTGGCGGCGTGCGTGCTGGCCGGCGTGCTGGCCACGGCGCTGGCGGCTGCGCTCACCGCCGCGGTCTACGCGAGCGAGGACGCGTTCCGGCGGCTGCCGATCCACTGGATGTGGTGGCCGGCGATCGGCGGCGTGATCATCGGCGTGGGCGGGCTGATCTTCCCGAAGGCGCTGGGCGTGGGGTACGCGAACATCGGCGCGCTGCTCGGCGGCGACACGTCGCTGCGGCTGGTGCTGGGGATCCTGATCGTGAAGTCGCTGATCTGGTCGGGATCGCTAGGGTCGGGCACCTCGGGCGGGGTGCTGGCGCCGCTGCTGATGATCGGAGCGGCGCTGGGCGGGCTGGAGGCGCACGTCTTCCCGGACCAGGGAGCAGGGTTCTGGCCGATGGTGGGGATGGCAGCGATGCTGGCGGCGGCGATGGGCGCGCCGCTGACGGCAGTGGTGTTCTCGCTGGAGCTGACGCACGACGTGAACGCGCTGACGCCGCTCCTGATCGCATCGGGCGCGGCGTACGGCCTGGCAGTACTGGTGATGCGGCGTTCGATCCTCACGGAGAAGGTGAGCCGCCGCGGGTATCACCTGAGCCGCGAGTACGCGGTAGACCCGCTGGAGACGACACGGGCGGGCGAGGTGATGCGGACGGACGTGGCGGTGCTGGCGGCGACGTTACCGTTGGACGCGGTGGCGGCGGCGCTGCGGGCCACGACCGCCGAGCGACCGCACACGCAGCACCTGTATCCCATCGTCGATGACGGCGGCACGATCGTCGGCGTGGCGACGCGCGACGAGCTGCGGGAACTGGCCGCGGGCGACGCCGCCACGCCGGACGGACGGCGGCTGGGTGAGTCGTACCGGCGCACGCCGGTCGTGGCGTTCGCGGATGAGCCGTTGCGGGTGGTGGCCGGGCGGATGGCGGACACCGGGTTCACGCGGATGCCGGTGGTGCAGCGCGATCGCCCGGCCGTGCTGGCGGGGATGATCTCGCTGAACGACCTGCTGGCGGCGCGGGCCCGCACGCTGGACGCGGAACGGGAGCGCAGGCGGGTGCTTCGGCTGCGCTGGTTCGTGCCGCGGCGGCGGGCGAGAGCAAGCGGCGGCGACCCGCCCGAAGGGTAGGCGCGGACGCGGCGTGGCCGGGGCAATGCGTCCCAGCCACGCCGCGTCGGGTTCACCGCCGCCAGGGCGCGGTGTCACGCGGACACGTCGGCCCTCACCTCGTCAGCTGCGCGGCGGCGGCCGCCCCGCGCTTCGACGACGGGCAAGCGCAGCACGAGCACGAAGTCGTCGTCGGCAGCGATGCGGTTGTACCGCTCGCGGCCGCACGACAGGCAACGGTGCACGATGACATGCTCGCCGTTGCGACGGCGGAAGGCGCCGGCGGGCTCCATCGAGCCGCCGCAGTCGCTGGCGCGGTCGCCGGGGCGGGGGCCATCGACGTGGCGCGAGAAGAGGCAGTGCGGGCAGTGGTTGCGGTGCCGTCGGCCCGACGGCAGCGCGCCCACAAAGGTGCGGCAGTGCCGGCAGCGGAACTCCTCGCTGCCGGCGGCCATGCGGCGGCGCCGCGATCGATCCCTGTACGTGTTCGACACGGTGTGCGTCTCCTAACACGCGGCCGCCGTGGCGGCCGCGGCTGATCCGTGCGGATGGAGATGACGGACCGTGTCCGAGCAGTGGGCCTGCGCATGTTGCTACTCCTTGGTCATGGCCGGCGGCTGGCGCCGGCGTCGTAGAGACGGAAGGCCACGGGATGGATCCCGTGGCCTTCGAGCGACCTGCGTGGTTCCAGCGCGCGTGCGCGCACGCGGCATGGCGCCATCGATCAGGGTGACGATATGGAAGGCCACAGGCGCCGCCGCGTCCGTGGCCGGTGTGCTACCCGCGCGAAACGATCAGCGGGAAGGGGCGACGAGGGACGCGACGGCGAGCGCCGAGGGCACGGCAGTGGGCGTGGCTGGCATCGAGTCCCTGTCTTTCCAGGGCGACGGGCGGTGCTTCCCGCCGGTCGCTTTGCGAGAGTATACACCCGAGGGCTGCACGCTGTGCAGAGCGGCGGGCTATGCGCTGCCGCCGGCCTTCGCGCCGAACCGGGCGAGCTCGCGCGGGAGGTCGAGCGGCTGGACGACGGCGCGGCGGTCGTAGGCGCCCCATTGGTCGCGAGGCACCAGCCACATCACCTCGAACTCGATGCCGTCGGGGTCCTTTCCGTAGAGCGACTTGGTGGCGCCGTGGTCGCTCATGCCGGTCAGCGCGCCCAGGTTCGCGAGCGACGTCTGCGCATCCGCCAGCTCGTTGATCGTCCCTACCTCCCAGGCGAGGTGGTAGAGCCCGACGGAGCCGTGCGGCGGGCGCGGGGCCTGGGCGCCAACGGACATGAGGGCGAGGTCGTGATGGTTCGAGGAGCCGGCGGCGCGCAGGAACGCCATCATGCCGCCTTCGCGGGCGATCTCTTCCATCCCGAACGCCGCGGCGTAGAAGGCGACGGAACGATCGAGGTCGGATACGTATAGCACCGCGTGGTTGAGCCTTGTGATCTGTGGCATCTCATCCTCGTACGGCAACTCGCCGCTTCGCTACTTCGCCGGCAGGAACTTCATCGAGAGCGAGTTCACGCAGTGCCGCGTGTTCCTCGCGGTGAGGCGTTCGCCGACAAACACGTGGCCCAGGTGGCCGCCGCATCGGGCGCACTCGATCTCCGTCCGCTGGCCATCGGGGTCCGGCAGGCGCTTCACGGCGCCCTCGATCTCCTGGTCGAACGCCGGCCAGCCGCAGTGCGCGTCGAACTTGTCGTCGGAGCGGTACAGTTCGGCGCCACAGCGGCGGCAGGTGTACGTGCCGGGCTGGAAGAAGTCGTCGTACTCGCCGGAGAATGGCCGCTCGGTGCCCTTCCCCTCGATGACGTGCCGCTCTGCCGCTGTGAGGGCATTGAACTTCGTTTCGGTCATCCGTTTGTCCTCGATCCGCGCTCCAGCCATCGTGTGATGCGCATGGCCTCACCCGATACACTACCGCGCGACAGGCCGAAGTGGCGGAATGGCAGACGCGACGGTCTCAAAAACCGTTGGGCCGCAAGGCTCATGTGGGTTCGACTCCCACCTTCGGCACCAATTCTGAACCTAACGTCGCTCGCAGGCGCAGCATCATTTGAAGCGGGCCGGTAGTGGTCAGTTTGAACTCGTCATCTTTTGCGATTCCGCCAACGGCTAAGGAAGACAGCGATCGGGACGGACAACCCGAGCGTGACGTAGCCTACTAAGGTTGTGCAGCACGGTGATATGGCCGTAGAGAAGCACTACGTAAGTCAAAGGCATCATACGGTGCCGATCAGTCCAGCAGCCCTGCGATTTCGACCAACGTCCACGGCCCATCGTCGAAGAGGCGACGGGCGAGAATCCAAGGTGGAGCCTAGCGCCGGGCTGCGTTGGGGTCTTTGCCGTAGTCCTTGATGAGTTGGGCGAAGTCCACGTTCGCGCCGAAGGCCACTTCCACCGCATCTCGGTACGCCTTCACCAGCCAGCACGGGATCAACTTGGCTGCGCCGGTCATCCGACACGTAGCGCGGATCGAGTAGCCCGCTGAATCGCCTAGGTTCGAACTGACCCACAGTAGTGTACGCCACGCGGGCGCCCGAGAGCGACGTGTCGACTTCGATCGCCAAGGCCTCGCGCGTGTAGGTGTGCATCACGGTCAGCATGCGGAGCTTCCGTCCCCACCAGAGCGCATCGCTGACGACGTCCAGGCTCCAGCGCTGGTCCGGCGCCGTGGCCGCCGGCCACGTCTCCGCCCGCACGCCGGCGGCGCGTTTGCGCTTCCGCCTGCGCACGCTCAACCCCTCCCTCCCGGTAGATCCGTTCCACGCGCTTATGGTTCACCCGTACCCCCTCCCGGCGCAGCAGCAGGCAGAGCCTCCGGCAGCCGCAGCGCCGCTTCTCCGCCGCCAGCGCGCGCAGCCGCTCGCGCACGAGCCGCACGCGGTGCCGGGGCTGTCCTCGGTATGGCGCTGCCTGCGAATTGGCTGAGCCGGCGCCGGAGGACATCGAGGCGTTGCGGGCGCTGGCCCGGAGGGACTCGGCTGGAGGCGCCAGCGGACATGACTAGACGGGTGACGACGCGGGAAGGCCGGCGTCAGGCCCCGCCTCCATCGGCCGGCCCACCCGCCTTAAACACCCACGCTGGGGTGCAAGATCTATGGTACGCACCGCCGGACGATACTCAACGGCGCCTTGAACGCCAGCCGCAGCTTTGGAGCAGGTTGTCACCCAGTTGTTATGCCGAGTGAGGAGAACTCGACGCGATTGGCGGATCGGTGCGGTTATGTTGTCTGCACGAGGCGCCATGCCCGCCCGCCCTGGGGTAGACGCTTCAAAGGCCAAGGGAGGACTCGCGCGAGTCCTCTCTTTTTCGTTCGCTGATTCGGGAGGATTGATCGACGACGTCCTCGGCGAACGTTCGCCGCAGACGCACAGCGCCAGGGCGTCTTGCAGCAGAACGCCGCGACGTTTGTCCTCGGTCGCAGCTTCTGTTATTTGCTCGCCAGCATCGCAAGCCGTCGGCGCGCCTTCATGTGGGAGCGGTCGATCACGAGCGCGTGCTCGTAGTGCTCCGCCGCCTGCGTGTGGTCGCCGAGCATCTCCAGCGCATACCCGAGTGCGTGGGCCGCCTCGGCCGCCAAAACGTTGTCGCGTTCTGAGGCCGCGCATCTGCTCGGCGAGGACGCGACATCGCACCCAGTCGCCGGCCCGGCGGCTTCGCGGTACTGACCCTGGAGGACTGGCGTGATGCGTGAGGAGTCGCGCCGGGACATGGCAAGGCTGGGCTTTCTCGTCCTGCCCGGGTCGCCAGGGTGCTGTGAGCGTAGCAGAGCGACCAGGCATCTCCAAGTTCCGTGGCGCGGCAGGCGGTGGCCCGGCTTGCAGATCGCTACACCGAGCTTCTTGCGATCCGCGGGGACCGAGCTCATGATTCTGCAGAGGACTCGGACACCTGTCGGAGGCGCATGTGCGATTCCGCACCCTCTTCTTGGTTGGGACCGTCACCTCCGCCGCAGTGGGCCTCGTGGCGGCGCGTCGCGCTGGCCTTGGGGAAGACCTCGACTGGCGGACCGCGCGGCGCCCAGGTCGGCTCGTGGACGTAGACGGCTACGCGGTGCACTGCATCGAGGAGGGTGCGGGGCCACCGATCGTCCTCGTCCACGGCTTCGGGGGCAGCACCTTCACCTACCGCGAGGTTATCCCGCTGCTTGCCCGCCACCATCGCGTCATCGCCTTCGACCTGAAGGGGTGTGGGTACAGCGCGCGGGGAGATACCGGGCTTTCGCACGGCGACCAGGTGGCGATGATTCACGGATTGTTCGATGTGCTGGGCGTGGAGCAGTGCACGCTCGTCGGTCACTCGATGGGCGGGGCCGTCGTCCAACGCTTCGCCGCAACCTACCCGCAGCGGGTCGATGCGCTCGTGCTCGCCGCGTCTGCCACGGGCGACGAGCGGCTGGCCCAGCACCTCGCACGCGGGCTGCCGCAGGCGGTGGCCGTGACGCCGGTCGTAATCATGCTGGAAGCCCTGACGAGCGCAGTCTCGCACGCTGTGCGACAGAGCACGCTACTGTCTCGCGCGCTAGGGAGCGCGAGCTACTTGCGTCTCGTGTCGGCGCGCCTTGTACGGCTATGGAGCTACGACGCCTCGGCGCTCACAGAGGATGTCATCGAGGGCTACGCGCGACCGATGCGTATTCGCGGCACGCTCGCGGCGACGTTGCGCTCCGTAAGTGACGCCACGCGCGATGCGCCCATCAACCGCTCCCAGATCACGATGCCGGTACTGCTGCTCTTCGCGCCGGACGACGACGTGGCGCCGCTGAGCTCGGCCGCGCAGCTACAAGCAGCTCTTCCCCGGGCGCAACTTCGCGTCATCGCTGGAGCAGCGCATCTCCTCTTGGAGGAACGGCCCGCTGAATGCGCGCAGGCCATCGAGAAGTTCGTTCAGGATGAGGTGACGAGCCACGGCGAGGCGTAGCATGCCCTTACCCACACGACGTGGTCGTGGTGTTCGGCGGGTAACGCGATGTATCTCGACTATGATCTAGCGAGCGCTCCGGTTAATCGGCACGGGGCTTACGCCGTCCAGCCCGTCAAGAGTTCCTTCGAGCAACTTGATGTGCGACACTCGCGAACGTGCCGCCCGCGGCGTAAGATCGCCGGGCGCGGCGCGGACCATTCCACCGTCGAGGGGGCGCTGCCCCAGCCCAGCCGCTTATGGGGGTCCCTCCTGGTAAGCGGCTCCAGTTTGTCCGCCACAGCCGCGCGACAACCCTGCGCGCCTTCCAAGGAGCGTCATCGCCCGTCGGTAAGCTGGCGCGGCTCGCGCTCCATCGTAGGAGGTTCCTTCTGAATGGGTTGTCGCACCGTTCGCGACGCCGCGATCCGCGCGTCTTCACTCCGATCAGTCCAAAGTCACGGCGCTCGGCCTCACTCCTTGCTGGTTGGGCCGCGCACGCACCAGTAGTTGTGGATGACGCTTCCATCAGTCATGTCCCGACCGTCGCCGTTAACCTGAAAGGAGGCGGTATACGCCAATCCAGGTGTCTGCAGGTCTTGCGTAGACGACCAGAACGTGCCCGTCAGCGGGCCGCCGAACGGGTTCCCGATCGGTAGGGCGGGCGGCGGAGACACACCGTCATCTCGGAGTGACTCGAGTTCCGCCTGCGTCGGGAGGCGCCATCCTTGACGCTTGCCTGTGTCTGCCCGATAGCAACTACGGATGGCCGTAAGCCAGTCGACCACGCTGCTTGACGGCACGCGTTCCCAGACGAGGCCGGTCTCCCGATCCAGCACGGCGGGAGCCTGCGTGACGCACGTTGGCGTACATAGCGTGGAGGTCATGACGCACGTGAATCGGTCTGAATTACATCCGGCGGGTGGGTTAGGTCCAGCCGCACCGTTTGACGCGTTCAGCTTCTGATCCCAGGACGGCGGGACGTTCTGGACGGAGCCGTACACCTGGTCCAGCGTGTGCATCGTGCTTGCCGGCGGCCCGGGCGGGTCGAGCGGCCCCGCGATCGCCCGATTGGCTAAGATCGCGATGATCGCTGCCGCCATGAGGACGAGCAGCACCAGCAGGAGCGTGTTGACGCGGTTGGTGATGGATGTGAGCATATGGCCTCCAGTGCGGGGTAGCAGTAGACGCCCACGCTACGACCGGAAAGCGTATGCGGTCAACTGGGTCCTTGACGCTCCGGCCGCTCGCCTTTGGCGCGCGCTAGCCGTGCTGCCGTACCGTTGTCGCTGCCGCCGACGCCGGAGCCGACGACCAGGCACGATGAACCGATGGTCTGGCGCCTTGTCCGGGATTAGGGCGACTGAGGGCGGAGTCGGCCAAGACTAGAGACGAGACGTCTCTTATGGTGAGGGCGCCGGAGGCTAATTCGAGTTGCCCGGACCGTTCCCGTCATCCTGGCGCTGTTGCCCGCAGTGGTTACCGCCAGTCCTGCCGTGCGACGGCGTCTCGTGTTTCTCGCATTCGACGTCACCTCTGTCGTCGACGGCCCGGGATACACCTTGCGTGGTTGACACTGCCGGCGTTTCGATGTTGGCGCCACCGGCGTGTCGCTCGGAGCCGGCGTGCTCGTCGCCGTTGCAGACTCGACCGGTTCAGGCGTGTCCGTCGCCGCGGCCGTCGGCAGATCCACGGCAGGGGTATTCGTCGGCGTGGAGGTGCCCGTCTGCGTTTGTACGCCGGCCTGCGATGCAACGGCGCCAACGACGACGAGGCCGACGAGCAAGAGGCCGCTCACGGTCGCGATAGCTCGGTGTCGCATGGTCTCACTCCAATCTCTGGTCCAAGTCTAGGACAAATCGAATGATGTCGACGGGCTGCGCCTCCCTGGTCTTTTAACATGCCAGGAACGAAGCCGACGCCCAATGGAGACCGACGGGCTGCTCAACATGTGGCAGTGCGAGGCGGCAGCAATCCTTTGGGGCTTGCAGCCGGATACATCCATCACAGACGTTACACCGTATCTTGTTCAGTTCCAACGCTCGCGGGAGATGAGTCGGGGAGACGATGCGCGTGTAACGAACACCGATAGTGCTCGCGGCCGGCGGCCTTCTGCTGACGCTGGCGAGCGCGGCCTGCGAGGGCGGCGGTACGTACGGCACGTCCAGCGCGTCCACTCCCGCCGCGACGACGACCGGCGCTTCCTCGTCCGGCTCGCCGACGAGTAGCGGGACACGGACGCAGCTCACCATCACCGCCCAGGACTTCTCGTTCAGCGCGGACGCGATCACCTTCGCGAAGGGCGACACGATCACGATCACCTTCAAGAACAGCGGCCCTTCGAGCCACACGCTCACCTTTTACTCGGACGCCCGCGTTCACGAACGCAATTGCCGACGCTGACACGGGCAGCGTCACCAGCGGCGCCACGAGGACGATCACGGTCACCGCCGATGTTGGCCTGTTCTACCGCTGCAACATTCACCCTACGCAGATGCAAGGCAAGATCGACTTCCAGTAGAAGATTGTGATCCTAGCCCGTGCTACACCTCGCGGCGCGCCGCCAGCGAGCTGGACGAGGCGTGCACGCTCCCACACGTCGAGCTGGTGACCTATTGCCTTGACTTGTGTGACTGAAAGATGCCGTGCGCAGGGTGCACCCTCGGCGCAAAGGCACTTGCCGCTCGGAGGCGCTAGGGAGAGAGCGGTCTACCCCATGTCACCTCGGCTGATGCCGAGAGGTCAAGTCCGCCACTGATCGCGTACGGTGCGACGAGTGTGCGTACCACCTCGTCGAAGGCGTCCGCTTGCTCGATGCCCATACGATCGCGGGCGAGGCCTGACGTGGCATGCAACCCATCGATGTACTGCTCGACCGTTCGTTCGTAGGGCTCAGCGGCGAACTTCTTCTCGCCACGACGCTTGAACAGCCGGCGCTCCTCCAGCAGCGCGATCAAGTCGGCATTCTCCCAGTTCTGTATCGCCGAATATCGGCTAGTGAGTTTCCGCAACTCATCTACCCACGGCGGCGGTGTCCCGTGGCCGACAACGAGCGCCAGCACTGCGTCAGGCGACATGTTGCTCGCGAGACGCGGCAAGGTGATGTCCCAGTCCATCCAGTGCAATGACGCCCCCGCAACGGCGAGCGCATATGGCCCGTTCAGTGGCGCGTCCTCGGATCGGCCCTCGATCCAACGGATGGCAGGTTGATCGCCACCCGGCATCGAGCGCGCCCTCTCGATCATCTGATGAGAGACTGTCGATGGCGTCGATCCGTTCCGTGTGTGGAGCAAGCGCGCGCGTGATCTCGCCGGTGCCGCAGCCAAGTTCGATCACAGCGCCGCGCGGCGGGACGGAAAGATCGCGCAGGAAGGGGATTAACGCCGAGGGGTACGGCGCCCGCAGATGATAGTGGTCCACGACGTCCGGGAGCTGAAACACCGACGCGTTGTGTGGGGACCAGCTTGGCGGGCGGTCATTGGTGGAAGCCATATGCGTCAACGATTATAGTCCGAGAGCCCGCAGCGTGGCGACAGTCGCCAAACGCCCACGTAAGGCCGCGGGGATCTTCTGGCGCGAGCAGCGAGAGTGGAGAACCATGCAGGCGTCAGAAGTTCGGTGTGCGTTGGCTACGGCCTTGACGACCGCGTCAGCGCTTGGCCTGACGTCGACGAACGCGATCGTTCTCAACAACTCGAACGTGCTTGTCCTCCGACTGCTGCCCTGTGACGTCGTTGCACGGGTCGCGCCCCTGGCCCACCAAGCGAGCACCGAGAGATCGGTCAAGCTTGCTCAACGGCTCGCGGAGTCCGGTAGCCCGGTAGCCCGGCTTGAGCCTCGAGGCGGTCCACACGTCTCCGTCAGTGACAGCTTCGTGATCGACATGTGGACCTACTACGAACCTGTGGGGCCGCCAGAGCTACTGCCGGCCGACTACGCGAGTGCGCTCGGACGGCTGCATGCCGGCATGCGGCAAGTCGATATCGCGACGCAGCACTTCACGGATCGAGTCGCGGAGGCTCAGCGACTCGTTACTAGTCGCGACCTCACGCCGGCGCTGGCCGACGCGGACCGGGAGCTTCTCACCAACACGCTGGGGAGCCTGAAACGAACGATTTGCGATCGGGGCGCTACGGAGCAGTTGCTGCACGGCGAGCCGCACCCTGGCAACGTGCTCAACACGAAAGACGGGCTGGTGTTCATCGACTTCGAGACGTTGTGCCACGGGCCTATCGAATTCGACCTCGCCCATGTGCCCGAAGCCGTGAGCGAGTACTACCCGGGCGCTGATAAAGAACTGCTCGGCGAGAGCCGCGGCCTCGTGCTCGCGATGGTCGCAGCATGGCGGTGGGACCCAGGCGATCAACTCCCGAACGGGCAACGAGCTGCGCGAGAACTCCTCAGCGCCGTACGCGCCGGTCCACCGTGGCCGGCGCTCGACGTGGCGTTGCGCGACTAGTGCAGCGCCCAGTTGTTGGAGTCAGCTCCGTGTCGACGGCAGCGCGGTCGCAGCAGGTTCGCGATATAGCCCACACAACGTGGTCATAGTGCTGACCCCTGGGGACGTCGTCGGGGTGGCCAAGGTGGGCCGCTCGGCCCCCGCCCGCAGAGGCGTTTGGCTGTTGTTGCCAGCACTCCGGTGACGCACGATAGGAGCGTATGGAAGGTGCGCCATGAGCGTTAGTGCGCCGCTGTCCACGTTCGGCCATCTCCACGCACCGAACATCAGCCGTCTCGGTTGGAGAAAGGTCTTTCTCGGCTGCGGCGTCGCAGCCCTCCTGCTCTACTTCGGGATGGATCTGCTCGCTGCCTCGCGCTATCACGGCTACAGCTACGCGGATCAAACGATCAGCGAGCTGTCCGCGATCGGCGCTCCGACGCGGTCGCTCTGGATTCCGCTCGGGTTCCTGTACAGCGTACTGACCATCGCCGGCGGACTCGGCGTTTGGGCGTCAGCCGCCCCGAAGCGCCCGCTGCGCTTGGTCGCCGTGTTCGTTACCGGCATTGGTATCCTCGGCCTGGTGGCGTGGCCGTTCGCCCCGATGCACCAGCGAGAGATCCTGGCAGCGGGCGGGGGAACAGTGAGTGACACCATGCACCTCACTCTGGGAATGGTGGACACTCTCCTCTTCGTGCTCAGCATCGCGTTGGGAGCCACCGCATTTGGCAAACGGTTTCGCCTCTACTCGATCGCGACGATCGTGCTCGTGCTCGCGTTTGGCGCCTTCACGGGTATGGACGCATCCAAGGTTGCCGACAACGACCCGACGCCGTGGGTCGGGATCGCGGAGCGCATCGCCGTCTTCGGTTCCATGCTCTGGATCGCCGTGCTCAGCGTTACCCTCTTACGCGCCCCAACCTCCCGACTTCAGGCACCGAGAGGCCAACGATGATCGCCCGCGGGTTCGCGCTGCTCTTGGCCCTCACCGGGGCGGCTTACGCATAGGTTTCGTCTTCATCGAGCCCTCGCACTGGATCATGCAGACACGCCAATTCGCGAACCTGAAGCAGCGCGTGGAAAGCGACCGAGCCGCGGTCGAGGAGCTTCAAACTTCACTGATGGAGAGCCCGACCACCCACTAAGAACCGTTTGTGTGCGAATGCGTGAATGTTGGGGGCGTCTTCGACCTGCCAAGTGGGAAGAGTTCATGGACGAGCCGCGACGCGGAAGAGCGCGGGGCAGCCGTCGCGCAAACGTGACGGCTACCCCTTCCATCCCCGAGCTCAAAACGACGTCACGCTCGCTGCCGACACCGCACGACCCACGCGCCCGCCACGACAAAGACCGCGAGCACAGCTGCGGCGATCCCGCCGCCGACGAACAGCCTGGAGTTCGTGCCCGACGCCGTCCTGGACACCGGAGCCAACGCCGCTACGTCTGGTGCTTGCGCAATGCCGCCGACGCTTGGCACCAGCGAGATGGTCACATCGCCCATGACCGAGCCATCCAGCCACGTTGCACAAGCTGCGCACAGGCCGGGAGGGAGGCCCGGGGGACCTTTGAACTGAATGAGCAGCGAGCCCGCTCCAGCGCATTTCGCGTTCCAGTGCACCCACATCTGGTTCACCGCCGCACTGAAGAACGGAGCTAACACTGGATTAGCTGCCGGTGGCGGCGGAGCAAGGGCCGGCGCGGCGCAACCGGGCGGATTCACCAGCACCGCCGGTGAGTTGACCAGGCCGCCAGCCCCAGGGATGCTGATGCAAACGCCATTGTAGGGGCCGCCCACCGGCACCGCCGCGAGCGCGTTGTAGAGGACCGGGGCAGCGGCGGCGGGCCCTGCCGGACAACTCGCGGGCCACACCGTAGCGTCGCCCGGCACGACCGCGGCGGGGGTATTCCAGGTCACCGAACCCGCGGGAAGAAGCCCGAGGGTCATCCCCGCCGGGCCCGTGAATTCGAGCACGACCGTTTGGCCCGGTGCCACGCAAGGTCCCGGTGTCGGCCAGCTCGCCCAGACGAAGTCATTGACGCCACTAGGACCCGCACCCACATTGGGAGGAGAGATCGGAATACAGGCCGGCGGGGCCTGGATCACGACGCCTGCGCCGATTCCGCCGGGGACGCCCGGCACGGTGACACACAAGCCGTCGGCGGCCGGAGCCGCGGCGGGCAACGTAGCAAAGACGCGGTAGGTCGTGGCGCCCGGGACACCCGGGGGAATGCCGGCACATGCGGGCGGAATGCCAGCCAGCGCGGCGCGCGGCGCTTGGATACCGCTCGCGAACAGGAGCAGGGCGAGTACGACCGACCCCGCGATGATCTCGATAATACGCCACACCATGTTCAGTCCTCCTTCCGGACTTGGGGGAGGCTCACGTGAGTTCGGCGCCTCGCGCACCAGCCGAGGTAGCGGCGCCCGTGGCGCGGCCGATCCAGTCTCGCCGGGTGCCTCCGGCGTGGGAAGAGACGAGGCTTCGCGTGGCGGAGCGATTATGTGCTCGTGCCGAGCGCCTGTCAAGAGCGGCTCTCTGGTACGCCCCACGCGCGTATTCCACTGAGGGTGACTGGCAGCTCAAGATGTCATGCGCGCCACAGCCCGCTGGCACCATTCTGCGATGGTGTGCCGTCAGATCGACCATGGACCAGCATCACAGCGATCTAAGGTGATCCTTCTCAGCCCGTCATACGGATAGAGGTATGGCCCAGATCTCGGGCTCGCGTTTCACTCGAAGAGAGAATACCTGTGCCTCCATCGAGCGTG
>DASQHL010000129.1:0-4632 GCA_035632115.1 Dehalococcoidia bacterium | reverse complement strand
CGACGAGCGTGACGGAGGGGGCGGAGTTGCCCTTCGTACCGGGCTGGGGGTCCTGCGAGGTGACGATGCCGGGCTGGCCCTGCGCCTTATCGGTCTCAACGACGAGGAAGCTGAGGCCGGCCTGGTTGAGGGCGGTCATGGCATCGGTGAGGCTGACGTTGCGGAGGTCGGGGACGGTGCCCTTCGTGACGTTGCCGACGGCGCGGCCCTGGACGGGCTGGAGGCCGCCGCCGAAGGCCTCGGTGGTGAGGGTGGGCTGGGCGGAGGCGGAGGGTGTGCCGGGGGTGCTGCTGCCGCCGCTGGAGAGGTAGAGGAAGATGCCAACGACGAGGAGGACGACGAGGACGCCGCCGGCGAGCACCCAGTTCATGGTGCCGGTCGGAGGCGGCGCCGGGATCTCCGGCAGCGGCCGAACGGCGGGCGCCGGCTCGTCCGTCTGGGCGTGGAACTGGCGCATGAGGTCGGCGGGGTTGAGGTTGAGGTACTGGGCGTAGGTGCGGAGGAAGGCGCGGCTGTAGACGGGGGCGGGGAAGATCTTCCAGTCTTCGCGCTCGAGGGCGTCGAGGTAGCGCTTGGAGATGCGGGTGTCGCGCTCGCAGTCTTCGAGGGTGAGGGCGCGGGCGACTCTCGCCTGTGACAGGGTCTTGCCGAGGTCGGGCATGCGGGGCTCTATCCGCTTCGCGCCGGCGAGGTTTGCATCGATCGGAGCCTACCGGACGGTCATGAGGCGGTCAAACGGCCGGCGGCGCGCGGGGCTTCGCGGCGAACGTGCGGCGGGGGCGCCGGGCTTGACAAGAGGGGGCCGGGGGGCAGGGAGCAGAGAGCAGACGGCAGGCAGCGGACAGCAGACAGCAGACGGCAGACGGCAGACGCGACGCTAGCCGGCCGGGACCGCCAGAGCCCTACAGGCGCCTAGGAACACGACCATCGGCGGAATCGAGCAGTCGATATTCTTGCCCCGTCTCTGTGGCCGACGTGCGCTCACACCACCAATCAAGGAGTGGCGCGCCTACCGGCTGGTGCATCTGCGGCGTCCTGACCGGCGCGAACTTTGCTTGACGCTGCACCAGATGCGAACATCCTGGTAACGTGGAGAACCAACCCGATGTTCAGAACGTGCGGACGGCCCTGCCTGCCGACGCTCCAATCGCCGAGCAAGTCGCTGCCCTCGAGCGCGTGATCCGGTCCAACCCGAACGCAACCGCAATCCTTGAGCGGGCCGCGCAGTTGGGGCTTCCGTCGTGGTACCTGGGCGCCGGCGCAGTTGCGCAGACCGTCTGGAACAACCTTCACGGCTTTGACCCGACGGACGGAATCAAAGATTACGATCTCATCTACTTCGACTCCGAGGACCTCTCCTCGGAATCCGAGCAGGAAGCTCAGAACAGGGCCAGACATCTCTTCGCGGATCTACATGTGGTGCTGGACGTTAAGAATGAGGCGCGAGTCCACCTGTGGTATCCCCAGCGCTTCGATCGGACAATCCAGCCGTACCGTTCAGCTGAACACGCCGTCAGTACCTGGCCGTCTACTGCCTCCAGCATTGCCGTCCGCTACGAGCCGGACATGTTTGTGGTGTGCGCGCCTTTTGGATTGAAGGACCTCTTCAGCTTGGTTGTGCGGCCGAACAAGGCGATAGTTAGCCAGTCTGCCTACGAAGAGAAGGCGGTGCGCTGGGCGGCCCGTTGGTCTCGACTGACGTTCATCCCTTGGTGAAGAACTGAGGAGGCAGAGTGACCGATGACTGCGAGATCTGCCGTCGCATTGCGGATAGCGCGGCCAGCAACCCGTATCTGATCGCAGAATTGGAGGCCGGCTACGCCGTGGTTGCTGACAACCAGGAGATTCCAGGTTACACGAGCTTCGTCTGCAACGCATGCGTGTCCGAGTTGCACGAGCTACCGCCGCTGGTGCGCTCGCGCTTCCTCGAGGGAGGGCATCGCATGAGCATGGCAGCGCACGCCGACGGCAGGCGTGGCGAGATCGGAGGGGGCCGTTGTCTATGCCCGCTCTGCTTCTATGATGCAATGCGTCGCCGCCGGCCATACGTTACGGAGGCGCCAGCCTCCACCCGTGAGCACGGCTTCAAACTCCGCTTGTGTGCGCTCCATGCCGCCGGGCGAGACCAGCAAATTGAGGTCCGACGACTTGGCCTCCGCGCCCTCGTTGGGAGCTGCGATCAGCCGCTCGATCACAAGCAGGCGTGCGTGCTCCGGGGCCGCCCGATGGATCGTGCGGAGGATGCGATTGCAGTCCTCGTCGTACCAATCGTGCAGGATGTGCTTCAGGATGTAGGCATCCGCGGCAGGCACCGACTCGAAGAAGCTCCCGCTCACAACTTCACAGCGCGTTGCAACGCCCGCGGCATCGAGCACTTCGCGCGCTCCCGCCACTACATGGGGCTGGTCGAAGAGGATCCCGCGGACGCTCGGGTGTGCCACCAGAATGTCCGCAAGCTGTGCGCCATGGCCGCCGGCGATGTCGGCAACGACAGCGAATTGTCCCCAGTCATATCCCGCAACAACGGCTGGCGAGAGCGCGCGCGTCATCGCGGTCATAGCGCGGTCGAAGATCGCCGTCTCCTCCGGGTTCTGCGCGCGAAACGTCCAGTTGTCCATGCCGAGAACGTGTTTGACGCCGCTCTCGCCAGTCCTCACGCTGTGCATCAGGTTGCCCCAACCCTGCCAGAAATGCGGACGACCGACGAGCACCGCCCAGGCGTGAAGCGAGCCCGGTACGTCCTTGCGGAGCAGCTCCGCTTTCGGGGTCAGGGCAAAGCGGTGCTCTGGCAGTTCCCTGAAGATTCCTTCCGAGGCGAGTGACCGCAGCAGACGATAGAGCGACGGAGCGTGCGTTTCCGTGGCCCGCGCGAGGTCGTCGCTGCTCCGGGGCCCGTCCGCCAGCAAGTCCGTGATTCCCAAGGACGCGGCAACGTGGATGGCCTGGGACATACGATAGGCGAACAGCTGGCGGAGTAGCTCCGTAGTTGGCTCGGCGGGCTGGGCCATCGCATTGCTCCTCGCGACCGCTCCTCGCGCATCAGTCCCGTGCGACTGCCGCCGCGGATCGATCAAGGGCGCAGCGTCGCAGCTGGCGTTGCGAGGCAACAGGTCTGCGTCGCACAATCTACCTTACACGGCCGGCAGGCACGCGGGTTTCCGAGAGCCGGCAGGAGCCTCAAGCGGCGAGGCTTCGTACGTTCTCGCGTGCACTGAACAACAGGCGACAGACGGCAGGCGACAGGGGGGCCGAGCAGCGGAGGGCAGCGAGGGGTCAGTCGAGGCCGAGCTGGGCGAGGCGGTCGTCGTCGATGCCGAAGAAGTGCGCGAGCTCATGCAGGACGGTGGCGCGGATCTCGCGGAGGAGGTCGTCCGGTTCGGGGAAGTCTTCTTCGAGGGGCTCCTGGTAGATATCGATGACGTCGGGCGCGACGAGGTTGTAGCCGCCGCCGCGCTCGGTCAGGGGGACGCCGCGGTAGAAGCCGTACATCGACTCGCCAGGGGGCAGTCCGGCGTCGGCGAGGTCGGCGCGGGTGGGGCGGCGCTTGACGACGATATCGACTTCGCGCAGGTGATCGCGGAACGGCGGGGGCACGCCGCGCAGGGCGCGATGGACGGTGCGGATGAAGGCGGCGCGGTCCAAGGGGGCTAGCGCGAGGCGGGCCAGAGGGTGCGGTAGCCCTGCCCGTGGATGGCGTTGAGCATCTCGGCGCGCTCCATGCGGCGCAGCTCGTCGAGGAGCGCGTCGCACTCCTTCGCGGCGTCCGGGAAGCCGTTTTCGACGACGCGTTCGACGATGGCCTGCCAGACGCCGGAGTCGGTGAGGCCGTTGACGTAGCGGGGCCACCAGATGGCGGTGATCTTGCTGGGGAGGCGGAAGTGCGGACGGAGCATCTTCAGGCTCTTGAAGCGCTCCTCGGCGCTGGCGACCTTCGGGACGAGCTTGACCATGGGCGGGTCGACCGCGGTGAAGCGGTTGTCGATGAGCAGGCGCTCCTGCACGGTGACGAAGCGGAAGGCGACGACGTCCGCGGTGCGGACGGTCTTGAGGATGGCGTCGTAATCGAGGTGGTAGACGTTGTCCATGCGTCCCCGGGCCGGCGTGATCGAGCGTGCGGAAGGGGTGCGTTGCGCCTCCATTCTACCACGGGGCGGGTTGACGGCGGCTGTTTCGGCAAGGCGGGCGCCGGTACGCTGTGGGCATGCTGCTGTCGCGGGAAGAGTTGTCGCGTCACGCGCCGGGGCGGCCGGCGGCGCTGACGATCGGCGTGTTCGACGGGGTCCACCGCGGGCACCGGCACCTGATCGATGCGCTGCGGGCGCGGGCGGCGGAGCGCGGGCTGGCGAGTGGCATCGTGACGCTGCACCCATCGCCGATCCAGGTGCTGCGGCCGGACGTGCGGGTGGCGTACCTCACGAGCCTGGAGGAGCGCGTGGAGCTGCTGCGGGCGACGGGTGTCGACGCGGTGGCGCCACTGACGTTCACGTCGGAGGTGGCGGAGCTGTCGGCGGCGGACTTCCTGGGGTTGCTGCGCGAGACGCTGGAGATGCGGTTCCTGCTGATGGGGCCGGACAACGCGTTCGGGCGGGGCCGGGAGGGCACGCCGGAGCGCTGCCGCGAGATCGGTGAGGC
>DASQHL010000128.1:0-4813 GCA_035632115.1 Dehalococcoidia bacterium | reverse complement strand
GGGGCACGGCGCGGTGGACTTCGCGGGGTCCGGGGTGGTGCACGCGACGGGCGGCTGGACGGCGCTGGCGCTCGCCATCCTGCTGGGGCCGCGCATCGGCAAGTTCAACAAGGACGGGTCGCCGAACGCGATCCCCGGGCATAGCATCCCCTACGTCGTGACGGGCACGTTCATCCTGCTGTTCGGCTGGATGGGCTTCAACCCCGGCTCGACGCTGGGCGCGAGTGACCTGCGCATCGCCGTGATCATCGTCAACACGGTGACGGCGTCCGTGTTCGGCGCGGTAGCGGCGATGGCGTTCACCGGCTGGACGTACGGCAAGCCCGATATCTCGATGTCGTGCAACGGGATGCTGGCGGGGCTGGTGGCGATCACGGCGCCGTGCGCGTTCGTATCGCCGTGGGCAGCTGCGCTCATCGGCCTGGTCGCGGGCTTCCTCGTCTGTGGCGGCGTCTGGTTCTTCGACAATGTGGCGCACGTGGACGACCCGTGTGGAGCGGTGTCGGTGCACGGGCTCAACGGCGCCTGGGGCGTGCTGTCGCTGGGACTGTTCGCCGATGGCACGTACGGCGCCGGCTGGAACGGGATCAGCGGCAACGTCAAGGGGCTGTTCTACGGCGACGCGGGCCAACTGGGCGCGCAGGCGATCAGCGTGGTCGTGTGCTTCGCCTGGGCGTTCTCTGTGACGATGATCGTGTTCGGCGCGTACAAGCTGTTCACCTCGATGCGCGTCTCGCCCGAGGTGGAGATCCAGGGGTTGGACGTGCCGGAGTTCGGGGTGCCGGGCTACGCGGGGTTCGTCATGGAGCGCGAGCTGCACGGTGCGATCCCGGAAGAGCTGCTGGCGCGCGCCGGCATGGCGCCCGTGCCGGCAGTCAAGCCGGGAGCGGCGCCCGCATGAGTTGATCGGTAGTTCACGCGCGCCTCACCGCGCGCGCGGCTATACGGAGGCGGCCCTTGCTCTCCTCCCCAAGGCGTAAGAGGGCCGCCTCCGTCCATACCCCCCGGAAGCATCCGGGCGGAGGAAGGGGATAAGCGACATGGAGAAGATCACAGCGGTCCTGCGCGAGGAGCGGTTGCCGATCGTGCTGGCCGCGCTCAGGGACCTGGGGTACGGCGGCATCACGATCAGCCAGGTGCGCGGCCACGGACGGCAGCGCGGCGTGATGGAGCAGTGGCGGGGCAACGAGTTCCGCGTCGACTTCCTGCCGAAGGCGAAGCTGGAGCTGGTGGTCGGCGAGCAGCACACGGACAGCATCATCGCGGCGATCTCCGAGAACGCGCGCACCGGGGCGGTGGGCGACGGCAAGATCTGGGTGACGCCCGTGAGCCGCCTGGTGCGTGTGCGGACGGGCGAGACTGGCGAAGCCGCCATCTAGCGCAGCCGAGGCGGGCCCCGCGCCTGCGATATTAGGGCCATTTGCCGGGGCCTCACCCCCCTCACCCCCTCTCCACAGCCCGTGGGGAGGGGGTTATGCTGTGAGCCGAGGCGTCAATGTGAGGGCCGGGATTGGCTTCCGCCAACCGGCTGCCGGAAGTACAGTTTTCGGCGGCGCTCGTGCGGCCGCGGGAGACTGGGAGCGAAGACGTGCACAAGCTCGTGCTGATGATCGACCTCGATAACACGATCCTCGACAATGACGGGGTCAAGCGCGACATGGAGGCGCGGCTCCTGGAGATCCTGGGCGCGGAGATGGCGGCGCGCGCGTGGGAGTTGTACGAGATCGTCCGCAAGGAGATCGACGTCGTCGACTTCATCGAGACGATGCGGCGGCTGCGCGAGGAGTTCCCGGACCGCGCCGCCACGGTCGATCAGGCCACCGATGCGCTGATGGAGTGGGACTTCCGGCCGCGCCTGTACCCGCGCGCGATCGAGACGGTGCTGCACCTGAAGGCGATCGGTCTGCCGGTCGTCGTCTCGGACGGCGACCCTGTGTTCCAACCCAGCAAGATCCACCAGTGCGGCGTCACGGAGGCGGTCGATGGCCGCGTGCTGATCTTCGTGCACAAGGAGCACTACCTGCCGGCAGTGGAGACGCGCTTCAAGGCGGAGCACTACGCGCTGATCGATGACAAGCCGGGGATCCTGATGCGGTCGAAGGCGGTGCTGGGCGACCGGCTGACGACGGTGCACGTGCTGCAGGGGAAGTACGCGCTGGACCCGAAGCACGCGGTGGAGTACGCGCCGGACATCGTGGTGAAGGACATCAGCGACCTGCTGTCGTACTCGGCAGAGGACTTCTGCCGGGGGTAGGCACGCACGGGCGCGTGCGGCGATTCGACGCCGGAGTCACAGTGGCCCCGACGCAACTCCAGGGAGGAACGTGATGACGACCGCAACGAAGATCGACGTACCGGCGGACGTACCCTCGGCGCAGCAGGGACGCTACGAGCAGAACTTCCAGACGATGACGAAGGGGACGGGCCGGCTGATGCTGTACGCCGGCGACCAGAAGGTCGAGCATCTCAACGACGATTTCTACGGCACGCTAAGCAGCGGCGAGGCGATCGCGGCGGACGACGCGCACCCGGAGCACCTGTTCAAGATCGCGCGGGACGGCGTCATCGGCTGCTTCGCGACGCAGTTCGGGCTGATCGCGCGTTACGGGCGGGACTACGCGTCCGTGCCGTACCTGGTGAAGCTCAACTCGAAGTCGCACCTGATCAAGACGTCGCAGAAGGACCCGCGCAGCCTCGCGTGGGTGAGCGTGGACGACGCGCTGACGCTGCGCGAGGCAGGGTTGACCATCGTCGGCGTCGGTTTCACGGTATACCTGGGGAGCGAGTTCGAGTCGGAGCAGATGCGGGAGGCGGCGCAGGCGTGCTTCCACGCGCACCGCAACGGGCTGGTCGCCGTGTTGTGGGTGTACCCGCGCGGCGCGGCGGTGCCGGAGGAGCAGCACCCGCACATCATCGCCGGCGCGACGGGGCTGGGCGCGACGCTGGGTGCGGACTTCGTGAAAGTGAACTACCCGAAGGTGAAGGAGGGCTCGCCCGCGGAGGCGTTCAAGGAGGCGGTGCAGGCGGCCGGGCGCACGCGCGTGATCACCGCCGGCGGTTCGAGCACGGACCCGCGCAAGTTCCTGCAGACGCTGCACGACCAGATCTTCATTTCCGGCGCTTACGGCAGCGCGACGGGCCGCAACATCCACCAGAAGCCGCTGCACGAAGCGGTGCAGATGACGAACGCCATCTCGGCCATCACGTACGGCGGACACAGCGTCGATGAGGCGATGGCCGTGTACGACGGGCGCGAGCGGTTCGCCCTGTAGGGGTGCCCGCTAGCGTCACCGGTGCCCCCTAGATCACGGCCAAGGGGAGTTGAGGGTAGCGCGCCTCTCCAGGGGGGCGGCCAGTGAGCGCCCAGGACATCTACGCCTTCCAGACGAGAACGGACGATCTGCGCACAGGCATCTCACGGGCTCGCGCGTGCTCGTGACGGGTGCCTCGGCCGGCGCGCTTCCCTCCCGCGGCGCGACCGTGGTGATGGCCCTGCGCGACCTGGCGAAGTTGTGGAGCGGGAGTGATGTGACTCTTCGCCGGCCTTGAGGGATGCCGCTCCTGGCTGGATCGCCGCTTGCACCGCCTCCGGTTCTCCAGTACAACATTTCAATACTCTTAAGGAGGCAGCAAATGAATCCGAATCAGGCACTCTGGGAGAAGGGCGATTTCACCCGAATCGCCGCGAGCATGCGCGGGAGCGGCGAGGCGCTGGTGAAGGAGATCGGCATCGCGCCGGGGCTGAACGTGCTGGATCTCGGCTGCGGGGACGGGACGACGGCGTTGCCGGCGGCGATGATCGGAGCGGACGTGCTGGGCGTCGACATCGCGACGAATCTCGTGGAGGCGGGGAACAGGCGCGCGCAGGAGCTTGGGTTGACGAACTGCACGTTCCGGCATGGCGACGCGTGTGCGCTGCACGAGCTGCCCGACCACGCGTTCGATCACGTCGTGAGCATCTTTGGCGCCATGTTCGCCCCGAAGCCCGCTGACGTCGCCCGCGAGATGGTGCGCGTGACCCGGCCCGGAGGCCGGATCACGATGGGGAACTGGATCCCGAACGATCCGACGCTGGTGGCGCAGCTCCTGAAGATCAGCTCCGCGTACTCGCCGCCGCCGCCGGAGGGGTTCATCAGCCCGATGACCTGGGGGATCGAGGACAACGTCATCGAGCGGTTCGGCGGCGCGGGCGTGGCGCGAGAGAACATCTCCTTCGTCCGCGACACCTACACGTTCCACTTCCCCGGCGCGCCGGCGGAGTTCGTCGCCGCGTTCAGAGACTACTACGGGCCGACCATGAACGCGTTTGAAGCCGCGGCGAAGAACGGCCGGGCCGCTGATCTGCAACAGGAGCTGGAGGCGCTCTTCACCAGCCAGAACCAGAGCCCGAGCAAGGATGCCACAACCATTCCGGCGACGTTCCTGCGCGTGACCGTCGCGCCGTAAGAGCGTGGCTGCCGGCGCCCGGCGTATGCATGGAGCAGTGCGCGATACCGGCGTAGCTCAGCGGGTGGAGCAGCCATTTCGTACGCGTCCGCCCCATGAGCGATGTGCTGCAGGGTTGAACCCCCGACCAAGAGCTCAACAGTGATCTGTTGCCCGATGGTGGTTTCCAGCCCTGCGCCTGCTACTTAGGCCCGGCGCCATCCTTCCGGGACCTCGCCGGTAGTTCTGGACGTGTTTCGCGCACCATCGCGCCGGTGAGGGTGCGAGCCATCCAGCGGCACACCTCGATCGCCTCGCCGGATTCGACGCCCATGACATCCTCCAGGGCGAAGAGTGCTTCTGAGCTCATCACGGCGCCGAGCGCGAG
>DASQHL010000127.1:0-5776 GCA_035632115.1 Dehalococcoidia bacterium | reverse complement strand
CAGTCATCGAAGGCGCAGACGAGGCCATTGGGCCATCGCTTCGCCTCAAGGAAGGCGCGAGCGTCCGCCTCGGTGCGGAGCTTGTCGGTCAGGTTTGGAGTGTGGCCCTTGTGTCGGGGTTCACTGTTCATGCCTCCATTCTAGGAGGTTCCCCGTACTTTGTCAAGCCGACCAGTCCCCACTAGAGGGTCTGCCCGGACTCGCGAACGGCAACAGGGACGCCGCCCGGGCGTCCCTGTTGCTGCCCTTACCCATCCAGGCTCGGCGCACAGCGCCGCGCGGGCGATAGCAACTTGCAACGCGTCTGGCGATCCAGATCGCGCGGCCTTTTCGGAACGCGCACTATCCTCGGAGTTGAGCGTGTAGCTCGTTGAAGGAGGACGTCACATGCAACCACCCATGGTCCTGCGACGCACGCGAGGGCTCCGGTCACGCATCGGCCGGGCGTCTCGCATCGACATCGAGTACTTCTGCCGGAGTTGTAAGGGCCACTACTCGGCGAGCGTGCCCGTGGGATTGTTCCAGGGCGCAAGCTGCCGCTGCGGCTCGCGCGACCTGTTCGTGTACAGCGTGGTCGGCGATCAGAGCGCACCGTTGCTCCCGCTGGATACCGATCGCGGTCTCTCTGCGCCGGCGGGGCCGAATGGCCTGAGGGCGTAGCTCCGCGCCGGCCGCTGCCCGACGCACGGGCGCGACCGGCGCGCCCATATCCCAGAATCCTTGAAGCACGACGTCTATCTCTGCCGAGACGTCTATCTCTGCCGGGGAGATGAGGGTGTAACCTCTCGCAGCGTCCGACACTGTACGCGACGCACTGCCGGTGACGCGTCGCAAGCGCGAGCGCGTTGCTCGCCGCTTCGCGCCCGGGACGCCGCACCGGTGCGATTGTGATTTGCGGATCAAGCAGTCCTTGGCGCGCCTGTTATGGATCTGCAACGCGCCCACAGCGCTGATCTTGTAGCCAAGCCGCGGCCATCCGGAGTAGGATCGGAAAACACGGTGGCGTCAGGAAGCCGCGTGGGTTTCCGCGAGGCGCGGGTTCTGCTCTGCGCTCCGGCGCAGGCGTCGCAGGGTCTCGTTCACCGACGAGCCGGAGGCACGAATGGCGACTCAACCGCTCATACTCGCGTTGGACGATGAGCCAGGCATCCTGCGTCTCATCAAGCTCGAGTTCTCGACCCAGGGGTTCTCGGTGATCACGGCCGAGGATGGAGAGACGGCGCTCTCGCTCGTGGAGAGCCACCGACCGGACATCGCGCTCCTCGACGTGGTCCTGCCCGACATGAGCGGGCTGGAGGTGATGCGCCGCATCCGCGAGCGGTCGAACATGCCGGTCATCCTCCTCACGGCGAAGGGCGCCGAGGCCGACAAGGTGCGCGGACTGGAGATGGGGGCCGACGACTACATCGCGAAGCCGTTCAGCCCAGAAGAGCTCAGCGCCCGCGTGCGCGCGGTCCTGCGCCGTGCGCGCGGAGCGGACGGCACGGAGGGCGTCGTCACGATCGATGACGTGGAGATCGACCTGGACCGGCGCCTGGTGAAGCGTGGGGGGCGGCTGCTGACCCTCACCCGCACGGAGTGGACGCTGTTGGAGCACCTGGCCAGCAACGCCGGCAAGTTGCTGCTGAACCGGGCCTTGCTCAGCAAGGTGTGGGGACCGGAATACTGCGATGACCTGCAGTACCTGCGGGTCTGGGTTTCGCGGCTGCGGCGGAAGCTCGAAAGGGATCCATCGAATCCGAAGCTCATCCGGACGTTCCAGGGGATCGGCTACATGCTGGATGACGGCTCCGGTGGCACGGAGAGGGACGAGCCGTCCGAGACGGCCGTCGGGGCGGAAGACCCGGTGGGCGCGAACGCGTGAGCACCGTCCCGGCGATCGCCGTGGCCGTGCGAGAACTCGCCACGGCGAACTGCCGTGCCCTATAGAAGACCCGGCAGCGGATCGAGCGCGACGATGCCGCCTCCGACACCCGGCTCCAGCTCGAGAGAGGGCAGCGAACGGCGTTGGTCGCGTATGCGCGCGCCGAGAACAACAACGTCCCCACGATACCCGGCTCGCGCTTACGCGTCGAAAGCGTCTGCGCCTCGATGCTGCGCGCCCATCCCCGGGCCACTCGCGGCACGCTCCGATCGCCTCGACGCGCCCGGGGAGCGGTAGCCGGCAGGCCACCCCGGCGCGGACGCACAGAGTCCGCGCAGGTGGGAGAGCACGGCTCGCAGCTTCGGCCGGGCGCGTGGCTCCTGCGCTGAGACCCCGTGCAGCAGGTAGACGACGGCCTGGGTGTTCGCACGATGGGCCTCGACCGTCGCCAACGCCTCATCCATGAGGCGCATCCTGTGTGCGGTATCACTCGCGCGGTCAAACAACGCGAACAATCGTATGAGGTGCGCTCGATCGCCGCGGAGTGCCCGTCCCGGTGTCATGGACTCGATTCCTCTGGCCCCAGGTCACCCCTGGCCCGTCTTGGGGCGCGGCGGGAACGCCCGTCTGCAGGATAGAGCCGGACGAGGATCGGCGTCGTTTCGGACGGTCGGCGCCGCGCGACAACCACGCGACAGAGACGAAGTAAACGGAGCCAGGCCGCCGAACGACCCCCGCGCCCGCCGTGGGGTGTTGTTGCGCGGGCGGGCGCCTAGCGACCCGTCTGATGCTGCTTCTCTCGGTGGTGCTTCATCACGGTCCGAGCAGCGACCTCTTTCGCGCGCTTGCCGTAGCGATGATCCCTCTTTGCGCCCTCGAGGATGTGCTCGTACTGCCGCTGCTCCCGATCGCCCACGCCATGCAGGTGCTTTTTTCCTGGCATGCTGCGCCTCCCGTCGGAACCCGTTCTGAACTCCAACGAGAGCATAGGCGCGGCGCCATTGCCCGGCGGCAACAGCCGCCGTCGCGCCGGTTGCGGCTCCATCGCGGACGGGGACGACGTTCGAACCGCGACGCCGGCCGGTCGCGCGCGGCGGAGATGGTTCTGTTATGGCCTTCGCAACTGTGGCGAGACTGCTGTATCCTAGGATCAAGTAGGCTTCGCGCCATGACCTTCACAACGACGCCACAGCCTGGAAGCGAGGCGCCCCTGGAGGACGCGCTCCACGCGCTCGCCATCGGGGTAGCAGCCGGGCGAGGGGCGGACGAGCTCTTCGACATCGCGCTTGTCTGCATCCTGGAGCGAATGCGCGCAGATGGTGCGGCGATCTTCGCCGTCGACGGCGCCGGCGAGCTTCAGTGGAAGGCCTCGGTCGGGTCAGCGCCCGTCCGCGCGGGCGGCGACGATCTGTCGGGCTTGCGGGCGTTCGCCGCGCATTCAGCGCCGCTGGCCACCGACGACGTGCGGGCCGACCCCACGCTTCAAGGAGTCGCTGAGGCGCTGGCCTCCGCGGGCGTCCGCTCTCTCGCTCTGATACCGCTCGCCCTCGGACCGAGGGTACTCGGCCAGCTCATGATCTGCCACCATCGCGCCCACGTGATGAGCGCAGACGAGCTCCAGGCCGCGCGGGGCGTGGCCGCCCTGGTCTCCCTGGCGATGAATCAGCAGGAGGATCGGGCGCGTGACCAGCGGTTCCGGCAGCTGGTCGAAACGCTCGGCGTGGCCGTGTATACGACCGATGCGGACGGCGTGCTCACGTTCTTCAACGACGAGGCGTGCGTGCTCTGGGGGAGGCGGCCGCAGCTCGGCGTCGATCGGTGGTGCGGGGCGCTCCGGCTCTTCGCGCCGGACGGATCCCCGATGCAGCTCGAACACTCCCCGATGGCAATCGCGCTGCGGGAGCGGCGTCACCTACGGGGCATGGAGGCCATCGCCGAGCGCCCGGACGGCACGCGGGTCACCTTCATGCCGTACCCGTCGCCAGTGGTCGATGCGGCCGGCCACCTGATCGGGGGCGTGAACGTGCTCGTTGATGTGACGCGCCTCCGCGACGCCGAGACGGCGTTGACGGAGAAAGAGGCCACGCTGGTCGCCGCCCTCGCGGACAAGGAGCAGCTGCTCGGCGCGCAGCGGGAGGCAATCCGACTCTATGAACTGGCGCAGGCGCAGCTGGCATCGCTCATCGAGGCGTGCGGCGCCCTGATCTCGACGCGCAGCCCGCAGCAGGCCCTGCGGGCTGTGCTGCAAGTGGCGGTGGGTTTCCTGCGGGCCGATGCGTTCGCGATCTGGCGTCGGCGCGGCGACGGGCGGTGGGAGACGGTCGCGTCTCACGGCTTGCAGGACCCGTACGTGCAGCCGTCCCTGGTCCATGAGCAGCTCCACGCCGGCGAACTGAAGGGCGCCCTCGTGATCGAAGACATCGCCGTCCAGGGTCCGCCCGGCTCCACGAGGGACTGGCATGCTGGCGAGGGCATCCGCTCGTGCTTCATGGCTCCCCTGTCGATCGCCGGCGAAACTCAGGGCTCTCTCGCGTTCTTCTATCGGGAACCCCACCAGTTCTCGGAGCTTGAGGTCCGCGTCGGCTCCGCGCTGGCCAACCTCGCGTCGGCGTCGCTGACGCTGTCCGGGCTGTTCGAGGAGAACGAGAACGCGCGGACGGAGCTGCAGCAGGCGAACGGCGCGCTCCAGGAGCTCGCACTCCACCTGAGCATGGCCAACGCCGCCAAGGACGAGTTCCTGAGCCTGGTGTCGCATGAACTGAAGACACCGCTGACCACGATCTGGGGGAACGCGGCGGTCCTGTTCCGGACGAATGGAGAGGTCGATCAGGAAAGCGCCCGGGCGGCGCTGGCGGACATCGTCTCCGAGAGCGAACGCCTCCACCGCATCATCGAGAACCTGCTGCTCCTGGCGCGGGCCGAGAAGGGGCAGGGCCCCGAAGCCGAACCGCTGCTCGTTTCCCGCGTGGTGGAGCGCGTCGTCGAGCGGCATCGCCAGCGGACCGCGAACCGCGTCTTCCGGACGCGCGTCCTGAATGACCCGCGCCCTGTCGTGTTCTCCGAGGCATTCCTGGAGCAGGTGGTCGAGAACCTCGTGAGCAACGCGGAGAAGTATTCGCCGGTCAGCGCGCCCATCGAGATCGAACTCGAACGCTCGGCCGGTGAGGTGCGGCTGCGCGTCCTGGACCGCGGCATCGGCATTCAGCCCGACGACCTGGAGCGGCTCTTCGACCCGTTCTTCCGTTCCGCCTCGGTAAAGACGCGCTCAGAGGGGCTGGGGATCGGGCTCGCGGTCTGCAAGCGCCTGGTGCAAGCGCAGGGCGGGCGCATCTGGGCGAAGACGCGCCCGGACGGTGGCTCGGAGTTCGGCTTTGCCCTGCCGATCATCGAGGACGATGACCTGTCAGCAGTTGCGGGAGCGCCGGCCTCGTCGAGTGAGCCGCCCTCTGGGCGCGCGGACGAGTCACCCTCACAGACGCAAAATGACAGGCAAATGACACGGGCACGCCGCGCACGTTAGCACGCGTGTGAGCGCTGTCGCGGCATGGTGGTGACGCCCGATCGGTGGCACGGGGCGGATCGCCTCGGTGAGGTACGCCGAGGGTTCACTCTCACGAGCACCGGACGCGCCGCCGGCGCATCTCCCGGTGTGGATGAATGAGGAGGTGAGCGATGGTCAAGGACGTGGTCTGCGGCATCAGCGTCGATCCAGCTGATGCGCCCGCGGAGATGGAGTTCGAAGGCGTGACCTACTGCTTCTGCTCGGCGGAGTGCAAGTCGGCCTTCGCCGCCGATCCCGTGCGGTACGCGGACGCCGGACTGGAGGGCCACAGACGCGCCGGATGAGCGCCGCCCTGCATCGCGTCGACCTGGCTGAGCCGGCGCGGCGTGTCCGTTGGAGAGAGCCGGCCT
>DASQHL010000126.1:0-14805 GCA_035632115.1 Dehalococcoidia bacterium | reverse complement strand
CCGCAACGTGGAGCGGCACTCGCGCGCGACCAGCGCGACCGTCACGCTAGCAGTCGCCAAGGACAGCTTCGTGGCGCGCGTCGCTGATGACGGGTTGGGGTTCGATGCCGCCGCGGTGCTCGGGGCGCGGAGCGATGGCATCGGCCTGGGGCTGGTTGGCATGCAAGAGCGCGCGAAACTCATCGGTGGCACGTTGCGAATCACCAGCCAGCACGGGAAGGGTACGCGGGTGGCCCTCGAACTGGCGACGGCGGCCCAAATGGGTCCGGGCGAGCAATAGACTACGGGGTACCGTCCCCGTCCCATCTGACGGGGATCCCGCCTTGTACCCGAGCGGCCGCGATCCGCTCGACCGTCGTTCGTGCTAAGTCGTAGTGCAACGCGGACGCCAACGGCGTTCCGGTCATTCGGAACCGCGTACCTGCCGCCGGGAGGCCGATTTTAGATTCAAAATGGCGGAGGGGGTGGGATTCGAACCCACGGTGGTTTTGGGCCACAACCGTTTTCAAGACGGTCTCCTTCAGCCGCTCGGACACCCCTCCGGGGCGCGGCGCAGGCATTGTAGCTCGGCGCTCGCGGCTGCACGGCCGGATGGTCGCAGCGCGGGGCGCGCTCCGCTACCATGCCCCCGGCCACGGCATGGTGCCGCGGCGCGCCGATGACCCTGAACGGGGTAGCCGTGGAGCGTCGTCTGAAGCTCTGCTTCCTGATGTACCAGGGGAACATGTACTCCGGGGGGCAGGGCGTCTACCTGCACTACCTGACGCGCGAGCTGGCGCGGTTGGGTCACGACGTCCACGTGATCGCCGGGCCGCCGTACCCGACGCTGGCCGAGGGCGTGACGGCGCACAACATCCGCGACTACAGCTACTGGAGCTATCACCACTATAAGAAGGACTTCGTCTTCAACCGGCCGCCGGCGAGCTACTTCCACCCGGTCAACTTCTACGAGTTCATCTCGACGCGGCTGACGCTCTCATCGCTGCTGGCGAACTTCAGCACGCGGGCGTACTTCAAGCTGCGGGAGCTGTCGCGCGAGCATCGCTTCGACATCGTGCACGACAACCAGACGCTGAGCTACGGGGTCTGGGCGATGCACCGGAGCGGCTTCCCGCTGGTGGCGACGATCCACCACCCGCTGTCGTACGACCTGCACAACGCGCTGCGGCAGTCGCGCAGCACGTACGAGCGGGCGCGGCGGATCCTGTGGTCGCCGTGGATGATGCAGGAGTGGACGGCGAAGGCGATCGACCGCGTGATCGTGGTCTCGGAGACGTCGCGACGGGACGTGGAAGCGGCCTTTGAGCTGCCGCCCGAACGCGTGCGCACGGTGTACAACGGCATCGATACGGAAACGTTCCGTCCGCTGCCCGGAGCCGAGCGGCGGCCGGAGAAGCTGCTGTACGTGGGGAACTCGGAGGACCGGAACAAGGGGGCGCGCTACTTCCTGGAGGCGCTGGACCTGCTGAAGGACGAGCTGGACTTCCGGGTGACCTTCGTGGACAACGAGAAGTGGCGGCTGAAGCTGGTGCCGGGGCTGGTCGACCAGTACGGGCTGAACTCGCGGTTCGAGTTCACGGGGCGGGTGCCGACGGAGGAGCTTGTGCGCCATTACAACGAGGCGAAGCTGCTGGTCACCTCGTCGGTGCACGAGGGGTTCGGGCTGCCGCTGGCGGAGGCGATGGCGTGCGGCACGCCGACTGTGGCGACGCGCATCGGCGCGTACGAAGAGATCGTACGGCACGGCGAGAGCGGCTGGCTGGTACCGCCGGCGAACCCGCGCGCACTTGCGGAGGCGATCCGGATGATGTGGAATGACGCAGCGCTGCGCGAGCGCATCGGGCGCGGCGGCCGTGAGCGCATCGTCGAGACGTTCAACTGGCGGAAAGCGGCGGAAGAAACGCTGGCCGTGTACGAGGAGATCCTGCCGGCGCGGCGGCGCTCGTTCACGTGGAGCGCGCCGGCGACGAACGGTGCGGGTCGGCCCACGGGCGTGGGCGGCGGATGACATCGCGAGACGCCGCGCTGGTGCGGCCGGCGGAGTGGCGGCATGCCTGACAACATCGTCAACATCGACTTCCACCGGCACTTTCACCTGCAGCCGGGCGAGCGCGTCCTGGACCTAGGCTGCGGGAACGGGCGGCACACGCTGGAGGCGGCGCGCTTCCCGGTGCGCGTCGTGGGGCTTGATTTCTCGCGCGAGGACCTGCGCGCGGCGAAGTTCATGTACGACGACCTGGTGCGCAAGGGCGAGGCGCGGGGACGAGCGGACTTCATCGTGGGGGACGCGCAGAACCTGCCGTTCAAGGACGGGGCATTCGACAAGTCGCTGTGCACGGAGGTGTTCGAGCACATCCCGGACGACCGGCGGGGGATCCGCGAGTTCGTGCGGGTGACGAAGCCGGGCGCGGACGTGGCGGTGAGCGTGCCGAACTACTGGCCGGAGACGCTGTTCTGGACGTTGAGCTGGGATTACTGGCACACGCCGGGCGGGCACGTGCGGCGCTACCGGCCGGGGGAGATGTGGCGAATCCTGGAGTCACAGCACATCGACGTGCGCTTCCAGCGGAACCGGCACTCGGTGCAGGCGGTGTACTGGTTCCTGCGCTGCCTGTTCGGGAAGGACAACGAGAACTTTCTGCCGGTGCGGCTGACGTTCAAGCTGATCAACTGGCACCACAACCGGCGCATCAAGCTGCTGGAGCGGATTGAGGCGACGGCGAACCTCGTCATCGGCAAGGACATGATCCTGTACGGACGGAAGCGCGCGGCGCCCGCCGCCGCGCCGTCACGGAACGGCGTTGCAGCCGGGGCAGCGATGCCGGCCGAGGGATAGGTAGCACGATGCCGTTGGACCGCTTTCAGTCGATCGACCCAACGCTGCTCGATATCGGCGCGAGCGACCGGGTGATCGACCTTGGCTGCGGGACGGGGCGGCACGTGCTGGAGCTGGCAAGGTCGCCGGGCACGGTGCTGGGGGCGGATCTCTCGTTGCACGACCTGCGGGTGGGGCGCTACCTGCTGGAGATCATGCGGCGCGAGGGCGACGTGCGGGCGCGCGTGCACTGGCTGCAGACCGCAGGCGAGCGGTTGCCGTTCGTAGATGGCGCGTTCGACCGGGTGATCTGCACGGAGACGCTGGAGCATGTGGACGACGACGCGGTGCTGGCGCGCGAGCTGGTGCGCGTGCTGAAGCCGGGCGGCATCCTGGCGGTGAGCGTGCCGGACGAGCACTCGGAGAAGGTGTTCTGGAAGCTATCGCGCAACTACCGGACGCACGCCGGCGGGCACGTGCGGATCTACGGGCGGAAGGCGATCGTGCGGCTGCTGCGGGAGGCGGGGCTGCGGCCGTACGCCGTGCGCTACCGGCACTCGCTGGAGACGCTGTACTGGCTGAGCCACATCGCATTCTGGAGCGAATGGGGGAAGCAGGGGCCGATTACGAAGGTGTTCCGGCGTGCGCTCGATTCGCAGCGGGCGCGCTCCTCGCGCATCGTCACCGCGCTGGACGACGTGGGCAACCGCATCCTGCCGAAGAGCATCGTGGTGTACAGCCGGAAGCCGCTGGCCGTTCCGGCCACGAACGGGCACGCACCGGCCTCAGCGCTGGAGGACGAGCGCGGCTCGGTGGAGGTGCGCGCCGTGCCGGCGCCGTTCGCCATCGACCCCGGCGCGCCGCCGGTCACGGAGCAGCCCGCGGCAGCGCTGGCGCTGGACGATGAACTGCGCGTGGCGCTGACGCTGGAGGGGGAGGCGCAGAAGCGGCGGCTGATCGAGATCCTGCGGTCGTGCCGCTTCGCGCTGATGCGTGAGGTGCAGGGGCTGACGGGCGAACAGGCATCGACGCCGTGGACGGGCGACGGGCGGACGCTGAAAGAGATCGTCGGACACATCACGGGGTGGGAGCGCTGGGTGACGGCGGCGCTGGGTGAGATCTCGGCAGGGGTGAACGAGCCGGCGATCATGGCGCTGTCCGGCTATCCGGAGGGGATCAGCCGGTACGCATCGATCGACGCGTTCAACGCAGCGCGGATGGCCGAGTCACGGGAGCGGACGTGGTCGGACGTGCTGGCGGCATCAGACGCGGAGTTCGAGGCGCTGATCGCGGCGGCCGAGCGGGCACCGGCGGACGCGCTGTCGGAGACGGCGCAGTTTTACTGGCCGGACCTGGGAGGCACGGTGCCGTGCGGGGTCTATCTGCTGATGGTGTCAGCGCACCACTACCAGGAGGAGCACCTGCCGGAGGTGCTGCAGCGCGCCGGCGCGCCTCCTCACCCCCGGCCCCTTCCCTGAAGGGAAGGCGGCGCGCCGTGCACAAGGCAACAGAGAGCAGCCAGCAGACCATCGACCGCCGACCACCGCCGCTTACCGCTGACGGCCGCAGCGAGCGACCAACGACCACATGAAGATCTGCTTCATCATGTACCAGGGGAACATGTACTCCGGCGGGCAGGGGGTGTATCTCCATTACATGACGCGGGAGCTGGTCCGGATGGGTCACGAGGTGCACGTGATCTCGGGGCGGCCGTACCCGCGGCTGGTGGACGGGGTGGCCCACCACAAGCTGCATACGTACAGCTTCTGCGCGTTCCTGAACGGCCCCGACGAGCATGCGTACGACCACGCCCACAACCCGGCGGCGTTCTTCCACCCGTGGAACTTCTACGAGTTCGCATCGACGCGCGCTTCGCTGGCGTCGCTGTTCTTCACGTTCAGCGTGCGGGCGTACCGGAAGATGGCGGAGCTTGAACGCGACTGCGGGCCCTTCGACCTAATCCACGACAACCAGACGCTGGGCTACGGGATCCTGGCGATGAAGCGGATGATGGGGAAGCCGGTTGTCGCGAGCCTGCACCACCCGCTGACCATCGACAAGGCGAACAACGTGCGGGAGGCGCGCGGACTCCCCGGCCGCATCCGGCACGAGATCTGGTTTCCGGGACGGATGCAGTCACACGTCGCAAACGGCATCGACATGGTGCTGACCGGCTCGCAGAACTCCGCGCGGTCGGTGAGCGCATCGATGGGCATTCCGCTGGCGCACATCCGGCAAACGCCGTACGGCGTGGACCACGAGGTGATGCGGCCGCTGCCGGGGGTCGAACGGCAACCGGGGACGATCCTGTTCGTGGGCGACTCCGAAGACCGCAACAAGGGCGCCCGGTTCCTTATCGAAGCGTGCGCGCAGCTACAGCACGAGGTCGATTTTCGCCTGCTCTTCAAGGACAAGAAGGAGCAGGACATGAAGGTGGTGCCGCCGCTGGTCTGGAAGCACGGGCTCAAGCGGTCCGTGGAGTACATCCCGCGCCTCTCGACCGACGAGCTGCTGCGGCTCTACAACAGCGCCCAAGTCGTCGTGTCGCCGTCGCTGTACGAGGGGTTCGGGCTGCCGGCGGCGGAGGCGATGGCGTGCGGCGCGGCGGTGGTGGCGACGACGGCCGGCGCGTTCCCGGAGTTCATCGACGACGGGCGGACGGGGCTGCTGGTGCCACCGGGCGACGCGACAGCGCTGGCCACCGCGATCAAGTCGCTGCTGTTGGACCCGGAGCGCTGCCGTCGGATGGGCGTGGCAGCGAGCGAGCACATCCGGAGCCACTTCACGTGGCAGCGCACCGCGCAGATGACGCTCGATCTCTATGGGGAGGTACTGGGGCGGGCTGGGACGGGCGCGCGAGCGGGCGTTTAGCGCAGGCCGACGCTGACGTCGTTCACGCCGGCATGCAGCGCGCTGATGGCGACGCACTGCGACGGGCGCACGGGTTGGCCGGCGATGGCGACGACGTGCTCGACGCTTCCGGGTGCGATCGGCGCGCCATTTAGCGAGACGATGTTGCGTGCGCCGGGGCCGTCGGGCACGCAGAGGCGCCAGGACGGCAGCGGGCCGAGGTCGCTCGAGGTCGACTGGGAGAGGCCGGTCCACTGGAACTGGCCACGGCTACCGGTGCGCACCGAGTGCAGCGGGACGAAGCAGCCGGGACCGTAGCACATGCCGTAGATCTCCATGAGCTGGCCGGCGAGGGGGCGTTCGTCCGGGCTGCGCGCGCCATCGGCGTTGGCATCGTGCCAGGCGGTGCCATTGAGGACGAAGGCACGGTCGGCGGAGAAAGGGCATGCGCCGACGGCAGGGTGAGGCGACGGGCCGCCGACGACGCCGATGACGAAGAGGAAGCTCGTCTTCGTGCCGGGCGCGGGCGTCATGCGCGCCCGCAGGACGCCGCTGCGGTCGGTCTGGCCCGAGACCGTAGCGCCGGTCGTGCGGCCGATGGTGGCCGTCGATGCGCCGTCCGGCATGGTGATGTCGACCTGCGCGCCGGGGGCAGGGGTGCCATCGGCGTGGGTGACGGCGACGCGCACGCGGACGGAATCGCCGTCGCAGCGCGGCTCGGCGGGCGCGAGGTTGACGCGCACCTGGAGCGGGCCGGGCGCGGCAGCCGCGGTGCGGGGGCCCGGAGCCACGGGGAGGAGCATGAGGGCGAGGAATGGCAGCAGGGCGAGGCGTTGCACCAGGGGAGGCTCCTTCCAGCAGCAAACGGTTGCCACCCGCGGGCTCGCGGGCGTCCATCTCCTAAACGGCGTGGCGCGGCGAATCTATCAGTCGAGGTCTGACCACTCGTCGGGCGTGAGATCGAGGGGCGGCGGGGCGGCGGCACCGTGGAGCGGCGGCACGGGCTGTGGAGTCGGTGGCGTCACGGCCGGGAGGGGGACGGGCGAAGGCACTTCAGTTGCGACACCCACTGATTCCGGCGCGGTGGCGACTGGTGGCGCAGTGGCCGCGGCCCTCTGCTCCTGGACCTCAACGAGCTGGACGCTCAGGCCGTGGGTCGCGGCCATGGCGATGAACGCCGCGCGGAGGCCGGGGCCCGGCGACACGGGGTCGCTGACGCGGACGCCGCGGGCGCGCAGTTCAGCGACGGCGTCATCGAGGGCGTCCACCTCGAGCGCGAGGTTGTAGAAGCCCTCGCCCTTGCGCTCCAGGAACCGCATGACGGCGCTATCGGCGTCCGCGGGCGCGACGATCTCGAGCGTGGTGTCGCCGAGGGCCATCTCGACGGCGTGGACGTCGAACGCGGGGATCGCGTGATTGTCGGCGGGCGCGGCGCCGAACAGCGTCTCGAACGTGGTACGCGCGACGCCGGCGTCGCGCGTGGCGATGGTGATGTGATGGACGCGCTTGATGTTCATCGGGCGGGCGTCAGGGCGTCGTCTCCAGGCAGTCACCGATGGTGTTGTCGGCGTTATTGTAGGCGGTGTTGGCGGACGTGACGACAGTGCCGGCGCGGTAGATGCAGACGGCGGAGCCGCCGTTGTGGTCGATGGTGTTGCCGGAGATCGTGCCGAGGGAGGTGTTGACGTAGGAGATGCCGATGCCGCGGTTGCGGTAGATGTGCGAGTTGCGCACGTCGATGTTCGCGCCCTGTGCGAGGACACCACCGCCGAGGGTGCCCGTTTCGGACAGCACGACGGAATCGTGGATGTCCATATTATCGAGATTGCCGACAGCGCGGACGGGAAACTGCGGCCCCACCTGGCCGTATTTCAGGGGGTCGGGGTAGGCGCGAAACTCGATGGCGTGCTCTTCGTTGCCGTTGTACTCATCGCCGGAGGCCTGGACGTTGGCGCCCCAGGCGAAGAGGCCAGTGAGCTTGTTGAACCAGATGTGGTTGCCGTTGAAGGTTCCGGTGGTGCCGGGGAACATGACGATGCCGGTGCTACCGCTGAACTGGATGACATTGCTGCTGAGGATGATGTTGGCCTGCCCGACGAACGACTGCAGGTCGCGCAGGTAACAACTCGGCACCTCCACGTGTCCGGGTGGGAGGAGCGCGCAGGGGGTCTGGCCGGCGAACACGCCGGGGCCCTTGTTATCGGAGATGATGTTGCGGGTGATGGTGGTTGTGGCGGTATCGCCCACGGTGGAGACGCCGACGCCACCGTTGTTGAACACCCAGTTGCGTTCGACGGTGACGTTCGACTTGCGGCGGATGAGGATGCCATCACCGTCCATGGCGTAGACGAACGAATCGGAGACGCGTCCCGTGCTGCCGACGTCGTAGTGGATCCCAATGGCGCCGCCCCCGACATCCATGCGTTGGAAGACGATGTTGTTGCTCTGCCAGACGTAGGAGTTCGACGGGTGGCCGTAGAAGAGCGTGAAGTCTTCAAAGGTGAGGTCGCTGCTGTTGAAGATGAGCATCGAGTCCTTGTCACCGCCGGCGACGATGGAGATGCGTGGACCCATGCCGCGCAGGGTGACGCCCTGCTTGTTCTGGAACGTCACCGGTCCGCGATAGACGCCGGGGGCCATGCAGATCACGTCGCCGGGCGCGGCCGCATCGACAAGCGGCTGGAGGGTGGCGAGAAAGGCGAGCTTGTTGCAGTCCGCGGCCTCGGCGGCGGGTTGCCCTGTGCGCAGCGATCCGGAAAAGAGCATCGAGATGGCGGCCATGACGACGGCCAGAGCGATGGTACGGCGTGTATTTCGCGTGCCCGGCATCCCTACCTCCCAGTCACTGTACGCGAGCCATCATCCTACCGGAGCGGGAACGGCGGCTTCAACCGGGGGGAGCGGCCGCAACGAGGGAGCTGATGGCGGCGAGGCGTTGCGAGAGGAACGTGGCACGGTCGCGCCGTTGGAGCGGTTGGCCGCAGTCAGGACAGACGTTGAAGGCGGCGAGTTTTTCGGCGTACGCCACGACGGTCTGGATCACCTCGGCGTGACTCCAGGTGAGCGGTGAGACGGAGACCGGCGCGTCGGTCTCGGGATCGACCTGCTCAGCAAGGACGCCGCTGGGGAGTGCCCTGGCGGCGACCCAGCGAAGGAGGTCGAGCGCGGGCGCGAGGTCGGCGGCGGTGGCGGCGGCGGCGATGTGCCAGCGAGCGAGCCAGAGCGTGGAGATGAACCAGGGGTTGCCGGGCACGCGTGGATCGGACGACCGGCGCTGATAGGCGTCGTGCTGGTAGCGGGCCATGCCGCCAACCGACAGCGGCACCCAGAGCGCGGCCCGGAGATGCTCGATGGTGCGGGCGACGCGCTGATCGGACGCATCGAACATGCCGAAGAGGAAGAGGCCAGCGACGCTGGCATCGACGGTGAGGTCGGGCTGGTACGAACCACCGCTGTCCGACGGGGCGACGGAGCGGATGAAGCGGCCCTCGGCCTCGTACCAGAGGTAGCGCGCAGCGGCGTCCTTCATGCGTTCGGCCGCCTGCGAAGCGCGCCGGGCGCCATCTTCATCGCCAAAGGCCGCGAAGAAGCGCGCGGCGGCGACCAGTCCGGCCCATGTAGCGGCGACGGTCCAGGCATGGACGCCGCGGCGCTCCTCCCAGAGATCGTACGAGGGCTTCGGCAGCCCGTTGGCATCGACGTAGGAGGCCATGAACTCGGCGGCGGCGTGGATCATCGAACGATACAGCGGACGGATGAACTCGACGTCGTGGAACTTATCGAAGTGGCGCCAGAGGGCCCAGATGGGCAGCCCGGTCTCATCCTCCTGGATGGGCAACTGGCGCTCGCCGTCGGCCCACCAGGGGTGCCAAGAACTAGCGAGCGTGCCGTCGGTGTTGTACTTGTGCATCCAGTACCCCTCTTTGGTCTGAACGCGGGCGAGGAATTCGAAGAACGGGCGCGTGACCCCGTCGTACCCGGCGTCATCGAGGGCGCAGGCGACGAGCGCGCCATCGCGCGGCCAGACGTAGGCGTAGGTGTCGCGAGCAAACGACGTGATGTCGTAATCGGTCGCGGCGACGATGCCGCCGTGGTGATCGATCTGCGTGCGGACGGTGAGCAGGCTGCGCCGAAAGAGCGCGGCGACGTCGTGGCCAAGGCCATCGAGATCGTTGGGCTCGGCGTTCACCCAGAGGCGCCAGTAGGCTTCGGTGCGCGCCTGCAGGGCGGCGGGGGTCTTCGCGGCGATCACGGCGTGGACGGTGGCGACGTCCGCGTAGGAGAATCCGCAGGCCATCCAGTACCAGACGGTCGCGGAGGCGCCAGCATCGAGTGCGAGGTGGACCGCGCCCACGGAGTCAACGGCGCCCTGGACGACGGCGTTGCCGCTGAGCTCACCGTCCTCGGCGTCACGCCAAGTGCCCTGCTGGCCATCGGTCTCCTTCTTCCCGACGGCCCACTGGTCGAATCCGGCGGGCGCACCTTCACGCTGGGCGTTCATGAGGAACCAGCGCCCGGCCTTGTAGTGAATGATGGCGCCGCGGGAGGGGTCGTAGTACGCCGTGTCGCCGACTTCGGTCTCGCTGATGTGGAAGTCGTGGTGGAAGAAGAGCCTGACGGCGCGGGGCCGTGCGGCGGCGTTCCTGACGACGAAACGGCGGACGAGCGCGTGCTCGTGGAAGTCGACGACGTCCTCGCAATCGATCGAGAGGTCACCGGCCGGGTGGGAGAGGGTAACGTGCGTCGCGAGCGTATCTTCGGCGTAGCGGAGGTCGACCTGCCACGAGTCGTGCACCCAGGAGAAGGCGCCGTCCAGCCAAACACCGAGGCCGAAGCGGTGGCCGGCGCTGTGGTTCTCGCGGCCGACGTGGGGGAAGTAGATGTCGCGCAGGTGGTAACGATCGTCGAAGTTGACGAGCAGGTGTCCGTTTCCGAGCGGCAGGTCGCGGGGCATGGGGCATTGTAGTAGATGGCCCGTCACCGGGGCCGCGGGCGCAGATCATTTGAGCTTCACAATGCTCGAGGATCGTGCTATAAGCGATGGTACGGGCCGGGCGCCGCGCAGGCAGGAGAGGGACCGGTGGCTGTGACCGTGACGCGGAGCGGCGCGAGGAGCGGCGAGATCACCTTCGCCACGAACCTGGAACCGGAGTTGGTGTTCGACTACCTCGCGGACTTCGGCAAGCACCAGGAGTGGTCGGACGAGTTGGTGGCGATGGCGCCGATGAGCGGAGGCGCGGCGGCGGCGGGCGCGACATATCGCGTCGTGGATGCGGCGCACCCGGATTCGCCGCAGAAGGTGCCGACGTTCGCCGAGATCACTGCGTTGGAACGGCCTCGACTGATCGAGTGGCGGCTATGGACGGAACCGGCGCGCGGACCGCGGGCCATGCGCTCGCGGTGGGCGTTCGAGATCGCGGGGGAGGGCGCGGGGAGCCGAGTGACGCAACGCTTCTCCTTCGAGCCGCCGGACATCTGGAGCCGTCTCTCGCTTCGCGTCGCCAACGCGATTGGCGATGCGCTGATGGGCGGCGCCGGCATGTCACCGAACAGCATCGTACGGCGGGCGGAGCGGCTGCAGCACGTGATGGACGTGCGCAGCGCCGTGAACCGACTCTGACCCTCAGCGACCGGATCAGGCGTCACTGCCCCGGCATCGCGGACGTTATGCTGCTCCGCGAGGAGTGTGCCATGACCGAGACAATACAGGCGGTAGTGTTGCCCGAGCTGGGCGGTCCGGGCGCGCTCGAGGTCCGGCGCATGGAGGCGCCCGACCGCGACGACGCTGTGATCATCGAGGTGCACGCGGCGGGGGTGGCGTTCGCGGACCTGCTGATGACGCGCGGGCGGTACCAGGCACGACCGGAGCCGCCGTTCGTGCCGGGCGTAGACATGGCAGGCACGGTCCGGCGGGCGCCGGCAGGCAGCGGATTCGCGGTGGGCGACCGCGTCGCGGCGTCCGGGATGGGCGCGTGGGCAGAGGTGGCCGCGGCGGCGCCCGCGTCCACGTTCCCGATCCCCGCCGGCATGAGCTTCGAGCAGGCGACGTCGCTGATCAACTACCAGACGGGGTACTTCGGGCTGGCGGTGCGCGGGGATTTGCGTGCTGGCGAGATCGTGCTGGTGCATGGAGCTGCGGGCGGCGTGGGGACGGCCGCCGTGCAGATCGCGGCGGGCCTGGGGGCAAAGGTGATCGCGGTGGCGCAGGGGAAGGAGAAGTGCTCGATCGCCGTCGCAGCGGGCGCATCTCACGCGTTGGACGCAGACGGCGACTGGCTGACGGAGGCGAAAGCGATCAGCGGCGGCAGCGGCGTGGGCATGGTGTACGACCCGGTGGGGGGCGATCGCTTCACGGACAGCCTGCGCGCGCTGGCGCCGGGCGGGAGGCTGCTGGTGGTGGGATTCGCCGGCGGCGAGATCCCGCAGGTGAAGGTGAACCGGCTGTTGCTGCACAACACGTCGGTGATCGGCGTGGCGTGGCCGGAGTGGGTGCGGACGCATCCGGACGCACCGCCAAGGGTCGCCGCCGGGCTGCAGCGGCTGTGGGACAGCGGGCATGTGCGCCCGATCGTCGGCGAGGTGTTCCCGCTGGACGGGGCGGCCGACGCGCTGCGGGCGATCGAGGACCGGCGGGCGACCGGGAAGATCGTGCTGCGGGTGCGTTGACGGACGCCGCTAGAGCGCGACGGCGGTGACGGAGAGGATGGGCGGCAGGGTGCCCGGGAGGCGCTGCCAGCTATCGCCGGCGTCGCCGCTTGCATACACCTCCCCGTTGCTGGTGCCGACGTAGACGCCCTCGGGGTCGAGGCCGTCACAGTCCATGCCCTCGCGGTAGACGCTCTGGTAGTCGTGCGGGCCGGGCAGTCCGTTGGTGAGGGACTGCCAGGTGTCGCCGGCGTCGCGGGAGCGGTAGACGGCGAACTGGCCATCGCAGACGCGGAAGTTATCGTACACGCCGGCGAAGGCGAGGGGGACGACGTAGGCGGCGTCGTGGCCGGGGCGGCGCGAGACCGCGAGGCCAAAGCCGTGGAACGACGGCAGGCCGTGCGTGACGTCGCGCCAGCTGGCGCCGGCATCGGCCGACCGGAAGACGCCGACATGCGTCTGGGCCCAGATCACGTCGGGGTCGTGGCGGTTGAGCCGCATCTTGTGCATCTCGTTGATGGCGAGCGGGTCGATGTCATCTGGCGGCGGACCTTCGGAGGGGAAGAGCTTGTTCACCTCCTCGGTGAACTGGAGCGCCTGCGGCGTGGCGGGGATGGCGGTGTGAGAGAAGACGCGCCAGGTCGAGCCAGCGTCGTGGCTCTCGAAGGAGCCACCGGCGCTGATCGCGACGTAGATGTGCCTGGGGTCGCGCGGGTCGACCTCGATGGAGTGAAGGCAGGAGTCGCCGCCGCCGGTGCCGGCCCAGGAGGCGTAGGCCGGGTGGCGGTTGATGCCATCGACGGGCGCCCAGTGCTCGCCGCGATCGTCCGTGCGGAAGAAGCCGGCGGGCTGGGTGCCGGCGTACATGACGCCGGGCTCGGTCTGATGACCGGGAGCGACGTGCCAGACGTTCTGGACGGCGAGGTCCATATCCTTCGGGAAGCCGAGGCCGGGCGTGCGGGACTCCCAGGTCTTGCCGAGGTCGTCGCTGCGCGAGATGCAGGGGCCCCACGCCCAGTGGCGCGCGGCGGCGAAGAAGCGCGGCGCGGCGCCGCGCGTGTCGGCGTTCATGTGGTAGACGGACCAGCCCGTCATGATCGGGTCGGAGAGCTGCCACGTGGCGCGGCGCGCGTCGGATGTGTAGATGAACGCGCCCTTGCGCGTGCCGATGAGCAGGCGGATATCGGGCATGACGGTGTGCTCCAGTATCGATGCACGCGGTCCGGAACTCCGTGATTCTCGTTTGCCGACGAGGCGTTGTCAAATGCGGCCTAACGTTGGGACGACCCTCGCTATGCACGTTCGGCGGTGCCGGCGTCGATGCGCCACACCTGCGCGCGCGACAACAAGGCTGCGTCGAAGCGGTCGGGGTCGGGGCTGGTGATCCAGACCTGGTCGGCATCGAGGGTGGCGAGGACGCTGGCGCGGCGATCGGCGTCGAGCTCGGAGAGGACATCATCGAGGAGGAGGATGGGGCGCTCGCCGGAACGGGCGTAGAGGAGCGCCGCCTCGGCGAGGCGCAGGGCGAGCGCGGCGGTGCGCTGCTGTCCGCGCGAGGCGAAGGCCGCGGCGGGCTCGCCGCCGAGGGTCATGGCGAGATCGTCGCGGTGGGGGCCTGTGAGCGTGACGCCGGCGGCGATGTCGCGGGCGTGGGTCGCCTGGAGACGGTCGAGCAAGGCCGGCGCAACGTCGGCGGCGGAGGCCGAGGCGAGGCGCTCCGGGTGCCAGGCGTCGGAGAAGCGCGGGGCGTACGCAACGGCGAAGTGCTCGCTCTCACCGCCGAGGCGGGCGTGGGCGGCACGTGCATGGCGGGCGAGATCCGCGACGGCGGCGGCGCGGGCGGTGAGCAGCGTGGCGCCATCGCGCGCGAGCTCTTCGTCCCAGTAGGAGAGCTCGTCGGTGCGGGCGTTGCGGTCCTGCAGGCGCTTGAGGAGTGCGTTGCGTTGCGCGACGACCCTGGTGTAGCGCTGGAGCGCGCGCAGGTAGCCGTGGTCCGCCTGCGAGAGCATGACATCGAGGTACCGGCGGCGGCCGGAGGGGGCGCCGCGCACGAGGTCCATGTCGTCGGTGGTGAAGAGGACGGCGGTGATGGCGCCGACGACATCCGAAGCACGGCGGGGGACGCCGTTGAGCTTGAGGCGCTTGGAGGCGACGAGGTTGCCGTGGGCGCCGGGGCGGCCGGCGACGATGACCTCGACGGTGACGTCGGCGCGGGCGCGGGCGGCGGCGCCAACGACGCGGGCGACGGGCTGGGGATCGGCACGGACGGACCAGGCGATGAAGTCGGCGTCAGTCTCGGCGCGGTCGGAGCGGGCGGTGGCGAGGAGGCAGACGGCCTCGAGGAGGTTGGTCTTGCCCTGGGCGTTGGGGCCGAGGAGGAGGACGAGGCCGGGGCCGAGGTCCAGCTCGAGGCGGGAGTAGTTGCGGAAGCTGGCGAGGGTGAGACGGCGGAGGTGCATGGGGGGAGGGTATGCGGGGAGGCGGGGCGCGGGGAG
>DASQHL010000125.1:0-7576 GCA_035632115.1 Dehalococcoidia bacterium | reverse complement strand
GATCCCGCGTCCCTGCGCCACTGCGCCCAGGACGACGGCCGCCGCCGCCACGTGCACCAGCAGCGCGCCCAGCGCGAGCACCCCCAGTGCCGGCGCGAAGCTCCGCCGCCGCTGCTCGGTCACCGCGGGCACAGAGACGCTCGCCATAGCGTAAGGAGTATCGGCAGCCCGGCAGGCGCTCCTGCGCCCGCGCCGGCCGTCCCCCGCCAGGCCCAAGTTGGGGCAGCGGAACGTGCCGCGCCGCCGCCGGAGGCGCTACATCGCCGTCGGAAGCGCCGCCGGCACGACGAGCACCAGCGCCCCGTAGGCAATCAGTCCGACGGCCGCCGCGGTGCCCGCATGCCGGCCGATCGGCAGCGATTTCTCCGCGAAGATCAGCACCGTGATCAGCGCCATCGCCGCGACGTTCATCAGCCCCAGCGGAAACAGGATCGCGAACAGCAGCCAGCAGCAGCCCAGGCAGTAGATGCCATGCTCCACGCCCATCCGCACCGCGCCGCCCGCGCCGTCGCGCCAGGACGTCAGGATCCACGACATCGGCGAGCGGCACTTCGAGAGGCACGTCCGCTTGAGCGGCGACAGCTGGTACAGCCCGGCCACGACGAGCACGCCGCCTCCGATGCGCGCCGCGTTGTCCATCAGCCACATCGACCGATCCGCAAGCGCTTGCCCGCCGCTTGCCGCGCCGAACGCCAGCGCGCCGCAGACCGTCCACACAGCCAGGTACGCCGCGACGAAGGTTCCGGTAGCGACCGATGTCCTCCCCTGCGCCGCCCGGCCTGCCTGCACCCGCGCAAACGTCAGGATCATCGGCATCGCCGTCGGGAACATCATCGCCACCATCATCGCAACCCAGATGCCGAGGAACACCGGCGCCGACAGGCCCATCGTCGGCCCCATCGCGTCGCCGTTGCTCGTCGATCCCTGCCACGCGATCAGCGCCCATGCGGCGACCGCCAGCGTGATCAGCGCCCCGATGATCAGGTTCCGCTCTCGCGGCATCGGGTACTCCGGCGCCGCGCGGTCGATGTGGTCATGCGTGGTGGCGATGGCCTACTCTCCCTTGTAGCTGAAGCCGAACGTCTCGCCATACTGGCCGGAGTGCTCGTAGGACATCTCAGGGTGCCTGACCCGGAACGTCGACGACTTCATCAGCTCCGCCTGGTTCGTCAGCAAGCCGGCCGTCATCTTCAGCGTGAAACCACTCTTGTCTCCGGTCACCGGGTTCTCGATCGCCGCCAGGCGGAGCTCCACCCGATCGCCATACACCGCGTGGCTGTTCGGGCCGTCGAACTTCCACTGCACTGGCACGTACTCCGGGCCGATCACCTTCACCAGCAGGCCGGCCAACGCGGCGAACGGCCCGCCGACCTTGCCGCCGTAGATCTCCATCAGGGCCGCCCGCTGCGCTTCGTCCGCCCGCTCATCCACGAGAAGCAGACCCTCGACGTTGCCCAGGTGCAGCGCCCCCGGTGACTTGACGAAGAAGCCGACGTTCAGCCCGTCGAGCTTCGTGCCGTTGAACGTGCCGTCGTTGATGTGGAACGAATAGCCACCCTGGCACCATCCCTTCGTCGGAGCGGCGTCGAAGTTGCACGGGCAACCCCAGTCGCAACTGCACGCCCCCAATGCGTCCCCCTCGAGCTTCCACGTCGCTCCCAAAGTGCACCTCCGGTAACTAGACTAGATGAGCCACGATTATCGGACAAACTTCATGAAGCGGTCAACCCCACCGCCCTGCTAGGCCCCCGGCACCCCGCCGCGCGGCACTCCCGCTTCGCCCGGTCCACCCGTACGCTGTGCCTATGACGGCCAGTGACCTCCACCACGGCTTCATCGAGGCCAACGGCATCCGCTTCCACTACGCGGAGCAGGGCGACGGCCCCCTCGTCCTCCTCCTCCACGGCTTCCCCGAATGCTGGTACTCCTGGCGATTCCAGCTCCCGGCCCTCGCCGCCGCCGGCTACCACGCCGTCGCCCCGGACCTCCGCGGCTACAACCTCAGCGACAAGCCCCGCTCCGGCTACGGCGTCGCCACCCTCGCCGCCGATGTCGAGGCGATCGGCCGCGCGTTCGGCGCCGAGCGCGCCCACGTCGTCGGCCATGATTGGGGCGGCATCATCGCCTGGCAGACGGCGTGGCGCAGGCCCGCCTTCGTCCGCACCCTGGTTACCATGAACGCGCCCCAGCCCGCGGCGTTCGCCCGCTACGCCCTCCGCACGCCCGCCCAGCTCCTCAAGAGCAGCTACATGTTCCTGTTCCAGGTCCCGCGCCTCCCCGAGTGGTTCCTCTGCCGCGACAATGCCGCCGCCATCGCCAAAGCTTTCCCCCGCGCCGCCGTCCGCCGCGACGCCTTTACCGCTGCCGATCTTGCCTTCTACCGCGAGGCCTTCCTCCGACCCGGCGTCGCCCGCAGCGCGCTCAACTACTACCGCCAGGCCGTCCGCCAGGGCTTCGGAGCGCTGCCCACGTCGCCGGTCGTCATGCCCGCCCTGGTCCTCTGGGGTGAGGGCGACCCTGTCCTCAACGCCGCCATGAACGATCGCCTCGGCGACTGGGCGCGTAACCTCACCTACCGCCCCATCCCGGACTGCGGCCACTGGACGCAGCAGGAGCGCCCGGACATCGTCAACGCGGAGCTCGTCGCCTGGCTCGGTGCCCACGCCTCATACCCTTAGGGGAAACTCCCTCTGCCGTGATCTTTAGCCCGCCTCCTCGATGGCCGATCATTCTGCAGCGTCCAACCCGCCGGGGGCGACGCTTGGAGGTACGCCTTGGGCGACACCACCAACTGGGAATTCGCCGCCGCCGTCGCCGCAGTCTCCTTTGGCCTCGGCGGCCTCTTGCTGTTCACGATGATCGGCACCATCGGCTCCTGGCGCGTGTTCGCCGGATCCAGCCGCGCCGCCAACGAGGCTGCGAAGGCCAGCCTCGCCGTCCAGGATCTCGCCCGCTACCTCGCCACCCGCGAGACCATGCGCGCCGCATCCACCAGCACCGCTGACACCGACGGCTTCGCTGACCTCCGCCGCCAGGCCGATGCGCTGGTCGACCAGCAGGCGCGCCTGCAAGACGCCGTCCGCAACCTCGTCGAAGCCGGCGTCCTCCGCACCGAGGACTCCGGACGCCACCTCGGCGAGCTTGAGGCAAGCATCAAGCGCCTCGAGGAGCACCTCAGCGCCGTTGCCGCCGCCGTCGCAAACCTCGCGCAGAAGCAGAGCTGAGGCTCCCATGACACGCACGAAACCCGGTGATGACGAGAAGGCGCGGCCTGCGCGCCCGGTCCCGGATGCCGCCCGCGCTCACTTCGCCGACGACGTCTCTTCCGCCATGGCCGCCTTGCTCCCGCTGCACTCCGCCCCAACGCTCGACTGGCTCGCCGATGCCGTCGCGACCGCTGCCGAGCGCACCCTCGATGCGCCGTTCGCCTTCCTCTACCTCGAAGATCAGGACGGCCGCCTCGACCGCAAGGTCCCCGCGTCCGACCTCCGCCGCCGCTCGCAGCAGCGCGCCATCGACGCCTTCGGCGAACGCGCCATCCCGTTCCGGATCGACCCCGCCGCCGCGCCCGCTTTTGCCGAAGTGCTGGAAGCGATCGAGCCCGTCACGTTTCCGGTCGCGCAGGCCCTCCGCGGTCTGGCCACCGCCGCCGCCGCGGACGCCGCCCAGCAGGCGCTGGCGCTCCACTCCGCCTCGATCGCGCCGCTTGAGTCTGCGGGCGAGCGCGTCGGCGCCCTGCTGCTCCTCACCGTCAAGCAACCCGAGCCGGAGCGTGTGCGCCTCTTCGCCGACCACGTCGCCTGCGCCACCGTGAACCTGCGCCAGTCCCAGTCCGCGCGTGAGCAGGGTGTCGTCGACATCAGCCGCAACGTTTTTGACGCGCGGAAGATTGAAGGCGAGCTGCAGAAGGAGCTGGCGCGTGCCGCCCGCTACCGCCGCGTCGCCTCCATCGCCATCGTCGAAGCGACGAACCTCCGTCTCCTCCGCGAACGCTTCGGCGCATTCCTCACCGAACGCCTCCTCCAGAGACTCGGCGGCGCCCTCGCGCAGGACGCCCGCGACATCGATGTCATCGGCGCCTACAAGCAGAGCGGCTACACCATGATCCTGACCGAGGCCACCGCCGAGGGCGCCGCGCTCGCCGCCCGCCGCCTCCTGCGCACCGCCAGGCAGGCCGGCCTCGGAGACGACAACGTGCCGGGGCTGGAGCTGCATCTCGTCTGCGGCTGGGCCACCTGCCCCATCGATGGCGACACCAGCGACCTCCTCTTCGCCGCCGCCGAGCGCCGGATGTACGACCCGTCCCAGCAGGTCGCCTGACCCGCCTGTCCCCGCTTCCTCGCTCCCGGCCCACCGCGTGACAACGGAAGACGGCCCGCATCACGCAGGGCCGTCCGGTGAGCGCGCTCGTCGCTTAGGTGACCCCTACGCCACGTCCTCCAGGGCCACGATCGTCACGTCGTTCGCCGTGCCGAAGAGCTGCTCCGCGCGCTCGCGGAGCGCATCTTGTACCTCCGCGGGCCTCGCGGTATCGACGATCCACACCTTCAGCGTGGCGCGCCTCCCGTCATAGTCCAGCAGCGCCACGTCGCGCACCGCCGGGTGCTCCCCCACCGCGTCGTCCACCGTCCGCAGGTCCAGCGGCCCCGGCTGGCTCTCGAACTCCAGCCGGAACGCTACCGTCGCCGGTTCCTCCGCCGCGGCGACGTCGTCGCCACCCGCCTGGTCACGCGCGGACGATTCCGCTGGCTCGCCGAACGCAGGCTCCAGCACCGGCGTCGGCCGTGCCGCGCTCGGCGCCGCCACCAGCGTCGGGCGCGCGTACGCCGGCGATGGCGCCGTGCCCGTCACCCCGATGCGCTCGCGCCCCGCCCGGATCAGCGTCTCCATCTCGTCGAAGAGCGATCCGGCTGCCGCAAGGCGCGGAAGCAGCGACTGGATCGCCCCCGCGGCCGCGTCCGCCTGCCGGAGCGCTCCCTGCAGCTCGCCAAGAGCCTGGCTCAGGTCCCGTTGGAGGTCATTCGTGGGTTCGATGGGCGGCATGGCATCTCCTCATCTCCGGACAGCGTGTCTCATAGCTGTTATCGGCCGCCCCCATCGCCCCAGAACCCGCCACCTCGAAAAATGAGGGCGGCCCCGGTCTGGCCCGCGGGAGACGCTGCGCCTTCCCGCCCCACGGCGTCGCGCCGCGGTTGACCGCCGCCCGCCGCGCGCTACGCTACCTCCATGACCGACGCCATCGAAGCCGCTAAGGCACGCGCCCGCGCCGCCGTCGAACACGCCCGCCACGAGCTGATCCGCATCTCCCGCGAGATCCACGTCCACCCCGAGCTCGCCTTCAACGAGCACCACGCCGTCGCCCAGCTCGTCCCCTTCCTCGAAGCCGCAGGCTTTACCGTCCACCGCGGCGTCTACGGCCTCGAGACCGCCTTCCGCGGCGAGTGGGGTCACGGCCCCGCCACTATCGCCATCTGCGCCGAGTACGACGCCCTCCCGGAGATCGGCCACGCCTGCGGCCACAACCTCATCGCCACTGCCGGCGTCGGCGCCGCCATCGCCCTCGTCAGCGCCATCGACCCTGCCGAAGCGCGCGTCGTCATCCTCGGCACGCCCGCCGAGGAGACCAGGGGCGGCAAGATCATCATGGCCAACCAGGGCTGCTTCGACGACCTCGACGTCGCTATGATGGCCCACCCCATGGCCATCGACTTCGCGGACCCGCCCATGCTCGGCGTCGCCCATGTCGATGTCGAGTACCGCGGCCGCGCCGCCCACGCCTCCGTCGCGCCCGAGCAGGGCCTCAACGCGCTCGACGCCATGGTCACCGCCTACCAGGCCGTCGCCCAGCTCCGCCAGCACATCCGCCGCGACGCCCGCCTGCACGGCATCATCACCTACGGCGGCGCCGCCGCGAACATCGTCCCGGATCGCGCGACCGGCACCTTCTACGTCCGCGCCATGCAGCCCGCCTACCTCAAAGACCTGAAGGAACGCGTCCGCCACTGCTTCGAGGCCGGCGCCCTCGCCACGGGCTGCGAGCTCACAACCGACTGGCACGAGGCCCTCGAATACCAGCCGCTCCGCAGCAACCGCCCGTTGGTCGAGGCCTACCGCCGCAACGGCGAGGCGCTCGGCAAACAGTTCGTCGACCTCAAGAACGTCTCCACCGGCAGCACCGATATGGGGAACGTCAGCCAGATCGTGCCCTCCATCCACCCCACCTTCGGCGTCGGACAGATGATCTTCAACCACACGCCGGAGTTCACCGCCGCCGCCGCTACCGACGCCGCGCACGAATCGATGCTCCTCACCGCCCAGGCCCTCGCCATGACTGGCGTCGATCTCGCCCTCGACCCCGCTCTCCTCCGCCGCGTCAAAGAAGACTTCGCCGCCACGCGCTGAGCACCGCCCCACCGGCCAGTCGGTCAGTGTGTCAGTCGGTCAGCGTGTCAGTGAGACGGTCAGTCGTCGGCGGTCTGTTGTCGGCGGTCTGTTGTCTGTCGTCTACCGTGTGCCGTCTGTTGCAACCGGGCGCATCAGCCGCCGCCGGCCACCGTCCCGATGCCGATGATCTCGATCGTCCAGGCGTTCAGCACGTCGTAGATGATCCAGAAGCGCCCATCGTTGTAGATCACGCCGTCGGGGCGTCGGGGGATGGATCCGAACGGGAAGCGCGTCTCGTAGTCCACGTCCGGCGACGCGCAGATCCGCGTGATGATCGCGTCGATGCGGGTTCGTTCGTTGGGGGTTGCGGTCAGGTTGTAGAAGCGTCGCGCGTCAGCGCTAAACAGCGCATCAACGTCCGGCATGCCTTCGCTTCAACTCACTGAAGCGGACGCCTTCTCCGCGGTCAAACGCTGCGATGCCCTCTTCGATCATCTTCTGGATCTTCGGATTCGCCGCCAGCTTCGCGTTGAATGCCAGGATCTCCTCCCGCGTCATCTTCCGCTTCGGAGCCTTCGCCTTCGCCTTGTCCGTCGATCGCGCCTTCGCCATGACCGCCTCCCGTCGAGCGCATGGTACCCCATGCTCGTCATGCTTCCGCCGTCCACGTCTGCTGTCTGCTCTCTGCTCTCGGTTCTCTGCTGTGTTGTCTGCCGTCTGCCGTCCGTTGTCTTGCTGTTTGCCGTTTGATGTTTGCTGTCGCTCACGCCCCCAGCCCCCGAATCCGCGCCACCGCCGACGGCAGCACCTCCAGCAGATAGTCGATCTCCTCCATCGTGTTCTCGTGCCCCAGCGTCAGGCGCAGGCTCCCCCGCAGGTACCGCTCCGGCACCCCCATCGCCACCAGCACGTGCGATGGCTCCAGCGACGCCGTCGTGCACGCCGACCCGCTGCTCGCCGCGATCCCCTGCAGGTCCAGCTGCAACAGCACCGCCTCCCCCTCCACGTTCCCGAACGCGAAGCTCGCGCTGTTCGGCAGCCGCCGCGACCCGTCCCGGGGGCCTGTCACGATCGTGTCCGGCACCCGCCGCGGCACCTCCGCCAGCAGCCGGTCGCGCATCCCGATGATGCGCTCGTTCCGCGCCGCCCGCTCGTCCTGTGCCAGCCGCAGCGCCGTCGCCCCCCCCCCCCC
>DASQHL010000124.1:0-20898 GCA_035632115.1 Dehalococcoidia bacterium | reverse complement strand
GACGATTCGGGCGATCGCGCGGTCGCAAGCGTCCATGGCTTCCTGGCACGCGGCGGCGATGCGCTCTGGCGTGAGCTGGCGGTAGTCGATCATCGCGTCTCCCTGACTGGTCGTACGTATCGCATCAGGCTAACGACGATTCGAGCGCCCCGCTACCGTGGCGTTTACATCCGGAGAGGGCAGGCACCCGTGCTATGCTCCCCGGGATGACGCGGAACGCGACGATCAGCCTGCTGCAGCTGCCGGCGTACTCCATCGAGGATGCTGAGGCGTCGCTCGCGCACACACTGGGTCGCATCGATGAGGCCGCGGCGGTGCGGCCAGACCTCATGGTGTTGCCGGAGGTGACGTATCCGGCGTACTTCATGGGATCGGGCGACCTGTCCGGCGCGCAGATACCCGCGCCATCCGAAGCACTGTCGCTTATCGCCGCGAAGGCGCGCGCATACGCCTGCTACATCGCGGCGGGGATCGCAGTGGAGGTAGACGGCGGCTACGAGAACGGGGCGGTGCTGATCGGGCGCGACGGCGTGGTGGCAGGCACGTACGCCAAGTCGTTCCTGTGGCACTTCGACCGCAAGTGGTTCCGGGCGGGCGGCAGGTATCCGGTGTTCGAGACGGACTTCGGCCGGATCGGAATGCTGATCTGCGCGGACGGACGGGTGCCGGAGATCGCGCGGTCGCTGGCGCTGAACGGTGCACAGCTGATCGTCGACGTGACGGCGTGGGTGAGCAGCGGGCGGCACACAGCAGACCTGACCAGCACGCAGGCCGAGTACTTGCTGCGCTGCCGCGCCGCCGAAAACGGCGTCTGGGTTGTGGCGGCGGACAAGTGGGGCGTGGAGGCGGAGAGCATCGTGTACTGCGGGCGGTCGTGCGTCGTCGACCCGCGGGGCGAGCGCGTGGCGGAGCTGGGGCCGGACGAGGATAAGACCTTGACGTACGCGGTGCCGATCGTTGACCCGGCGCCGCCGGTGCTGCGGCGTCCGGAGCTGTACGCCACGCTGACGCAGCCCACGGAGAGCCTGCCGGTGGTGCGCGCACAGGCGGAGTCGATTGTGGTAGCGGAGCAGGACCACCGCGTGGCAGCGGTGCAGATGGCGCTGCCTTCGGACGGCGACGCATTCCTGGCAGCGGCAGCGGGTCACATCGAGCGGCTGGCGCTGCAGGACGCCGAGCTGGTGCTCCTTCCGGCGACGCCGAGCCGGTCACGGGTGGCGTACGCGCACGATCGGGTGCTGGCCGGTGTATCGGCGCTGGCGAAGCGGCACGGCGTGTGCGTGGGGTTCACGGTGTGGGAGCGGGACGGCGAGGGACGCCGGGCGCTGTACCTCGTCGGGCCGCGCGGCGTGATCGGCAAGCACTACCAGACGCACAAGCCGCCAGGCGCCCGGTTCGAGACGATGCCGCTGGGCGACGAGCCAGCGGCAGTGCTGCATACGCCGATCGGGCGCGTCGGGCTGATGCTCGCGGCGGAAGGGTTCGTGCCAGAGGTCGCGCGGTCGTTGATGCTGCGCGGCGCGGAGATCCTGCTGTGGGCGGGGGACGATCCGGCGGGGGCGATGCTGCCGTTCGCGCAGACCCGGGCGGAGGAGAACCAGGTATTCGTGGTGTGCGCGGCGGCGCCGACGGCAACGGGCGCGACGGCGATCGTGGCACCCTCAGGGCGCGCGCTCGCGGTAGCGCTGGAGGGACGCACGCTGGCGGTCGCAGCGGACGTCAACCGAGCGCTGAGTCAGATCAAGCGACGGGCGCCCGGAACCGACGTCGTACGCGACCGGCAGCCGGCGACCTACGAAGCAATCGTGCGCAAGCAAGGGGTGGTGGAGGGGGTGGTATAATCCGCAGCGTCACGAACCCTCGCCGAGGCCGCACTATCGCTACCAATGAGATCGCATTGCCGAGAACGAACGCTGCCGAGACGCACGGAGGTGCGAGCCTGCGCGCGCGGGTCGGCGGTTATGTCGTGGACATGGTGATCTTCTCAGCGATGACGATGATCATGGTGGTGATCGCCGGGGCGCAGTTGCTGCTTGTCACGCACGGCGCGACGCGCAATGCGAGCGACCCGACGCTCTACGCGTTCCTCGCCATCATCGGGCTTGGGACGCCGCTCGTATGGACGGTACTGAACCTGACGGTGCTGCTGACGCGCCACCAGACAGGTGGGCAGTACGTTGCAGGCGTGCGCGTCGCGCGGGCGGACGGCGGGGAGCCGGGCGCGCGTGGCATGGTCGCATGGTGGTTCTGCCTGAATCCGGTGTTCTTCAGCTGGCCGATGGCACTTGTCACGTTCCTCCCCGCGTCGTGGGCGATCAGCCTGCTCCTCCAGCGGGCGACGCTGGCGGCGATGCTGACGTTCGTGGCGTTGTGCATGGTGGCCCCGTTCGTGGCACTGGTGGCGGCGGCGACGGATGGACGTCGGCGGGCGCTTCATGACCGCATCGCGGGGATGATCGTGGTGCCCGCAGAGTGACGCGAGTCGAGCGCGCCGGGGCAAGCCGCGGCATTGCCAAGTGGAGCGTGGCGCTGGTGTTCTTCGTGGCGCTGACGGCGCTCCTGGCGTCGATGCAGCTCTACCAGGTGACGGCCGCGGGGCCAGCAAAGGCAACGCTGCGCCGTTCAGTCGCGGCGCTGAGCGAGATCGACCCGTTGCTTGACCGGAATTATGACGCGCTGCGCACACAGGCGTCGTCGGCGGCGCCAGGCAATACGGTGCGGTTGCGCGATTTTCCCATCGACGTGCCGCTGACGCGGGACGAGGTGCTGACCTCATCGAAACAGCAGTTGCGGGATCTGCTGCTCAACCGCGCGGCAGACGCGATGTACGCGCACGGGAGCGGCGTGCTGCGCGAGAGCGACGTGCGCACGCAGAGTGTCGGCGCGTTCAGCGTGGGGGGAATCACCACGGACGGGCTGGGGTTCCTGCGCAGCCGGAATCACAGTGCGCTTGGCGTTGCGACGCTGGTGCTGGCCGCGCTGTGTGTGATGCTGGCGACCGGACTGGCGCTCTTGTGCCGGGGGTTCGGGCGCTTGGGCAGCATCGGCGCGGTAGTGCTGGCGGCCGGTGCGCCGATGCTGCTAGCGGGGATCGGCGCGCGGTTCTACATGCGCATCGTCTCCGGGAGCCAGACGGAGTACCTGCAACACGCGTTCCTCTCGATCGGACAGGCGCTTGCGTGGATCCCGATACGCGACGGCCTGGCGTTCACGGCGCTGGGGGCCGCACTTGTCGGGCTGGGGGTGGCGGGCGCGCTGTGGGCTGACCGGGCCGAGGCGCAGTCGCCGCCGTTCTCGCTGCGGTCGCCGGGGCGCTGAACGAGGCCTGTACCCCACTGCACGACTGTGCGTTATGTCCTCGTAGGCGTCGTAACGCCTAGCAGGGTGCGGCGCGGGTGTCGCTTGCGACGCGCGGGGACGTTAGTCGATGTTGGCCTTCCAGCCAAGCCAGACCATTGCGGCGATGGTGATCACGATGAGCGCGCCCGGGAAGAGCATCGCCTGGCCGAAGTCCGACCAGCGGCCGGAGGCGGCGACGCCTTCGCGGCTGACGGCGCGCCATGCGCCGTAGCCGGCGGCAATCAGGAGGCCCAGCGCGAGGCCCACTGCTGCGAGGACGATGTCGGCGCGGCGGCTGCTCTGGGGGGCGGTCATTAGCGGCAATCTAGCATCACGGGCGGGGTCTTGACAGGGTGACGAAGCTGGAGCAGAGTACGCACGTTAGCCAGATCGGAGGGGAGGCAGCATGGCAACCGCAACTGCAACGAGCGCCGGCGGCGCGGGCTACCCGATCCAGTACGACGTGGCGTATCCGGATCACCTGTCACGCGGTCTGATTTTCATCAAGTGGCTCCTGGCGATTCCACACATCGTCGTACTTTACCTGCTGACACTGGCGTGGGAAGTGGTGACATTCATCGCATTCTTCGCCATCCTCTTCACGAAGAAGTATCCGGCGGGACTGTTCAAGTTCTCTGTGGGCGTGCGGCGCTGGCAGGCGAACGTCAACGCGTACGTGTGGCTGTTGCGTGACGAATATCCGCCGTTCTCGATGGACCCCGGCCAGTACGCGGTCGCGTACGACGTGGCGTACCCCGAGGAGCTCAGCCGCTGGTTGATCTTCGTGAAGTGGCTGCTGATCATCCCGAACGTCATCGTGATGTTTCTGTTCGCGATCGTGGCGTGGCTGCTGACGGTCGTTGCCTGGTTCGCGATCCTCTTCACAGGGGCGTACCCGCGCTCGTTGTTCACGTTCGTCGTCGGCGTATTGCGCTGGAGCGAGCGCGTCAACGGATACCTGTCGCTGTTTACGGACGCCTACCCGCCGTTCAGCACGTCACCGTAGCGGATGTCGATGGCGCCAGCCGGAGTGAGCGAGCGGCCGCCGCACCCCGTCGCGTTCGATGTGGCGTATCCGGCGCGGCTGTCGCGGCTGACGACGTTGTTTCGGCTCGTGCTGGTTATCCCGCAAGTCCTGGCGGTCTGGCTGCTGGTGCTGGCGCTGGAGATCCTGACGCTGCTGGGGTGGTTCGCCATCCTGTTCACGGGCCGGTATCCGCGGGGGTTCTTCGAGTTCACGAGCGGCGTGCTTCGCTGGGAAGCGAACGTGTTCTCGTACGCGGCACTGCTGCGGGACGAGTACCCGCCGTTCTCGTGGGAGCCGGGGGCGTACCCGCTGGCGCTGGAGATCCCGTACGCCGAGCGGCAGTCGCGGTTCCGGCTGTTCATCCGCGTCTTCGCGATCGTGCCGAACTACATCGCGCTGGGGCTGGTGATGCTGGGCTGGTACTTCACCACGTTCATGGCGTGGTGGGCGATCCTGATCACGGGGCGGTATCCGCGCGGGCTGTTCAAGTTCAGCGTGGGGGTCGGGCGCTGGCAGATGCGGCTGAGCGCGTACCTGTGGCTGCTGCGCGACGAATACCCGCCGTACAGCGTCACGGCGCAGGCACGGCCGGGGAACGAAGTATTGTCGGCGATCATCGGGCTGCCGCTGTTCGCGGGATACGTGGCGTTTTCACTCTTGCCGCTGTTCGACGCGTTCGGAGCGAGCACGACGGCGTACACGACATTGAGCCCGGCAACGATCAGCCGCGACCAGCCGAGCGCGCGGTCGGGGAGCCTGCGTATCACGCTGGTTGGTTACGACGACAATGCGGGCGGCAGCGTCGTGGCGGCGCCGGCACCGGGCGACCGGTTCATCTCCTTCCGGATGCGTGGCGAGAAGGACGGATTCCTCCCGGCGAGCTACTGGCCGCTGCTGTTCTCGCTGCAGACGTGCGCAGGCTATACGTACGCGGTGGACACGAATATCTCGGCGATCCCATTCCGGGTGTTCTGGGGCGGGGGCAGCAAGGAGAGCACGGTGTACTTCGAGATCCCGCTCGGAGCGACGCCGTGCCGACTGAGCTACTTTACGGGCCGGGGGCGCATCCGCTTCGTGTTCCGTTAGTCCACCGCCCCATCGCTTGCACGGGCCGCTCCCGCGCGAGACGCTTAACTCTCGCTCGTCGTCGAGCGCTTCGGTACGCTGAGAGGTGATGGCCCCTGACCAGCACACGCTCGACCAGCTTTCCCTGACGCGGGAAGAGTACGGCTTGATCGTCGACCGGCTCGACCGAGAGCCGAACGAGGTCGAGCTGGGGATGTTCGGCGCGCTGTGGTCGGAGCACTGCGGCTACAAGAACAGCCGGCCGCTACTCAAGATGTTCCCCAGCGAAGGTGCCTACGTCCGCACGAAGGTGGGCGAGGAAAACGCCGGCGTCGTCGATATCGGCGACGGGCTGGGCGTGGCGTTCAAAATCGAATCGCACAACCACCCGTCGGCGATCGAGCCGTACGAGGGGGCGGCGACTGGCGTCGGCGGCATCGTGCGCGACATCTTCGCGATGGGTGCGCGGCCGATCGCGCTCTTCGATTCGCTGCGCTTCGGCCCGTTGGAGCCGGGCGCCGAGACGACGCCGGAGACGGCGGCGCGAAACCGGCACCTGTTCCGGGGCGTCGTGGCGGGCATCGGCGGCTACGGCAACTGCATCGGCGTACCGACGGTGGGGGGCGAGGTGTGCTTCTCGCCGTCGTACTCCGGAAACCCGCTAGTGAATGCGATGTGCGTGGGCATCGGGCGGCTGGACAGGCTAGTGCGGGCGCGGGCGGACGGGCCGGGCAACCTGCTCCTGATCGTCGGCGCGGACACGGGGCGGGACGGCATCCACGGAGCGACGTTCGCCAGCGTTCAGCTCGACGCGTCGTCCGAGGGACGGCGGCCGGCGGTGCAGGTCGGTAACCCCTTCATGGAGAAGAAGCTCATCGAAGCGTGCCTGCAGCTGACGGAGGAGCACCACGAGTGGGTGGTGGGGCTGCAGGACCTGGGGGCAGCGGGTCTGACGAGCGCGGCGGTGGAGTGCGCGGCGAAGGCGGGCACGGGGATCATCATCGACGTGGCGAAGGTGCCGCGCCGCGAAGAGGGCATGACCCCATACGAGGTGATGCTGAGCGAGTCGCAGGAGCGGATGCTGGTGATCGTGCGGCCGGAGCACGAGGGCGCGGTGCGGGAGCTGTTCGAGCACTGGGAGCTGCACGTCGAGACGATCGGCGTGGTGACGGACGACGGTCTCGTGCGGGTGCGCGACGGCGAGGTGGAGGTGGCGCGGGTGCCGGCGAAGGTGCTGACGGACGCACCGACGTATGTGCGCGAGGGCGTGAAGCCGGCGTGGCTGACGGAGCTGCAGCAGTACGACCTGTCGCAGATCCCGGACGTAGGCGCAAGCGCACATCACGGGTCAGAGCGCAGCACGATGACGAGCGACATCTTGCTGGAGTTGCTGGCGGCGCCGGAGATCGCGTCGAAGCGGCTGGTGTGGCGGCAGTACGACCACCAGGTCGGGACGAACACAGTCGTCGGGCCGGGTTCGGACGCGGCCGTGATGCGGATCAAGGGGACACAGAAGGCGCTGGCGATCAGCACCGACGGCAACGCAGCGCATACGTTCCTCGACCCGTACACCGGCGGCGCGATCGCGGTGGCGGAGTCGGCGCGCAACGTCGCCTGCACCGGCGCGAAGCCGATCGCCATGACGAACTGCCTCAACTTCGGGAATCCAGAGAAGCCGGAGGTGTACTACCAGCTCAAGGAGGCGATCCGCGGGATGGCGGACGCGGCGCGCGCGCTGGGTATTCCGGTCGTCAGCGGAAACGTGAGCCTCTACAACGAGACGGCCGGCGAGGCGATCTGGCCGACGCCGGTCGTCGGCATGGTGGGGCTGATCGAGGACGTGGAGGGCGTGGTGCCGATGGGGTTCCAGGTGCCGGGCGACGCCATCATCCTGCTGGGGGCCGCCGGTGCCGGGCCGTCCGCGCTCGCAGGCAGCGCCTTCGCGCGCGAGATGGCCGGCGTGGTCGCCGGCCTGCCGACGTTGGACCTGGAGGCGGAGGCGGCGCTGCAGCGGCTGCTCGTCGATGCGGCAGCGGCGCGCTTCCTGCGCTCGGCGCACGATTTGAGCAGCGGGGGCCTCGCGGTCACGCTGGCGGAGTGCTGCATCGCAGGCGACATCGGCTGCACGGTCGAGGGGCTCGAGCCCGGGGCGGCGGCGCTGTTCGGCGAGACGCAGTCGCGGGCGGTCGTGACGTGCAGCGCGGGCGGGCGCGATGCGCTGCTGGCGCTCGCGGCGCGCCACGGCGTGCCATGCCATGTGGCCGGCGCCGTGGGCGGCGAGCGCCTGCGGCTCGCGGGGATCGACGTGGGCGTCGCTGACCTGCGTGAGGCCTACGAATCGGGGCTGCCGCGAGCGCTGGAAACGGCAGCGGCGTTGGTGTGACGGCGCCGGAGCGGGCGGCTCAGCCCTCCGCCGCGACGACGACGGCGCCTTCGACGGCGGCGGTGGCGTCAGACGCGAGATAGGCCACGGCCGCGGCGACGTCCATCGGCAGCGGCGGCTGGTGCTCCTTGAGCAGCGACGCTGCCACATCGAACTGCGCGCGCGAGGCGGCGAGAGCGTTCGCCCGAAGTCCGGCGTCCGCCAGTTCGCGTACCCACGCGAACAGGGCCCGCGCTTCGTCCGGCGGCGCATCGGCGGCGACCAGCACGACCACCGCCGGGTCAGAGCGCAATGCGCCCAGAGCCTCGCGTGGGAGCGGCGCCCGCGCGTGCCAGACCACGATGCTCACGGGCCCCAGCTCCGCTGTGGCGGCGGCTATGGCCCCGCGCACCGTCGTCTCGCCGCTGTCCGACGTCAGTGCGACGCCGCGGCCGCCGATCGCCCAGAACTCGTTGGCGGTGCTGTTCGCCGCGAACTCGGCCGGCGTGTCCTCGGTGAGCGTGACCACGGCCACGTTGGCGCCGGCTTCCGCCAGCGCGACGGCGGCGGCGCGCCCGGCCGGGCGCTCGACGCCCAGCACCAGCGCGGTGCGCCCGGCGAGCGGCTTGGCGGGCGTCACGTGCGCTCCGCCGTCATCCAGATGTGGTTGCAGAACAGGCGATTGAGCGGCGCGTAGCGGCTGAGCGGGCGCAGGAAGCGCAGGAGATCCAGCAGCCAGAGCTCCGCGTTGAGGCGGCGGGCGGAGAAGTAGCCGCGCCGCGCCGGCGGCTCCCAGAACTCGACGCGGCGCACGGTGAAGCCGTGGTGCTGCACCTCCGCGCGCAGGGCGGGCGCCGACTGTTCGTTGATGTGCATCTGGCGCTCGAACGTGTCGTGCGGGAACTCGCGGCCGGTGGGGAGCATCGTCGGATTGAAGAGGCCATCGCTGTAGCGAAAGAGCCGCGCGAGGGCGAGGGCGGCCTGATTCACCCGGCGGCTGTAGCTCGGGTAGACGGAGGCCTCGAACGTCTTGTTCGGCGACGTGTGCATGACCAGGAGTCCGCCCGGGCGCAGCGTGCGGTGCAGCTCGTCGAAGGCGCGCGAGAGCTCGTGGGGGTAGAGGTGCTCGACGACGTCCATCATGAATACGACGTCGAAGAAGCCATCGTCGAAGCGGAGGGCCTTCACGTCCATTTGCTCGACGTGGGTGTGCTCCCTGAGGGCGGCGTCCGCGGTGGAGAGCGCTGCAGCGGCGATATCGACGGCGGCCTGCGCGTAGTCGATGCCCCAAGCCTCGGCGCCACGCATGGCGGATTGGATGACGAGCTCGCCGCGGCCGCAGCCGACATCGAGCACGCGCTTACCGCGCAGATCGCCGGCGAGAGCGAGTGCCTTCACGAAGCGCGGGCCGACCCGGCGGCCACCGCTGAGGACGAAGTCCTCGTAGCCGTGGCAGTTCGTCAGGTAGTAGTCGCCGGTGTAGACGTCCGGCTCGATGCGGCTCGCCGGGGCGGCGGGGTCAGGCGTCAAGGCGCAGCAACCTCCGCACTTCGCCGATGGTGCGCTGGCCGTTCTGCGTGTCGCCAAGGAGCTGGTCCACGTACACCTGGTTGTAGCCGCGCCGAAGCAGCAGTTCCGCGATCGGCAGCGAGCGCTCGGGGCGGCGCAGCAGCACGTTCGCGACGAGCTGCCACTCGAGCGGGACGACCGGGACGTGCATGCCGGCGAAGTGCAGTACGCGCACCTGGTCGCTCCAACGTGAGAAGTGGTCGGCGGCGCTAATCATGCCGTCCGAGCAGCGGATCACGAGGTCGCCCATCACCTCCACCTTCACGTCGCCGACTTCGAAGATGCCGAAGTGGCTGGCGTAGGGTTCACGGACGCTGAAGCTGACGGGGCGCACGGTGGCGCCGCAGCGGGATACGGCGCCCTCCATGATGTAGGCGCCGGTCATCGTCGTGACGAGATCGATGTCGGGCGGCGAGTAGCCGTCGAGGCCCTGGAGGACGGAGGCGGTGCTGCCCATGATCGCCCAGGGCTGTTGCGACTTGAACATAGCGGGGATGAGGTCGTGCAGCACGGCGATAAGCGCGTCACGGACGCGCTCGGAGAGTCCGGAACCGATGGCGATTGTTTCTCCCATATCGGATCAGTGTATCAGCGCTCAGTGTCCCGGTGTCTCAGCGGGGCTGTCGCCACCACCGCCGCAGATCGACGGCGAGACGCTGGCCGTGGGCGAGGCCGGCCTCGGCGGCCGGCGGGGCGCTCGCAGGATTCATCAGGTTCTGCCCTACCAACTGCTTCGTAACGTCATCGAACTGGACGAGATGGACGCCGACGCCTGCGGCTTCAAGCTCGCCCATCTCGCGGGCGAGTTGCTTCGCGGCGAGGCGGTCGACGCCGCCGTCGCGGCGGCCCATCGGCGCGACGATCAGCACGACGTCGGGTTCGATCCGCTGCGCGAGGTCGGCCGACGTGCCGGAGCGGACGCCGCCGTCCATGTAGCGGCGGCCATCGATGGTGACCGGCGGGGCGAGGCCGGGGACACTGCACGAGGCGGTGACGGCGTGGACGATCGGCACGGCGCTCTGCGCGTCGAACGCCTTGAACGCGCCGGTTGCGCAGTCGACGGCCGTGACGAGAAGTGGTTTCGCGGGCCAGCCAGGCCAGCCGCGCGAGGCAAAGGTGGCGAGCCACTGCTCCTCCGGCACGGTGCTGGCACTGACGGCAGCGGCACCGACCTCCTTGCAGGCGGCCTCGGTCATGTCGTCGAAGCTCGTCCAGAGCCGGAAGATGGCGGCAACCTCGGCCATATCGCGGCCGGGGACGGCGGGGGGCGCCTCGCGCGGCCGGCGTTGCTCCTCGAACAGGTCACGGGGGTCGCTGCCGTGGGCGAGGCTTGTACCGACGACGGAGCCAGCCGACGTGCCGACGATCACGTCGGCTTCGCGCACGTCGACGCCGCCTGCGAGCAAGCCGGCGCAGATGCCGGTCTCCCAGGCGATGCCGACGGCTCCGCCGCCGCCGAGTACGAGCGCTCGTCTCATGGTGCTGGCCGCTTCATGCTCGAAGTGTGGCAAGGGTGGAGCGGTGGCGGAAGCGCGTGGGGCGCGGCGCAGCTCCGGCCGGTCTCGTTGACCACTTATTTTCGTTTTGCACTCTGACTGTTTCCAGTCTTGCCTTCGCCTGCCGGGGCTTGACCAATTATTTTCGTTTTGCACTTTCGGTGTTGCGGCTGGGATCGCGGGCACCCGGGCGAATGCGGGGCCCGGCGCACGAGATCCGCATGCGGCGAGGGTACGCCGCACGCTGGGCTATCTCCGAGGGGGTCGTGTCACCGGAGGGGGGAACGTAACCCCGGTCCCAAGCCTGACGTGCACCCTGTGCTACACGAGCGCGAAACCAGAGGGGCGGGCGCCCGGCGCGTTCGCCACCGTGGCGAGTGAGCCAATGCCGTCCGCAGGCTGGTGGCACACGCGGCTGTCGGCGATGCGCCACGTTCTTCAGCGGCGCAGGCCACGCGGTGGCCGTCACGGGCGGCGGCGTGGGCGGGTGGCCTTCGGGCGCGGTGGTGCGTCGTGGCGGGGGGGATCGCCGAGGACGATGACAGTGCAAACGGCGGGATCGACGAGGCGAGAGGCGAGGCGTTCGCCGAGGTCATCGAGCGAGAGGGCGGTGGTGATAACGGTGGGGAGGCGCGCGGTGTGGCGGTAGTTGAGGAGCTGGAACAACCGGTCACGCACCCACGGGATGCCGGTCTGGGTATCGAGGTCATCGAGGATCAGCAGCGGCGCGGACTTCATCTCGTCGAAGGCGTCGTGCGAGCGCATCTCGTCCGTGGCAAAGCCGCGACGCAGGTAATCGAGCAGGTCCGGCACGACGATGAAGTGCGGCGTATCGCCGCGCTGGCGGCGGTAGTTTGCGATGGCGGAGGCGAGGTGGGTCTTGCCGGCGCCGTGGGGGCCCATGAAGAGCAGCCAGCCGTCCGGGCGCTCGGCGAAAGCGAGCGAGTGGCGGTAGGCGTTCTCCAGGCGCTTGCGGTCGTCGGCGGTGAGGTGGGCGCCGCGGGCGTCAAAGCGCTCGAAGGTCATCTCGCGGATGAGCGCGTGGTCGAGGACGTCGAGGGCGCGGAGGTCGGAGGGGCGCTTCGCTTCGAGGACGTAGACGCGGGCGATGCCGGCGTCGGTCAGGCGCGTGCGCAGGCGGTCGTCCAGTTGCTCCGGGAGCAGGTTGGTTGTGACCACGGTGGGGAGGCGGCTGTTGAAGCGGTGGTTGATGAGCTGGAAGAGCTTCTCCTGCGCCCAGGGGGTCTGCGCCTGAGTGCCGAGGTCATCGAGGACGAGGACGGGGGCGTTGCGGACATGCTCAAAGAGGTCGTCGTAGCCGACCTCCGCGCCGGGCTGGTAGGCGGCGCGCAGGTGGTCGAGCAGGTCGGGGACGACGACGAAGAGGGCCGGTTCGCCGCGCTCGATGAGGCGGTTGACGATGGCGGCGGCGATGTGCGTCTTGCCGCAGCCGCTGGCGCCGGCGAGCAGCAACCAGCCGTCCGGGGCATCGGCGAACGCGCGGGCATCGTCGACGCACTGACGGTACTGGTCCTGCTCGCGGGCGGCGGCGCTGCGGCCGCGGGCGATGAGGTTGCCGAAGGTGAGCCGGGCCAGCGCGCCGATGCTGGCGTACCGAAGGAGGCGGGCGTGGCGGTCGCCGGCGCTCTCATCGGCGGCGCAGCGGCAGGGCACGGCCTTGCCGAACTCCGGATGTTCTGGACTGACGTTGAGGCGCACGAACTTTGCGCCGCGGCAGTACGGGCAGGCGCCGTCGTCAGGAGTTGAGACGCTGGCGGAGGATGCGGCCGTATTTGCCGCGGAAGTAGCGCTCTTCGCCGGCATGATCTCGCTCAGTTTTCGCATGGTCCGGGCCCTCGATCGCCCAACGTTCCAGAATGCGTGTGACGTAGCGCCAGCTACGGGCGTTCTGCGCGGCAGCCTCGCGGAACGCTGCCTCGAGCCAGTCGGCGGGGTAGAGCCGCTCGGCCTCGGCCAGCTCATCGGCGATGAGCGGCGAGAGCGTCCCGATCAGCGACTCGTAGAGCGAGAAGACGGACGTCCGTTCCGTCAACGTCGCGGGCATGTGGACGACGCGGCCGACCTCAACGGCGCCGCTACGGACGGCCTCCATGCCGCGACGATCGGCGGGGGCGTTGAGGAAGTACAGATCGCTGCGGTGCGCATCGTGCTCGACGGCGAGGGGGAGCAGCACGCGGAGGTCGCAAGCTCGGCGGAGGCCAGAGGTGATCGCCGTAGCAGCATCAGGCGCCGATGCCAGGTATCCGGCGAGCGAAGGGTCGGCGGCGAGCTCATCGGCGGTGAGCCAGCGGGGCGAGCCGCGCTTCGCCTGCAACACCTTGATGGCGTGGAGGATGACGCCGAGCGCGATGGGGTCGTCGGCGAGGAGGGGCATGATATCGGTAAAGAAGACGCGGGGGATGGCGGTAGCTTCCGCGCGGGCGGGGAAGCCGATGAAGGCGGAGGGGCGGCGGGGCTCCGGAGCGGCGCGTTGCGGTGACACGGGTCAGGCAGTCTCCGCTTCGATCACCATCAGGTCTTCGAAGCGCGAGAGGTGGTTGCGGAAGCGCAGGTGCACGACGCCCGTGGGGCCGTTGCGGTGCTTGGCGACGATGAGCTTGGTGATGCCCTCCGGGTACGGCTGGTCGAAGTTGCGCGTCTCCCACTCCTCTCGCGTGACGTAGATGTCCTCGCGGTAGAGGAACATGACGACGTCGGCGTCCTGCTCGATGCTGCCGGATTCGCGGAGGTCGCTGAGCATGGGGATGTGGGGCTGGCGCATCTCCGGCGCGCGCGAGAGCTGGGCGGCGGCAATGACAGGCACATCGAGCTCGCGGGCCAGCATCTTGAGACCGCGCGAGATCTCGCTGACCTCCTGGACGCGGTTGTCGCGCGACCGGCCGGCGCCCTGCATGAGCTGGAGGTAGTCGATGAGGACGAGGTCGATGCCGCCGATCTGCTGGGCAAGGCGGCGCACCTTGGTCTGGATCTGGCCGACGGTGACGAGGGATGAATCGTCGATGTAGATCTCGAGGCCGGAGAGGTCGCCGGTGGCGTTCATGGCGCGACGCTCCTCGGCTTCGGTCATCTGGCCGAGGCGGAGGCGGGAGGCATCGACGCCGGACTCGGCGGCGAGGAGCCGCTGGGCGAGCTGTTCGCCCGACATCTCGATGGTGAAGACAGCGACGCGCGCGTTCTGGCCGACCGCGGCATTGCGCCCGAAGTTCAAGAGGAGCGACGACTTGCCGACGCTGGGGCGGGCGGCGAGGACGACCAGATCGGAGCGGTGGAAGCCGCCGAGGAGCGCATCGACATCCATAAAGCCGCTGCGGATGGCACCGATGGTGCCGGCGAACACGGCATCGATACCGGGGGTCTCCCAGAACTCGTCGAGGAGCTGGCGCAGCGGGACGAGGTCGCTCATGCGCTGGGACTGGCGGACGGTCATGATCAGGTTCTCGGCGCGGGCGATGGCGCCATCGAGGTCCGGGCCGCCCTGGTAGGCGAGCTGCACGATCTGGGAACCGGCGGCGATCATGGTGCGGTAGGTGGCGTCACGCCGGACGATCTGGGCGTAGTGCTCGACGCCGATGGGGGTGGCGAGATCGGCGACGATGCGCGAGATGTAGGGGAGTCCGCCGACGTCGTCGAGGCGCTCGCGGCGGGAGAGTTCGTGGGCGAGCGTGACCTGGTTGATGGGCTCGTTCCGCTGCCAGAGTGCGAGGCAGGCCTCGTAGGCCCAGCGGTTCTGGTCGCGGTAGAAGTCCTCGGGTTGGACGAGTCCTTCGACGCGGCCGATGGCCTCCTCGTCCACGAGGATGGAGGCGATGCAAGCCTCTTCCGCTTCGACATCGAAGGGCGGGAGCTTATCGGCGGAGACCACGGGTTACTCCTGGGTGTCGGCGGTGGCGCCGGTTTCGGGCTTATGACGGGCGAGGAGTTCGGCGGCAGAACGGCCGAGGAGGAGGCGTCCGAGCGTCCGGTGGCCGAGAGCGGCGTTGTACTTCCGCCAGGTGTTGCGGACGTCGTCAGCGGTCTGGGCGCCTCTCAGCGCCTTTTCCGCTTCGCGGAGGGTGATCTGGTAATCGACGGCGATGGGCAACGGGGCTGCCTCCCTGCACCTCGTAATCGCATATCGTCGGCGGACCCGTGTGGCCCGAAGACGTTGCGCCGAGGACCGGGAGGGGCCGCTGTTCGGCCCTACGCGTCCTCGACGGTCTCGTCTTCTTCTTCCAACTCAGTCCCCGAGCCGGAATCGGAGTCGGGCGCAGCAGGCTGCGTCCCGATGTCGGCGGTTGCGGCGGGCGTGACCCCGGCGGCGCGAGCCTTGATGTCAGCGGCGGTTGTACCGTCTTCACCGACCACGCTGACGTTCACCTTCGCGCTGACGTTGCGGGTGAGGCGCACGCTCACCGCGTAGTCGCCGAGGTCCTTGATCGGCTCCGCGAGCATGACGTTCTGACGCTCGAAGTCAGCGCCGATCGTTTCGGCGACCTTGGCGGCGATATCGGCGGTGCCCACGGAGCCGAAGAGCTTGCCGGCGGCACCGGCCTTCGCCGTGAGAGTGTACGAGACGCCATCGAGCTTCGCGGCGAGGGAGCGAGCGTCGTTGTCCTTCGCCTCCTGGAGGCGAGCCTCGCGGGCGGCGCGCTTCTGGACGGAGGTGATCATGGCCGTGGTAGCCGGCAGGGCAAGACGGCGGGGAAGGAGGAAGTTGCGGGCGAAGCCGGGCTTCACCTCCTTGATGTCGCCGAGACGGGCGGTGCCAGGAACGTCCTCGAGGAATACGACCTTCACGGTGTTCTCCTAGACAAAGAGACGCCGCCCGGGTCCGCCTGCAGGTGTGGTGGCTGAGGATTGCAGGCAGACAGGGGCGCCGTCACTGCTGCATACTACGCGTGGTGCGATGCCGAACAAGTTATAACAGGTCAAGGCGCCCCGCGGAATCTTCCCCCACCCGTTGGGTTTTCGCTTCGGGTGGTGGGAAGCCGCGCCTAGTATTAGAACATGCGTACGGTACCTGTCAAGTGGCCGACTGCTGGTACCAGCTGAGGACACGGAGCGCCCGGAGCGTGTTCCACCGGCTGGGCCGGCCGTCACCGTCCTCGAGCGCAAAGTGGACCTGGCCGGGATGGGTGTTCTCGAGGGGCCATGCTCCACCGGGCTGCTGCTTCGATCGGAGCACGCCGATGGCTTCGTCCATCCGCGGGTCGGGCGCATCGCCGACGGAGCGGAAGTATTCGAGGGCACGCAGCACGTCGTAGTGCCAGCGGATCGGAAACGAGCATTGCAGCCAGGCCGGGTTGACGATTTCGCCGGTGCTCTTACGCCGGAGGAGCTTTCGCTCGAGGAGATACTCCTCACCCCGACGTCGAGCGGCTATGGATGCCGGAGAACCGCCGGTCGCGCGCTCGTACGCCCACAGTCCTTCGAGGACGTTGATCGTGGTCGCGAACGACGAGCGGATGGAGCCATTCTCCGCTTCGCAGTTCCACCCGCCGTCGTCGAGCTGCTCGCCGAGCAGGCGTGCGACCACGCGGTCCACGTTTTGATCAAAGTAGGTGCCCAGTGTGACAGTCCTGCCGTTGATGCACGGCTCGACCTCTCCGCTGAAGAATGGCTGCCCGGCGTGCTCCCAACGGCAGTGGCTTCTGACCGAGGCCACTGCCCGTTGCACGCGGTCCGAGGAGGAGTCGACGCCGAAATCATGGAGCAGTTGGAGTGTCGGGAGCGTGGCGGTCCAGGGCTGGCCCCGGTTCTCGGTGCGCCAGTTGAAACTGCGCGCCGGGAAGCACGCGCCTCCCGCCCACTGGCCGTCTTCGCCCTGCAACGCCAGCAGCCTGGCGCCCCAGCCCTCAGTTGCCACCCGCGCGCGCTCTGCCGCGACGGCCTCAGCGGGCGCGTGGAGAAGATCGCGCAACACCTGCCAGCGGATGGCAGGGTCGGAATCGAGCAGCCAGTCCAATACAGTCATGGCGCTGAGTCTATCAACCTAGCGGAAGGATCCGCCGGTCATGTCTGTGGCCGCCGAGCGTATCAAACAAATCGCCTTGTTCGATAGAGACAGATTGATGTATCATCGCGGCCATGAGTGTCGAGCATGGCCCAAGGACGGCGCCCCCGACGTTCCTGCAGCTCGCCGGACAGCCGCTACGCTGGCAGGTGCTCCGCGAACTCGCGCGCAGCGACCGGCAGGTCCGCGAGCTGACGCGGGTGCTCGGCCAACCGCAGAGCCTGGTCTCCTACCACCTCGGCCGCTTGCGGGCGGGCCACCTGGTATCGATGCGGCGAAGCTCGTTCGACGGGCGAGATGCGTACTACCGCGTCGACCTCGCCCGCTGCCGGGAGGGGCTGGCGGAAGCGGGAGGAGCGCTGCACCCTGGGCTTGCCTTCGTCCCGCCACCCGCAGAGACATGTGCGGCTCGGGGGCGCAGCGTCCGCGTCCTGTTTCTGTGCACGGGCAACAGCACGCGCTCGCAGATCGCCGAGGCGATGCTTCAGCACCTGACCGGCGACGCGCAGCCTGCGGCGGTCGAGGCCTATAGCGCCGGGACCCAGCCCAGGAGCGTGCATCAGAACGCGGTGAAAGTGATGCGCGAGCGGGGCATCGACATCAGCTCGAAGCGATCTAAACACCTCAGCCGGTTCGCGCGGCGGCGCTTCGATTACGTGGTCACCCTCTGCGACCGGGTGCGGGAGGTGTGCCCGGAATTCCCTGGGGGCCCCGAGCGCAGCCACTGGAGCATCGCGGATCCGGCCCTTGAGGGAGGCACCGACGAAGAGAGTTATCCGGCATTCCAGCGTACCGCGGCGGAGATCGAGAACCGCGTCCACTTTATGCTCTCCGTCATCCGACAACAGACAGCCAGGAGGTAATCCCATGTCCGAAGACACCGTCAACGTCCGTTATATGGTCAACGACGTCCCCAGCGCCGTCGACTTCTACACGAAGCACTTCGGCTTTACAGTCGGTATGAACGCCCCGGCGTTCGCCGACGTCTTCCGGGGGAACCTGCGCCTGCTCCTGAGCGGACCGCAGAGCTCGGCCGGGCGGCCGATGCCCGACGGTACGCAACCGGCCCCCGGTGGATGGAACCGGATCCACTTCATCGTCGATGACATCGCTGGCGAGGTTGAGCGCCTGCGAGGCGAAGGCGTGCTCTTCCGCAATGACATCGTCACCGGTCCAGGAGGGAAGCAGATCCTGCTCGACGACCCCTCGGGTAATCCGATCGAGCTGTTTCAACCGGCCGCACGCTGATGCGTTCGGACGACATCGCCGCACTGGAGACGGCGTGGAGCGCCGGAAAGGACGCGGATCAGGCCGACAGCGGCTCCGGCACGTAGCCGAGGAGATCGGCGATTCCGTCGGGGCCTTCGACCAACGCGATGTGCCACTTGTAGCCCCCGGTGGCGCGGGTGCGCACCCAGATCTCATCACTCCATCGGCGGGCCGCGAGGGCGGCCTCCTCTGGCGACGTTTCGGGCATGAGGATGAGCAGGGACGTCGGGCCGTCCCAGCCGACAAAGTCAGTACGACGAGCGGCGACGAGCGCGGCTGAGACGGCGGCGGACAGCGCGGCGGGCGGCACGGGCTGGCCGGCGAGCGCATCGGGCGTGGCCCGCAGGATGGCGAAGGGGCGACCGTAACGCCGGGCGCGGTCAACCTCACGGTCGAGCATGTAGCGCATGAACCACGCGCTGAGACCGCCGCGGTCCTCGAGCAGGTGCGGGCCGGGCGGGGCGGGATCCGGGGCAGGCTTTCGCGGGTTGGATGGCATCTCAGGACCTCGCTTCAGATCCATGTTCGGCATGAAGGGGTAGCGCCGCCAGCCCTGTCCGATAAGCGCACGGCCCTGATATGATCGTTTTCCCTACCCCGCGGCAGCAATCGGGCTCATGGACTGATTCCCACAGCTAGGAGCACGGACCGAGCATGAAAGAGTACCGCACCGACCAGATTCGTAACGTTGTCCTGCTGGGGCACGGTGGAACGGGAAAAACGTCGCTGGCAGAGGCAGCGCTGTTCTGCAGCGGCGGGGCGTCGCGGATGGGGAAGGTGGAGGACGGGACGACGGTTTCCGACTTCGAGCCGGACGAGGTGAAGAGGAAGATGAGCCTCAGCGTGGCGCTGGTGCCTTGCGAGTGGTCCGGGCACAAGATCAACATCATCGACACGCCGGGGTATGCGGACTTCGCGGGGGAGGTGCGGAGTGGGATCGCCGCGGCCGACGTGGGGGTGATCGTCGTCGACGCGGTGTCAGGCGTGCAAGTGGGAACCGAGGCGGCGTGGCGACAGGCGGACGGGGCGGGACTGCCGCGGGCGGTGTTCGTGAACCGGATGGACCGGGAGAACGCAAACTTCGGGCAGGCGGTACAGCAGTTACAGGCGCGGTGGGGGAAGAAGGTCGCGCCAGTGGAGCTGCCGATCGGATCGCAGGATTCGTTTTCCGGCGTTGTGAATGTCCTGGACAACAAGGCGTACATGGGCGACAAGGGGACGCCCGCAGATGTGCCGGGCGATATGAGCGACGCAGTCAGTGCGGCGCGCGAGCAGATCGTGGAGGCGGTGGCGGAAGCGGACGATGACCTGCTGGCGAAGTACCTGGAAGGTGAAGAGCTGACCGCGGAGGAGCTCACGGGGGCGCTGCGAAAGGGGATTGCGGCGGGACTGGTGTGCCCGGTGTTCGCCGGGTCGTCCACGAGGAACATCGGCGTGACGAAGTTCCTCGATGCGCTCGTCGAGGATTGCCCGTCGCCGGCGGAGGTGGCGCCGCGACGGGCGGGCGAGGAGCAGGTGCGGGCGGATGCGGGCGCGCCACTGGCTGCGCTGGTGTTCAAGACGGCTGCGGACCCGTTCGTCGGGCGGCTGACGTACCTGCGTGTCGTGGCCGGGACGCTGAAGGGCGACTCGCACGTGTGGAACAGCACGCGCAACGCGGACGAGCGAATCGGCCAACTCATCCTGCTGAGGGGGAAGACGCAGGATCACGCGCCCTCGCTAGCGGCGGGCGACATCGGCGCCGTCGCGAAGCTGGCGCACACCGTCACGGGCGACACGCTGTGCACGAAGGAGCACGCCGTGCAGCTCCCCGGGATCGCGTTTCCACGGCCGCCGTTCAACGTGGCGGTGACGCCGAAGGGGAAGGCGGACGTGGAGAAGCTGGGGCCAGCGTTGCAGCGGATCGCCGAGGAGGACCCAACGCTGATCGTGCATCGCGACGAGATGACGGGCGAGACCATCATCTCGGGGATGGGCGAGACGCACGTCGAGGTGGCGGCGGAGAAGATGAAGCGGAAATTCGGCGTGGAGGTGGACCTGCACGCGCCGCGCGTGCCATACCGCGAGACGGTGACGGCGCGGGTGGACTCGGAGTACATCCACAAGAAGCAGACGGGCGGGCACGGCCAGTACGCGCGCGTGGCGATCACGGTGGAGCCGAACAAGGGCGGGGGCTTCGAGTTCGTGGACAAGGTGGTGGGCGGCTCGGTGCCGCGCAACTACATCCCGGCGGTGGAGAAGGGGGTACACGAGGCGCTGCAGGAAGGGGCGCTGGCGCACTTCCCGATGGTCGATCTGCGGGTGACGCTGTTCGACGGGAAAGAGCATCCGGTCGACTCGTCCGAGATGGCGTTCAAGCTGGCGGGGTCGCAGGCGCTGAAGCAGGGGGCGCTCAAAGCGAACCCTGTGCTGCTGGAGCCCGTCGTCACGATGACGATCACCGTCCCGGAGACGAACACGGGCGATGTGATGAGCGACTTGAACGGGAAGCGCGCGAAGGTGCACGGCATGTCGCCGGGCGACAGCGGGATGACGGTGATCGACGCGGAGGCACCGCTGGCGGAGGTGCTGCGATATGCGACGGACCTGCGGTCGATCACGCAGGGGCGCGGGACCTTCGAGATGCGGTTCGACCACTACGACGAGGTGCCGGCGCACATCGCGCAGAAGGTGATCGCAGAGGCACAGAAGGGGCGCGAGGCGCAGGTGCACTAGAGGCACGAGCAAGGTTGCGGCAGGCGTGGAAGGGGGGGGCCCC
>DASQHL010000123.1:0-3784 GCA_035632115.1 Dehalococcoidia bacterium | reverse complement strand
GGGGGGGGGGGGGGGGCGAGCACTGAGGGCGAGAACCTCTAGGCGCTGGTTCGAATCGCTTCGTCCGTTGTAGAAGGGTAGGAGCTGACTCTCATCGACGAACCCGTTCGGTTGTGGTGCCATTAGTAGATGATGCCACCGCCGGGAGGTTGTCGGCGTTGGATCAGGGTGGTTGGAACGCTGCCTCTCAGGGGCTGTTGGGCACCGACCCGCGGAAGTAGAAATAGAAGATTGCACAGGCGATGCCAAACGAGATTTCTGGGCCGACGACACCGAGCTTGGGGCCAACCACGAACACAACTATCAATGGCCCGGTCGCCCAGATGCCGAGAAAGGCGAGTGCCTGCACGATCCACCATTTGGCCGTGCGTCTCACCTCTCGGCCCTCGCGGATGGAACGACCACGTAGCATTTTCATGGGGGCGTAACTCCTTCATCGCACTGAGACACGCGAGATGTCTCCCTTACGCATAAGTCATCGGCGAGCGCCGTGTCGCGCTTGAGGGGTTAATCCCTGTGGGACAGGATCAGCCGAGAGCGCCGGATGTGGGCGTGAGGGCGTTCTGTGCGCGGTGGAAGGGGGGCTTTGACCGATTACTTACACCACGTACCGGGACTCTACTCAACAGAGAGCAGACTGAGACTGCAGAGCAGAGAGCAGAGAGCAGACGACAGGGCCAGAGAACAGACAACAGACAACAGACAACAGACAACAGGCAGCAGAGCAGAGGGCGGAGGGCAGAAGTAGAGAACTAAGAACCTCGAACCGAGAACCGGGGTTCTGAGTAGGGCTAGAGGGCGCGCCAGTGGCGCTTGCCTTCGACCTGGACGATGCGGCCGAAGCCGGGGTGGGGGAAGTGGCCGGCGGCGAGCAGGTGGCCTTCATCGGCGAGGCGGCGCATGAGGGCGTCGCGCGTGGTGGCGGCCATGACGGGGTCGAGGTCGAAGATGCCGGACCAGTTCTCCGTCACCTGTACGGGCGAGTGGGCGACGTCGCCGAGGATCACGGCGGACTGGCCCGCGGAGGAGATGAGGTACGAGGTGTGGGCCGGCGTGTGGCCAGGCGTCGGCAGGAGCGTGATCTCGTCGGTCAGCCGGTGGTCGCTCGACACGAGGTCGATGTCGACGGCGCCATCGAGCGGGAGCACGCAGTCGAGGACGTACGGATTGGCGGGCGCGTTCGCGACGTCCGGCTGCGTCCAGTAGTCCCATTCCTGCTGTACGAAGAGGTGCTTCGCCTTCGGGAACGCGGGCACCCATGCGTCACCGGCGCGCTTCGTGTGGCCGCCGACGTGGTCGACGTGGATGTGAGTGACGGCGACGATGTCGATGTCGTCGACGGAGACGCCGGCCTCGGCGAGGGCGTCGGGCAGGCGGCCGTTGGGGAAGAACGGGCGATCCTTCGCGCCCATGCCGGTATCGATGAGGATGGTCTTGCCGCCGGCGCGGACGAGGAAGCTCGTCATGGAGAGCGGCAGCACGTGGCGCTCGCCGGACCAGTGTTGGGGGTAGGGCGCCCATTGGTCGGGCGCGGTCGCCGGGAAGGCGACGGATGCGGGCACGCTGGCAGAGGCATCGAGGACGGCGGTGATCTGCACGTTGCCGATCTGCAGGACGTTGGATGGCATCTCGCGCCTCCTCCTCCGTGTGTGTTCGCCACGCTCGCACAACGAGGCCGCGCGGGCAAGGGAGAGGCCGGCGCAGGAGCGGGCACGCGGCCGTGCGCGCGTTTGCCGTCGATTGCGGCCGGGGCCTATAATCGGCGCAATCCCCCATAGAAAGGACGCGACTCATGGGCACCTCGTACGCCTATCTCCAGAAGCGCATCGTCCCGCTGGAGGAGGCGAAGGTATCCGTGATGACGCACGCGTTCCTCTACGGGACGGGCGTGTTCGAAGGCGTGCGGGGAAACTGGAGCGAGGAGCAGGGGCAGACGCTGCTGTTCCGGCCGCGGGAGCACTTCGAGCGGCTGAAGCGCTCGGCGCACATCATGCACATCGGCCTGCCGCAGACGGCGGAGGAGCTGACGGAGATCTGCGTGGAGGTGACGCGGCGCTCCGGGTTCCGCGAGGACGTGTACATCCGGCCGATCGCGTACAAGAGCGGCGAGGTGATCGGCCCGAAGCTCAGCGACGTGGACGACGACTTCCTGTTGTTCGTGCTGCCGTTCGGGAACTACCTGGACACGGACGCCGGGATCCGCTGCCAGACGTCGTCGTGGCGGCGGGTGCCGGACACCTCGATCCCGGCGCGGGCGAAGGTGAACGGGCTGTACGTGAACTCGGCGCTGGCGAAGACGGAGGCGCTGGAGAACGGCTTCGACGAAGCGATCATGCTCAACGACGACGGGCACGTGTCGGAGGGTTCGGGCGAGAACATCGTGATGGTACGACACGGCAAGCTGATCACGCCGGCGCGCAGCGACAACGTGCTGGAGGGGATCACGCTGGAGTCGGTGTTCACGCTGGCGAAGCAGGAGCTGGGGCTGGAGATCATCGAGCGGACGATCGATCGGACGGAGCTGTACATCGCCGACGAGGTGTTCCTGACGGGCACGGCGGCGCACGTGTCGCCGGTGGTGGAGATCGACCGGCGGCAGGTGGGCGGCGGCGCGGTGGGGCCGGTGACGGCGCGGCTGCAGTCGCTATTCTTCGATGTGTTGCGGGGGCGCAACCCGAAGTACGCGGAGTGGGTGCACGCCGTGGCGGCGGCGGCGGAGCCAGCCGGGGTGAAGGCAAAGGCCTGATGGAGTTCCGGCCGCCGCGGACCGTGGGCACGCTCGTGGGCGGGAGCATCGCCGCGTGGTGCTTGATCGTCGCGGTGGCGCTGGTGGTGCGCGGCCTAACGCAGGACGTGGCGCTGGCGGTGATCTCGCTGTACGTGGTGGCGTCGCTGTTCTTCTTCCTGGCGCTGCTGTTCGCGTACTGGACGTACAGCCTGGGGACGCTGCGGTACGCGCTGGACCGGAACGCGCTGACCATCACGTGGGGCGACATCCGGCAGATGGTGCCGCTCTCGCAGATCGAACGGCTGGTGCCGGGGCGCGAGCTGCCGAACCCGCACATTGCGGGGGTGAGCTGGCTGGGCCACCACGTAGGCCACGCGGGGATCGACGGCGGGATCGGCGACACGTTGTTCTATTCGACGCACCGGTCGCCGCGGGACCTGCTGTACGTGGTGACGCCGAACCAGTCGTACGCGCTGAGCGTGGACGACGAGGTGGCGTTCGCGGAGGCGGTGCAACAGCAGCAGCGGCTGGGCTCGCTGGTGGCGGTGCCACAGGCGCCGGAACGGCTATACCTGGCGGCGCAGCCGTTCTGGGAGGACCGGACTGCGCAGGTGCTGGCCGTGGCGGCGATCGCGACGTTCTTCGTGATGTTTGGCTACGTGTACCGGCAGTACCCGGGGCTGCCGCCGAGCATCGCGCTCTCGTTCCCGCAGTTGAGCGGCGTGACGCGCGTGGCGTCGAAGAGCGAGCTGTTGAAGCTGCCGATGACGGGCGTGGGGCTGCTGCTGCTGAACCTGGGGCTGGGGTTCGTCGCGCACTCGTGGGAGCGGATGGTGGGGTACGTGCTGCTGCTGGCTGCGATCGGGGCAGAGGGGATCCTGCTGGCGGCGGCGATCATCGCGCTGCGATGAGGCATCACATCAAACGGCAAACATCAATGATCAAACGGGCGCTGCTAAGCGGCGGATGACATCCGTGTACGACGCGATCGTGGTGGGGGCGGGGCCGGCGGGGAGCACGGCGGCGCGGCACCTCGCGCGGTCGGGCGCGCGGGGG
>DASQHL010000122.1:0-25649 GCA_035632115.1 Dehalococcoidia bacterium | reverse complement strand
CGACCCCGCGTCGCTTCAGGGGACGGCGGTTTCGCCGACGGGCGGGGTCACGGCGATAGGGGTGCCGCTGGACGTCAGGGTGTAGATCCGGGTAACGACGAGGTCCCAGTAACCGGCGCCGAGGTTTGCGCCGGCGGCGTTCGCCTGGTCAATCTTTGCCTTCATGTAGCGCTTCATCATCTGGTTGGCGTAGGCGAAGTCGCGGCGGCCGGTCATCGTGTAGAGCCAGCTCGTGGCGTCGCCGACGGTGTAGCAGTGGCCGAGGACCGCGGGCCAGTAGCCGGGGTCGTTCCTGGGCAGGCCGCCGGCGTTGTCGTTCGCGCAGTCGTTGAGCACGCCGACGAGGGGGTCCACCTTGCGGAACGTGACGACGGTTGTGGCGGTGTAGGGGATGTTCAAGCCGACGAAGCCGTGGCGGATCACGCCCTCGATCTCGGCCGCGGTGGGCAGGGGCGCGGCGTTGGCGGCGGCGGTCGCTGTGGCGGCGTGGCCGATGCCCTCGGCGGTGCCGGTCTTCTGGGGGTCGGGCAGGCCGCCGCCGGAGCAGGCGGCGAGTGCGGCTGCGCCAAGCAGCCAGGCCGCCGCGAGCAGGCAGGTGTGCCGTTTCATGACGCCGATACTATAGCCGAGGGGAGCGCAACACCGAGCGGGCGATGTCACCCCCCGTCGGAGCGCGATGCCGGTGCTATACTCCAGCGTCCGCAGGAAGCGGGCCAAGCCGTCCATAGATGGAGCCGACGTGATCCGCACCCGCATCGCCGGTCTCGGCCACTACCTCCCCGAGCGCGTGATGACCAACGCCGAGATCGAGCGGATGGTCGATACGTCAGACCAGTGGATCCGCGACCGGACGGGCATCCGCGAGCGGCGGATCGCCGCGCCGCACGAGACGTCGAGCTCGCTCGCCACGGAAGCTGCCCGGCGCGCCCTGGCCGATGCCGGCATCGACCCGGCCACGCTGGACCTCGTGCTGGTGGGCACGACGACGCCTGACGGGCTGTTCCCGTCGGTAGCGTCGCTGGTGCAGGACCGGGTCGGGGCGGTGAACGCGGGCGCGTTCGACATGAACGCGGCCTGTTTCGGCTTCATGGCGGCACTGACGACAGCCTTCCAGTACGTGGCGACGGGCGCCAGCCGGCGGGTGCTGGTGATCGGCGTGGAGGTGCTGTCGCGGATCATCAACTGGCGTGATCGCGGCACGTGCGTGCTCTTCGGCGACGGCGCGGGGGCGCTGGTGCTGGAGGCGGCGGAGTTCGGCGGGCCGCTGGGGTTCGTGCTGCACAGCGACGGCTCGAAGAAGGACTACCTGTTCGCCGAGGGTGTGGGCGGCGCGCGCGACGCGGAGGGCAACGGGCCGCCGTCGGAGCTGTGCTACATCAACATGGACGGGCCGGCGCTGTTCAAGTTCGCGGTGCACTCCATGACGGACGCCACGCGCGAGGCGCTGGCGCGCGCGCACCTCAGCGTCGGCGACATCGACCTGCTGGTGCCGCACCAGGCGAACCTGCGCATCATCCAGGGTACGGCGAAGGCGCTGGGGCTGCCGATGGAGAAGGCGGTCGTGACGATCGAGAGATACGGGAACACATCGTCCGCCACGCTGCCGGTGGCGTTGAGCGAGGCGTACCACGACGGCCGGCTGTTCGAGGGGCAGCGGCTCGCGATGTGCTCGTTCGGCGGCGGGCTGGCGTGGGGTTCGCTGATCCTGGAGTACAGCCGGACAGGCGTGGCGCCAGTCGCGGCGGCGCCGGTCGCGGCGAGCGCGCGGGGGTAAGGAAGCTACCGCCCGGCGGCGGCAGCCGCTACCTTCACACCACCATGGCCGAAGCGAAGCGCGTCTGCATCACCGGCATCGGCGCCGTATCGGCCTTCGGGCGGACGGCGGCGGCGCTCTGGGCCGGGGCGCAGGCGGGCGTCAGCGCCGTCGCTCCCATCACCGCCTTCGACGCCTCATCGCTCGGCTGCCGCATCGCCGCGGAGGTGCGGGACTACGCGCCGCGCGAGGACATGGACGCGGAGGCGGCGGCGGCGATGGACCGGCGGCAGCTCTTCGCGGCGGACGCGGCGATCCAGGCGGTGATCGAAGCGGACGTGCCGATCAACGCCGAGACGGTGACGCAGATCGGCGTGGCGCTGGGGACGGAGCTGCCGGAGCGTGCCGTCGCGTCGGCTGCCGTGGTGGCGCGGACGATCAGCGCGGCGGGGCCGGTGCTCCACATCTCGAACGGCGCGGCGGGAGGGCTGGCGGCGATCGGCGAGGCGGCGGAGTGGATCCGGCGGGAGGACTGCGCGATCGCGGTGGCGGGCGGCGCCGAGGCACCGGTCACGGCCGAAGGCGTGGGCGGCTTCGAGGCACTCTCGATGCTTTCGCGGGGCAACGCCGACCCGGCGCACGCCGCGCGCCCGTACGACGCGGCGCGCGACGGCTTCGTGCTAGGCGAGGGTGCGGCGATGGTGGTGCTGGAGGACGAAGAGCAGGCGGTGCGGCGCGGCGCCCACATCTTCGCGTACATCGACGGGTACGGCGCGACGTTCAGCCGCGCGCCGGTCGCGCACGCCGCAGCGAACGCGATCGACGCGGGCCGGGCGATGCAGGCGGCACTGATGAAGTGGGACCTGACGTTGCAGGGGGAGATCGGCATCATCTTCGGCACGGCGGGCGGCGGCGCGCTGGACGCGATCGAGGGGCAGGCGATCCGGCGCGTGTGGGGGCCGAACGCCGACAAGCTGTGGGTGACATCGATCAAGGGCACGCTCGGCCACACGCTCGGCGCGTCCGGCGCGCTTTCGCTCGTCGCCGCCGTGTACTGCCTGCAGTCAGGGCTGATGCCGCCGACGGCGAACCTGGAGCAGCAGGACCCGGCGTGCGGCGACCTGGAGATCGTCACCGGCGATGTGCGCCGCTTCCACGGGACGAAGGCGATGGTGAACGCGTTCGGGCTGGGGCACAACGCGAGCGTGGTGGTGTCGCGGCCGTAGGGGGCGGGGAGGTGGAAGCGAGAGGCGAGATACGGGAAGCGGGATTACCGGTGCGCCGGGTGACGACGCGAGAGGCGAGATACGGGGAGCGGGATTACCGGTGCGCTGGGTGACGACGCGAGAGCCGAGATGCGGGAAGCGGGATTACCGGTGCGCTGGGTGACGACGCGAGCGGGATTACCGGTGCACCGACAGCGATGACGACGGGGCGTGGGTGGCACGTGGCGCAGTACAACATCGCGCGGCTGGTGGCGCCGCTGGACGACCCGCGCATCGCGGACTTCGTGGCGGCGCTGGACCGGGTGAACGCGCTGGGCGACACGTCGGCGGGGTTCGTCTGGCGGCTGCAGACGGAGGACGGGACATCGACCTCGGTGCGGGTGCGGGGAGACGACCGCATCCTGGTGAACTTCACGGCGTGGGAGTCGGTCGAGGCGCTGTTTCAGTTCACGTACCACAGCGGCCACGCGGAGATCTTCCGCCGGCGACGTGAGTGGTTCGAGCAGCCCGCGGAGGCGTACCTGGTGTTGTGGTGGGTGCCCGCCGGCCACATCCCATCCGTCGCGGAGGCGGACGAGCGGCTGGACCACCTGCGCGCGCACGGGCCGACGGAGCGCGCGTTCACGTTCAAGCAGCGATTCGGGGCACCGATCGGCCTCCCGGCTCCGGCCGAACGCCTCTGACCGAGGGTGCGCGGCTGCCGATACGCTGAGCCGACGCGAGGAGGTGACAGATGGCGACCGCATCGACCTACGGCATCACGCGCACGGTAGACGGCGGCTACGAAGAGACGATCGCGCGGGTGCGCGAGCTGTTGAAGGAGGAGGGCTTCGGCGTGCTGACGGAGATCGATGTCAAGCGCACGCTGAAGGAGAAGATCGGCAAGGACGTGGCGCCGTACGTGATCTTCGGGGCGTGCAACCCGCGGCTTGCGTCGCTCGCGCTGGAGGCGGAGCCGGACATCGGCCTGCTGCTGCCATGCAACATCATCGTGGCGACGGTGGCGGAGGGGACGCGGGTGGGCGTGGTGAATCCGCAGACGCTGGTGGAGTTCACATCGAACCCGGCGCTGGCGGAGGTTTCGCGCGAGGCCGACGAGCGGCTGCGGCGGGTGATCGAGCGGGTGTGAGGCCGAGGGAGCGGCAGAGAGCAGCGAGCAGAGAGCAGCCGAAACAGCCGAGCAGCGAGCAGAACAGACAACAGACCACAGACCACCGGCGACAGAGCGCCGCTGGCCGACGGTGGACGCCAACGAGCAAACATCAACGTGAGCGGCGCATTGAGCTCGCTCACAGCGTCGCGGCGACGTGGCGGGCTATGGCCATGCTGGCGGTTAGGCCGGGGGATTCGATGCCGCCGAGGTGGACGTAGCCGCCATCGCGCCAGATCAGGAAGTCGGCGATCGGGCCGCCGGGGTCCTGCAGCTTGGGGCGATAGCCGACCTGACCGGGGGCGAGATCGTCCGGCTGCAGGGAGGGCAGGTAGCGGCTGGCGGCGGCGTGGAAGGCGGCGCGGCGGTCGTCGGCGGCGCGGTAGTCGAGGGGCGCGCCGTCGTCCAGCCACTCGGTATCGGGGCCGAGATGGGCGCCGCCGTCGAGATCGACGGTGACGTGGACGCCGAGGCCGCCCTTCCCGTGCTCCGGCACGGGGTAGACCAGGTGGCGCAGCGCCCGCGCTTTCTCCGGCGTCACGATGTCGTAGTAGCGTCCCTTGTTCACGCGCTGGCGGAGGCGCGGCACGCCGTCGCCGCCATCGAGCGGATAGCCGAGCATGGCGGCGACCGCGGGCGCGCCAAGCCCGGCGCTGTTGATCAGGAAGCCGGCGGTGATCGATGCGTCGGCGCCGTCCGGGCCGCGCATCCGCAGGATGAAGCCGCTGCCCGCACGCTCGACGCCCGTCAGGTCGTGCTTCAGCGCGATCCAGGCGCCGCGCTCCTGCGCCGCCGCCGCGAAGGAGGCCATCAACGCGAGCTGGTCGACGACGCCGGTCGATCCGGACCAGAGCGCGGCGACGCAGCGGACGCGCGGTTCCAGCTCGCGCAGTTCGTCACCGGAGGCGATCCGGCGCATCTCGGGCACGCCGTTGGCGGCGGCCTGGCGCCAGACGCCGTCCAGCGCGTCCGCCTCGGTCTCATCGACGGCGATGATCAGCTTGCCGATGCGCCGAGCGCGCACGCCGTGGGCGGCCGCCCACGCGTACAGGAGGCCGTTGCCTTCGAGGCAGAGCGTGTGCTTGAGCGAGCCCGTCGGATAGTAGATGCCGGCGTGGACGACGCCGCTGTTGTGCGAGCTGGTCTCCAGTCCGTACCCGCCGTGGCGTTCGATGACCGCCACCTGCCGCCGCCCCTGCGCCAGCTCCGCCGCGAGCGCGAGCCCCACGACACCGGCGCCGATGATCGCCACGTCCACGTCGGTCATGGAGAGAGCGTAACGGCCGGGGGGCATCGGGCGGAACGGCGCGCTGCCGATTCTGCGCGCGCCGCCCGGGTGGTAGATTTGTCTCTGACCAGACACGGAGCGAGGGGAGGGCGGACAGTCATGGCCGGCACGGAGTCTTTCGATGTCACGTCGGGGGTCGACCTGCAGGAGGTCGACAACGCCGTCAACCAGGCCCGCAAGGAGATCGCGCAGCGCTACGACTTCAAGGGCCAGAAGGCAGAGATCGAGTACGACCGCAAAGCCGCGAAGCTGGAGCTGCACGCCTCGGACGAGTACTACCTCAACGCGATGTGGCAGGTGATCCGCGAGCGGATGATCAGCCGGAAGGTGCCGGTGAAGAACCTGCACCGCGGCAAGATGGAGCCGGCGGGCGGCGCGACGGTGAAGCAGGAGGTGGAGCTGAAGCAGGGGATCTCGCCCGACACCTGCCGCGCCATCGTCAAGCTGATCAAGGAACAGAAGCTCAAGAAGGTGCAGGCGCAGATCCAGGGCGACGCCGTGCGCGTGTCATCGCCCTCGCGCGACGAGCTGCAGGGGGTGATGGCGCTGCTGCGTCAGCAGGACTACGACGTTGACCTGCAGTTCGGGAACTACCGGTAGGGACGAGGGGTCCGTGCCCCGTCAGGTTGGGTGCGACGACGTTGCGCTACGCCCCCGGGGGATCGTCGCGCTGCTTGCGGAGGAACTGCTCCAGATCGGCGATGATGGCGCCGGTGGGGGGGAACTCCGGGGGGCCTTCGGACGGCTGGGCAGCGTCTGCGCGCTCCTCCAGCGTGCGGATGCGCTCCTGCACCTCGTCGTTATCGCGCACGGCGAGCGAGACCTGTCGCACGAACTCATCGGCGACCTTGCGTAGCTCGGAGAGGTCGAGTCGCAGGCCGAGCGCCTCATCGAGGGCGTCGAGGAGGCCGAGCGCGGTCTTGGGGTTCGGAGTGGAGCCGAGGTAGAAGGGCGACGCGGCCCAGATGCTGGCGGCGGGTAGCTCGGCGCGGTTGCAGGCGTCGTGCAGCGCGCCGACGACGCCGGTCGGGCCCTCGTAGCTCGAGCGCGTGATGCCGCGGGACGAGAAGCGCGCCTGCACGCCGTCGTCGGTCGAGAAGCCGGTCAGGGGCACGGCGCGGGTGTGCACGGTGTCGGTGATCAGCGACCCCATGGTCACGAGCCGCCGGGCGCCGACGGACTTCGCGAGGCGCACGACTTCGCCGCAGTAGGAGCGCCACTTGAGGTTCGGCTCGACGCCGACCATCAGGACGGCCGCGGGCTGCGTGTCGCTGCCCGCGGAGAAGTAGAACTCGTTGGCCGGCCAGGTGAGCTGGCGCTGCGTACCCTCCAGGATGCGGATCGTCGGGCGCGTGTCGGTGAAGCTGTAGTACTCCTCGGGGTCGATGTGGGCGAAGTGCTGGGCGTGCCAGGCCTCGATGAGGTAGCGGACGGCGGTGGTGGCGGCCTGGCCGGCGTCGTTCCAGCCGCTGAAGGCGGCGATGACGTTCGGCCGGTCAAGCTCGGGGAGCTGCTCGATCTCCATGGGATCCAGCCTAGACGGGTGCGCGGCGAAAGTCCAACGGGCGGCGTGGGCGCTCAGGCAGGCGGCCGGCCCGCGCGTTTCCAGGCCCGCGTGGCGGCCCGCGACAGCGCGACCGCCGCGGCGAGCAGCAGGATGCCGATCGTGAAGCCGCCGGCGACGTCGCTGGGCCAGTGCGCGCCCGAGTAGATGCGCTCGAAGCCGATGAGGGCGATGGCGCAGGCAGCCGGCAGGGTGGCCGCAAGCGCTGCCCAACGCGGCAGCACGCGCCATGCGACGACGCCGGCGTAGCCGTAGAGCAGCGTCGCCGCGAGGGTGTGGCCGCTGGGAAAGCCCATGCCGCCCGGGAACTCCGTGACGCGCACGTCGGCGGCGGTCGGGCGGGCGCGGGCGATCAGCAGCTTGAGCTCCGGGTTGAGAGCGATGGCGGCGGCGGCGAAGATCGCGGCGAGCGCGAGCGGCGCGTTCCGGCGCACGGCGGCGATGAGCGCGGCCACGAGGACGACGATCGCCTCGACGAGCGGGAGCGCGAGGAAGTCGCCGACGGCATCCAGGCGGTGGCCGCCGGACGCGGACTGGACCTCGCGGGCGAGCCTGATCTCGCCGGGGACGAGCGCGCCGGTCGCCGCGGTGAGGGTGAGCGCGAGAGCGGCGGCGGCGATCATGACGAGCGCGAGGGTGGGAGGGTTCAGGCGGGGCATCGGGCGGAGAAATGACGAAGGCCGGAGCGCGCTCGGGCCTTCGTCATTCATTCGCGGTTGGAGTGCGGCGCCTAGCGGCTGTCGCCGAGGGCCATCTTGCCGGGCGTGTAGCCGCCGGCGGGGCGCGGCGGGCGGGCGCGGCGGGGGCGTGCCGGGCGGGCGGGGCGCGCTACGGTCGAGCCGTCGCGCATCCACTCGGGCAGGAACTTCTGGTAGCGGTCGGCGCTGGCCGGCGCGGGGGGCGCGGGTCGCGCGTTGCCGGTCACCGGGCCACGGCGCTTTCCTCGATGCGATTTCTGTGACATTGCACCTCGTGCGTGGGCGTGCCCGGCGCGGTCCCGCGCGGTCCGCCTTCCTAAGTATCGTCAGAAGTAGTCCGCAAGAGAGGGGAGAATCTTGCGAGGGCCTCTGGGGCGTCCGTGCCCTGTATCTCACTCTAGACGGAAGTGCGGGGGTTTGTAAATAGCTTTTGGGGAGATCCCTGCGGTTTCTTCGGGATCCGGGCTCGGGAGCTGCTGGTTCGGGCACGGGCCGGGCCGGCGGCTGCGGATCCAGGACGCCGGATTCGCTGCAAAGTTCGGGCGAAGGTGCTTTACTACGGACATCAGCCCGCACGGGCAGAAACGAGGAACGGTGTATGAGCTGGCTCAAGAAACTACGCCGCGATCGTGAAGAAGGGGCACCGGCGGCCGATGCCCCGGCGACGCCAGACTGTCCCCACTACGTCCTGGTGCCCCGCTGGGACAACGTGGCCGACATGGGCAAGGACGAGCTCGCGACCTCGTTTCGGTGCGAGGCCTGCGCGCGCGAGTTCTCGCCGAGTGAGGCGCAGGCGCTGCGCGACACGGAGGCGGAGCGGGTAAGGAACCTCGTCAGCTAGCGGGACGCCACGCGCACCGGCGCCCGGGCCGTGGCAGCGCGCCCGCGCAACTACGGCTCGCCGTGGGCGCGTGGCTGTCCCCGGCGCACCGTGACCTTCGCCGTCGGCGCATCGCCGCGGGGCGGAGTTACGCGAGGTCGTCGCGGAGGAACTCGGCGATGCGCTCGCCGATCATGATCGTGGGGATGTTGGTGTTGGCGCTCGGCACGCGCGGCATGATCGATGCGTCGGCGATGCGCAGGCCGTGGACGCCGTGGACCCGCCCGAGATCGTCGACAACGGCGGTGGGATCATCCGCGGGGCCCATGCGCGCGGTGCAGGAGGGGTGCGCGCCGGTCGCGCAGTTGCGCCGGATCCACGCCTCCAGCGCCGCCTCGTCCGACAGCTCGGCGTCGGTGGGGCGGCGGATGCCGTCGTGGACGGCGCGGACGGCGCGCGTGTGGCAGACCGCGACGGCGCGACCGAGCCCTTCGCGAAGCTTCAGGTAGTCGCGCTCGTCTGACAGGTAATCCATCGCGATGCGCGGCTTCGCATCGACGTCCGCGCTTTCGAACTCCAGCCGGCCGTAGGAGTACGACTTGAACACGCACGCGGCGAGGCCCAGCAGCAGCTCGCCCGCGCCGGGGATGTGCATGAACGAGAGGGGCTCGATCTGCATGTCGTTCCAGTCGCCGCCGCCGGCCGAGGTGTAGTAGAGCGTGGTCTGGATCACCGGATCGTCCCAGCTCGCGACGCCGGGCTTCGGCACCAGCGTCGGCCCGATCGCCGGATGGTCCTGCAGGTGCTGACCGACGCCGTCGAGCGCGCGCGTGACGGCCACGCCGAGGCGGTCCAACACGTCCGCCGGGCCGATGCCTGAGCGCACGAGGACGGCGGGCGTGTGGATGGCGCCGCACGCGAGGACGACGTTGGGCGCGGTGATCGTCTCGATAGTGCCGCCGCGCCGCACCTCCACCCCCGCGACGTTGCCGTCACGGAACACGACGCGGCGCACGTCCGTCTCGGCGCTGATCCGCAGGTTGGGGCGCTCCCGCGCGGCGGCGAGGTAGGCGATCGCGGTGCTGATGCGCAGCGTGCCGCGCTTGTTCATCGGGTGGGGACCGTAGCCCGTGGTGGTGTGGTCGTTGTGGTCGGGCCGTGCCGGGTAGCCCAGCTCCGCGCAGCCGTCCAGGAACGCGGCCTGGTAGGGCACCAGCTCCTCGCGCGGGTGGCGGCGGATCGGGATGGGCCCGGTGGTGCCGTGCAGGGGGCCACCGAAATCGAGGTCGGTCTCCAGCCGGATGAACGCCGGCAGCACCTGCTCCCAGCTCCAGCGCGGGTTGCCCAGCGCCGCCCACTCGTCGTAGTCGGAGTGGCTGCCGCGGAGCGCGATGGCGGTGTTGACGGCGGAGGAGCCGCCGACGACGCGGCCGCGCGGGAAGGCGACCGTGCGGCTGGTGCGGCTGGGCCTGTACCGCAGGCCCCAGTCGTGGTCGAAGAACGAGCCGTGGTTGACGTTGCGGAGATCCTCGGGAAGGGCCTCCAGGTTCGGGTAGTCGGGCCCGGATTCGATGAGCAGCACGCGGATGCGCGGATCCTCGCTGAGGCGCGCGGCCACCACGCTTCCACCGGAGCCCGCGCCCACCACGATCAGGTCGTAGTCGTAGCTCATCGCGCGGGGAGTATAGAGAGCGCGGGACGGAGACCCCAGCGCGGGGCTCGGGTGTCATCCGGCACCGCCCGGGGCGACGGTTATCGGTCGAGCACCTCGGCGTCGGGCAGGCGGGCGGCGTCGTTTGCCGGCAGGACGTCGTCCACCCAGCCACCGGTCTTCCAGGCGGGCACGGGCGTCTTGCACTGGCTCTTCGGCACGAAGCGTGAGCGCTCGACGAGCCGCAGCTTGTGGATGTAGCGCGGGCAGTTCGGGAACACTTCGCGCGCCCGCACGCGCACGATGAACTGCGCCTCCGGATATGCCGCCATCAGTGGGTCGTCGCGGTCGATGGTCGCCTCGCCGTTGAGCCGCATGCGCCACTGGCTCTCGAAATCGATGAAGAGGATGCCGACCTGGCGGGTCGTGAGCACGTTCCCCATGGAGAGGTACATGCCGTTGCCATCGAAGTTGGGGAACGCGATCGTGCGTTCGTCGACGACGCGGACGAAGCCGGGAGCGCCGCCCTTGTAGGAGCAGTTCGCGTGGCCCTGCTCGTCCACCGTCGCCAGGAAGAACATATCCATCCGCTCGATGAAGGCCTTATCGCGCGCGTCGATGTGGTCCTTCGTGATCTCGGCGACGCGGTCGGCGAGGCGGCGCGTATCGAAGGCGTCCTGGAGCTGACGGCTGCCGTGGTGGAAGAAGTCGGTCATGGTGCACCTCCGCTCGCGGGCGCCGGCATCGACGCGCGTCCGCACCGAAGCACGGTACGGTCGGGCGACAGGGGCTGTCAATCTCGGTCAAAGACAATGCCACCGCCGTCCGGGCGGGCGGACGGCGGTGGCGGAAGGCGATCACCGGGAGGTGGAGGGTTAGTACGCCTCCGCGTGCGCGCTGGCGGGCGCGCTGTTGCTGGAGCCGACGAAGCGGGCGAACACCATCCAGACGATGATCCCCAGCGCGAACATCTCGACATCCTGGAACCAGAGGAGCACGCGCATGGAGTGCCAGTCCACGTAGTGGAGCCCGGCGCCGACGGTGACGTTGGCGGTGGTGGCGAGCATCACCGGGACGACGATGCGCGCCGCGGCGATGATGGTGGCCCAGAAGGCGGCCCAGCGCGTGCTGCCGTCCGCATTGAACAGCCAGACCACCGACCCCATGCCCAGCAGGTACGGCGCGATCGCCGCGAGCAGGTCGTCGCGGGTGACCCAGCTGCTGCCGTACGCGAGGCCGAGTTCGCGGCCGCCGTGGAGCACCATGCCGAACTCGAAGTAGACGGCCATGGGCACGGAGACCAGCGAGGACATCGCGATCCAGGCGAACGGCATGTACCAGCGGTGGACGAAGTCCCAGGTCATAGCGAGGACATCGTAGGGACGGCAGCGGCCGCCGGAGTATCAGGGAATCCCCGCGATTTTGGGCGGAGTCCGGGCCTCGGCGGCGAGCGTGGCGTCGTGCCGGCGGTGGGTCGGGCCGGCTTGAACCTTAATGGGGCGGGGTTAGACTGGACGTACCGAGCACACGACCTCACGGCTCATCGCAGTATGGAAGGAGTCTCACGATGTCCCGACCCACGACCCACCGCTTCGTCTCTCTCGCGCTCCGGAGCCTGGACCGCATCGCCGCGCCCGCCCGCGTGGAGGCGCACTGCGACATCCCCTGCGGCATCTACGACCCGCACCAGATGCAGCTTGCGGCGCTCACAGTGGTCCGCATGAACCAGCTGATCGACGCGCTGGAGCACCCGCACGACGACAAGGGCCCGCACACCACGCACCACAACTCGATGACGCGCTACGTACTGGTGAAGGAGGAGCATGCGGAGATCGTGAAGCGCGAGGTGCGCGTGATCTGGGGCGACTACTTCAAGCCTGAGCACCTGGAGAAGTACCCGGACCTGCACACGACGGTCTGGAACATCCTGAAGCTGGCTGGAAAGTGCCGGCAGGAAGTGAACCTGCAGGCGGCGCAGGATCTGCTCGCCGCGACGCAGAAGTTTGCCGAGATCTTCTGGGACTCGAAGGGCGCGAAGACCCACCGCCAGGCGTCGAAGCAGGGCGCGGCGGGCGGCGAGCTGGTGTACCCGGACGCCTAGGGGCGCGGCTGTGCGTGGCCTGCGGCGGGCCGCCGTCGCAGCGGTGGTGGCGGCGGTGGTCGCGAGGCTGTTCGGGGCGGGACGGCTCACGCCGTTCACCCGCTTCGTGGTCGACGGGCCGAGCATGGAGCCGGCGTACCGGGCGGGCGACCGCGTGGTGGTGAACCGGCTGGCGTATCTCCGCCGGGGACCCGCGGCGGGCGACGTGGTGGTGCTGCGGGACCCGGAGCGACGCGGCCACCTGCTGCTGAAGCGGGTGGCGAAGACGCCCGCGGGGAGCGAGGCGGGGAACGGGGTGTACGTCCTGGGCGACAACCTGGCGGCCAGCCGGGACTCCCGCAGCTTCGGAGCAGTGCCGCGGAGGGCGATCGTGGGCCGGGCGTGGCTGCGCTACTGAGGGGCGGGGGAGCGCCGGGCCGACGTCAAGCTGCGGCGGATTCGACCCGCATCCGAGCCGGAGCGCAGTTACCGGCGCCACTTGACCGAAGATATTGCTGATGGACGGTGCTGATTTCGATGTGATTTCCCGGTGATGGGGGAGCAGGCGGTTCCCGCGCCGCGGCGCTTTGAACGCGAGCAGGACCTCGTGGCGGCGTTGTGTTCCCTCCACCCGGACGCATGGCGGCAACTGTTCGAGGAGCAGTATCAGCGCGTGTATCACTACGCATACCTCCGCACCGGCAACCAGAGCGACGCGGACGACATCGCGGCCAGCGTGTTCGTGGAGGCGGTGCGCGGCATCCGGTCCTTCCAGTTCCGCGGGGCGCCCGTCGCGGCCTGGCTGTTCCGGATCGCCCACAACGAGACGGTCGACGCGCTCAAGCGGCGTGCCCGGACGGTCGCCGCCGACATCAACCAACCGGGGATGGAAGACCACCTGGCGGCCCGCGACGAGCAGGCGGCTCGCGACGATCTGCGCGACGCGGGGGAGGCGCTGGGCCGCCTCAAGCCGGAGCACCGCGACGTGCTGACGTTGCGCCTGGTGGAGGGACGCAGCGTGCGTGAGGTGGCGCAGATCCTCGGCAAGAGCGAGGGGGCCGTGAAGGTGATGCAGGGACGCGCGCTGCAGGCGTTGCGTGCGAAGATGGGACATTGACGAGACGATGAGCGGAATGACGGCCCACGACGACATGATCGAACGCTGCCTTACCCGCCTGCTGGACGGGGAGTCGGTGGACGACATCCTGGCTTCGTATCCGGGAGAGGCCGCGGCGCTGTGGCCGTTGCTGGAGGCGGCCAGCGCGCTGGCGCACGCTCCCGCGCCGCCGCCCCCGAGCGCGGCACGGCAACTCGCGCTCTCGCGCATGCTCACGCAGGTGGCGGAGCAGAGCGCGGCGCCGGCGCCCGCCGGCGTGATCGGGTGGCTCGGCACGTTGCGGGCACGTCCGCTGGCGTTCCAAGCGATGGCCGTCGCCGGCGCGGTCGTGCTCTTCGCCGGGCTTGGCATCGGCGCCTCAGCGGCCACGGGCACGACGCCGGAGCCGGTGCGCACGCTCTTCCGCCTGCCGGACGACAGCGGCACGACGACGCATGTCTCCGGCACGCTGGTGTCGGCGACGGACTCCGAGATCGTCATCGAAACGCCGTCCGGGCGGACGACGCTGGTGCTCGCCGCATCCACGGTGCTGCGGCGGGACGGGGCGCGCATCGGCTGGGGCGACCTGCGCCCGGGCGAGCACGTGGGCGTGAGCGGCAACCGGCGAGACGGCCGGGTCACGGCGACGGAGGTCGACGCCGACGGCGCAGCGATCCAGGGTGCGGGCGGCAACACACCATCGGCCGGCGCGACCGAGGGCGCGAACCCCAACAACGTGGCCGGCGACCAGACCGAGACGCCGCAGGAGCAGCGCACGCCGGGCGCCGATGACCACGGCGGGCGCGAGGACGCGACGGGCACCGTGACACCCCCGTCCACGGGCACGCCAAGCGCGGACCACGGCAGTGGCGACGAGCGCGGCAGCATGACGCCCCAGGCGACGCGGACGGCGGACGGCGAGCGCGACGGCACGCCGAGCGTCACGCGCACGCCGGAGCCTACGCACAGCTCGGGCGACATGCCCGAAGCCACGGGGACGGCGCGCCCGCCGGACGGCGGACACTAGCGAGGGCGACCTTTTCGACCGCCCGAATTACGCACGCGGGGACGGGAACTGGGTGCGCATCAGGGCGTCCCACGCCCGGTCCGGCAGCGCCCGCCGGAGGAAGAGCATGGTGCGCGCGCCGGGCGTCAGGGGGTAGCGCGTACGCGGGCGCTTCGCGGTGATGGCCCGCTCGATCGCCTTCGCCACGATGTCCGGGCCGGTCGCCAGCATGCCGCGATAGGTGGCCTGCACCCGCTGCTCCACGCCCGCATTGAACGCGGCGTAGGGCGAGGCTTCGGCGGCCGCGGCGGCCATGCTCTCGACGGAGGTTTCGCCGAAGCGGGTGCGGATGGCGCCGGGCTCGATGACGGACACATCGATGCCGAAGCCGCGGACCTCGAACCGGAGGGCGTCGCTGATGGCCTCGACGGCGAACTTCGTGGCGTGGTAGAAGCCGCCGCCGGGGAAGACCAGCTTGCCGCCCATACTGCTGACGTTGACGATGCGGCCCCAGCGCTGGCGGCGCATCCCCGGGAGCACGAGCTGCGTCATCCGCACGAGGCCGAAGACGTTCGTCTCGAACTGCCGGCGCACGACGTCGATCGGCACCTCTTCGATGGGGCCGTCCTGCCCGTAGCCAGCGTTGTTCACGAGCACGCCGACGGCGCCTTCCGCCTGCTGCACCGCCGCGACGGCAGCGTGCATCGACGCCTCGTCGCACACGTCGAGCTGGAGCGTGCGGCAGCCGGCGTCCGCCAGGTCAGAGATGTCGGAGAGCCGGCGCGCCGTCGCGTACACGGTATGCCCGCGCGACGCGAGCCGTGCCGCCGTGACGCGGCCGATGCCGGTCGAGCAGCCGGTGATGAGCACCGCCCTGGAGATGGTGTCTGTCATCGTGTTCTCCCGCCTCGCTGGTCAGTCGTGCCAGTCCAGGGTCTGGCGCATCGCCGCCTCGAACCCCTCGAAGTCCGTCTGCCGGCGCACCGCGGCGATGACCTGCGCGTCGCCGCCGACCAAGTAACGCAGCTTCGCGTTGGGGTCCGCGACGGCGTCGCAGATCGTCCGCGCCACGTCGGCCGGGTCGCCGGGCACGCCATCCGGCGCCCGCAGCTTGCCCAGCGCCTCCCGGAAGCGCACGGCGAGGTCCCGGTACGGCGAATCGGGGGCAGCGAACCGGCGCGACTCGATGATGTTGTCGCCAAACTGCGTGTCGAAGCCTCCTGGCTCGATGACGATCACGCGGACGCCGAACGAGCTGAGCTCGTAGTGCATCACCTCGCTGATCGCTTCGAGGGCGTGCTTCGTCGCCGAGTAGAACCCCTCGTACGGGGCGCCGACGATGCCGCCGATCGACGACACGTTGACGATCGTGCCGGCCCGCCGCTCGCGCATCGACGGCAGCACGGCGCGGATCACGCGCATGGTCCCGAAGACGTTGGTGTCGAACTGGGCGCGGATCTCGTCGTCGTCCGCCTCCTCGATAGGCGACCGCAGCGCGAAGCCGGCGTTGTTCACCAGCACGTCGATCGGCCCGGCGGCGTCCGTCGCCTGCTTCACGGCCGCCGTCACCGATGCGTCGTCCAGCACGTCCAGCGGCAGCACGGTGACGGCGAGCCGCTCCGCGTCCGCCGCGGCGCGCAGTGCGCCCGCCCTGGACGTGTTGCGCATCGTCGCGAAGACGCGGTCTCCGCGCCGAGCGAACTCCAGCGCGGTCAGGAGTCCGAAGCCGCTGCTGCACCCGGTGATCAGTACGTTCGTCATCTCGATGCTCCTTCGCCCACTCGCCGTGGCCCGGCGCGTTGATCCAACCGAGACTGTGCGTGATCCGCAGCCGCTATGCCACCGGCATCAGCCGCGCGGCGGCCACCGCGGCCAGCGCCTCGATCGCTTCGGCCGGCAGAGGATAGCAGGAACTGACGTTGATCTCGCACAACTGGTACGTGTCGTCGCCGTCAGCGGTCGTCGGGCCGTAGAGGAAGTCCGCGTCCCAGATCGCGGGCAACGACAGCGCATCGATGTCCAGGAGGCGCAGCATCGCCGGCACCCAGTCGGACTCCATGCTCGCTCGTAGCGATTGGAGGCTGGGCTCCGCGGGGCCGTACATCGTCTTGGCGGCCGGCAAGCCGAGGACGCGCTGCTCGCCCGGCGCGGGGAACTGGCGCGCGAACCCGGCGACCGTGGCGGCGGCCATGTAGCAGCGCACCATGCCGTCGGTGATGCGAGGCTGGAACGGCTGGTCGATGAGCCGTCCATCGCCGGCGAAGTATTCCGCGCACCGGTCGATGAACGCGCCGAGCGTCAACTCCTCGGTCACGCTGTCGCGGTCGCGCGCGTGCTGCACGCGCAGGATCGCGTCCGGGCCCGGGACGCCGGCGGGCGCTGCCGGGCCGGCGGCCAGCTCCACCTTCCAGACGCCGATGCCGCCGTTGCCGCGATGCTGCTTCAGGACGCGCGGGCCGGCCCTCGCGAGCAGTTCCGGGAGCTGGCGGCGCAGGTCTTCGCTGCTGCTGTACAGGTAGGTGTCCGTCCCCCAGCCGAGGTCGCGGGTGCGGAACAGGACCTCCTTCGTGCCCATCTTCAGGATCAGGTCGGGGTGGGCGCTGACCCAGATCCCGGCGGCCGCCACATCGCGCAACATCGCGTCCAGGCGCGACCGATCCCGGCCGCCGCTGATCGGGTCGACCCAGACGAGGACGCCGGCGAGGCGCAGGAGCTGCGCGCGCACGTCCTGCTCCATCTCCTCGGCGTACACGACGGGCTCCGCGCCGATGTTCAGCGCGGCCAGCGCCTCGAACACGGGGCGCAGGCGATTGTCCGCGGCGGTGGCACCGTCACGCGTGGCGCGGTCGCCGCGCCAGAGGATGCCGATGGTCGCGGTGTTGGTCATGGTGAAGCCTTCACGGCGTGGCGCGGCGGCGGCGTCAACGAAGCGCGCCTGCGACTGGTCGCCTGTCCACCGCACTCGTGCTCAATACTTCGCCAGCGAAACACTCAATCAATCCCCATATCTGTGTCAATCTGCGACGGTGGCGTCCCGTTCGAAGCATGTCTTCCGGCTCCGATGGGAGTACACTTTAGACTCATTCTACCGAGCCTGCTCATGCCGTCGGGCCGCCGCGCCATGGACGCCCGCGTAGAAGGGGGTTGCAGACTGTGGCTAAGGCCGAAGCCTCCGTCGAGGAACTGGTGGGCATGATCGAGCGTGGAGAGCTACGCCTTCCCGAAATGCAACGCCGATATGTGTGGCGGTCTACTCGAGTGCGCGACTTGGTCGACTCCCTGTATCGAGGCTATCCATCGGGTGCGATTCTCCTCTGGGAGACCGACGAGAACGTGCCGCTACAGAACTTCGCTGTTCGTCAGCAGACGAGTGCCTACCAGAATACTCGGCTGCTTCTCGATGGACAGCAACGGCTCACGTCGCTGTTGGCAGTGATTCGCGGCGAGCCAGTAAAGGTGCGCGGCCGAAGCAGGCCGATTGAGTTGCTCTTCAACCTTAAGCATCCGGACGAACTCGTCGTCGTTACCGAGGTCAACGAGGACGGCGAAGACGAGGGCGACGACAACGGGTTGATTGACGACGAGGCCGATTCAAGCGACGACGAGTTGCAGAGGCGGTTTGACCGAATGACGTTCGTCGTAGCTACCGCGAAACTTGCTCGTCTGCCCCATTGGGTGAAGGTCACCGACGTCTTCAGGACGGATAGCGATGCCGCGTTTCTGAAGCGAGCCGGAGTGATGGGGTTCGACGACCCCAACTACGAACGATACAGTCAGCGCTTGGCGCGGCTACGGGGCATCCGAAGGTACGTGTACCGGATGGACGTTCTCGAGCGTGCGTTGTTGTACGACGAGGTAACCGAGATCTTCGTGCGGGTGAACTCCCTCGGCGCGAAGCTGCGCAGCTCTGACTTAGCGCTTGCACAGATCACGGCGAAATGGCGCGACTCTCTCAAGATCTTCGAGGCGTTCCAGCAACAGTGTGCTAAGGCCGGATTCGACTTGGACCTTGGGATCCACCTCAGGAACCTTATCGCTTTCACGACGGGGCAGTCCCGCTTTCTCACGGTTGGTGGGCTCCGGTTGGAGGCGTTACAAGACGCCTGGAAGAAAAGCTGTCTTGGCATGGAGTTCGCGCTAAACTTCTTGAAGAACAACGCTGGCATTGATAGCCCGGCGCTCTTGTCATCGCCCTTCATGCTCATCGCCGTGGCGTACCACGCCCACATGCGCGGTTACATTCTCTCGCCCGAAGAATCTGAACGCCTGCGGCATTGGGTCTTGGTCGCGAACGCCAAGGGCCGCTACTCGCGCGGCTCCAGTGAGACGATCCTTGATCAAGACGTAGCCATGTTGCGGGACGGGGGCAAGGCGCAGGACCTCGTAGATCGGCTGAGGCAACAAGTAGGACGGCTTGATATCGCGGCGGACGAATTGGAGGGCCGGAATCAGCGTAGTGCACTGTTCAAGACCATGTTCTTGGCGTTTCGCGAGTCAGGCGCGAGGGACTGGCGATCGCAGGTTGCAATTGCGCTAGACCACTCGGGGGCGCAACATCGACTTCAGTTCCATCACATTTTCCCGAAGGCCATCCTCAAGGGCAGTTACACCAGCCGCGAGGCAGACGATATCGCCAACCTATGCTTCATCGGCGGTAAGACGAACCGCCAGATAAGCGACAAGCCCCCTAGTCAATATTTCCCAGAAATCGCGAAGTCTGACCCCGGCTCCTTCCAAGCGCAGGCCATCCCGATGGATCCAACACTGCTCGATATAGACGGGTACAAGGCCTTCCTGCGGCAGAGGCGCGCGCTTGTGGCTGCTCGGCTGAACGAGTTCTTGGGCGTTTGAGGTGTCGTTAGCGTCAGGTTACACCCCGGGACAGCCTAGGCCCGGTCACCCGAGCGCTTGGCCAGGGTCACCAGCTCGCCTACGACCTCGTAGCGGCCGAAGGAGGGGATGAGGTATGTGCCGTTGACCAGCGGGCGGCACTCCTCCAGCAGCTCGCGCGCCAGGGCGATCCCCTCGGCGATGCCGTTCTCGCCGGCCTGGCGCATGCGATCGCGCACGTCCTCCGGCACGAAGACGCCCGGGAGCTCGTTGTGGATGAACTCCGTGTGGCGGTGGCTCTGGAGCGGCATGATGCCCACCAGCACGGGCACATCGATCGGGCCCAGGCGGTCGAGAAAGCTGCGCAGGAGCTCCGCGCTGTAGAGCTGCTGCGTCATCAGCACGTCGGCGCCCGCCTCGATCTTCCGGCGCACGCGGTCGATCTCGAGATCGACGTTGTCAGCGGTCGGGTTGGCGGCGCACGCCACGAAGAAGTCCGTGCCCTTGCCGATCGAGTTGCCCGCCCAGTCGGTGCCGCCGTTAAGCATCTTCAAGATGCGGATGAAGCCGATGGAATCGACGTCCCAGACGCCGCTGGCGCGCGCGTAGTCGCCGGTGGACGGCGGGTCGCCGGTGAGCGCGATGATGTTGCGGATGCCGAGCGCGTGCGCGCCGAGCAGGTCGCTCTGGATGGCCATCAGGTTGCGGTCCCGCGTGGTGAAGTGGATGATCGGCTCGATGCCGGCGCGCTGCTGGATCAGCACGGCGAGTGCGATGGCGCTCATGCGGACGCGCGCCATGGGGCTGTCGCCGATGTTGATGCAGTCGGCGCCGAGCGCCTTGAGGTGGGCGGCGCCCTCGAGGGCTTTGCGGGGGTTGATGCCGCGCGGTGGGTCGAGCTCCACGCTGACGACGAACTCGCCGGCGGCGAGCTTCTGGCGGAGCGTGCGCGGCGCCGCCGCCTCGTCCGGCGACGATCCGCCGGACGGGATGACGGTGCCGCTGCCAGCGGGGGCCGGTGCGCGGCCGCGCGTGTTCCACTCGCCGGCGAGCGCCTGGCGCATGGCGGCGATGTGCTCCGGGCCGGTGCCACAGCAGCCGCCGACGATGTTCGCCCCGGCGGCCACGAGCTTCCGCGTGTATTCGGCGAAGTACTCCGGCGTCGAGGGGTAGACCATGCGGCCATCCACGAAGCGCGGCAGCCCGGCGTTCGGCATCGCGGAGACGCGGATGGACGTGTTGGCGGCCATCTGCTCGACGACCTCCAGCACCTGCTGCGGGCCGAGGCTGCAGTTGACGCCGGCGACGTCCGCGCCGAGCGCGCTGGCCACGTTCGCCACCTCGTCCGGCGGCTCCCCGCCGAACGTGCGGCCGTCGCGCTGGAACGTCGCCTGGGCGACGACCGGCAGATCGCAGCACTCCTTCACCGCGAGGATCGCTTCGCGGAGTTCAGCGATGTCCGGGAACGTCTCCAGGATGATCAGGTCGACGCCGCCCTCCAGCAGCGCCTCCGCCTGCTCGCGGATCGCTGCCCGCACCTCCGCCGGCCGCACGTCGCCGGCGCTCGGCAGCATGCGGCCGGTGGGGCCGATGGAGCCGGCGACGAACACCGGGTGCCCGTGGATCTCCCGCGCGTCCCGCGCCAGCCGCGCCGCCTTGAAGTTGATGTCGCGGACGCTGCCCTCCAGTCCGTAGCGGGCGAGGCGGAAGCGGTTCGCCTGGAAGGTGTTCGTCTCGATGATGTCGGCGCCGGCGGCGATGTAGTCCTCGTGGGCGCGGCGGACGAGGTCGGGCTGTTCGAGGACGAGCGCCTCGAGGCAGGCGGAGGTTGGCACGCCGCGGCCGTGGAGCAAGGTGCCCATGGCCCCGTCGGCGAGCAGGACCCGCTGCTCCAGCGCCGTCAGAAACGGATGTTTCATGGTGGGGGCAGTATAGGAGATCGAAGCTGTGCCGCCGGCGACCAGCCAGCTACCCGAACACCCAGCGCGTGGCGGTGTTCGGGAAGTCGCGCTCCAGCCAGGCGAAGGCGACGGAGGGGCGGAGGGCCAGCGTGACGTTGCCCGCGTCCGCGGGGTCCGGGCGGACGTGGTACTTGGCGCCGTAGGCCTCGACGTAGCGCGCGAGCAGCGCCGCGTCGGTCAGCACTTCGGCCACGCCCTCCAGCACGACCATGTCGTCGCCGCTCTCCAGGTGGACGACGATCGCGGGGCGGGCGGCGATGTTGCGCGCTTTGCGCGATGTGCGGTCCGTCGAGAAGATCAGCGCGCCATCGATCCAGACGCCCCAGACGGGCATGGCGTGCGGGCGGCCGTCGGGGCGGGTCGAGGTGATCCAGTAGTTGCGGGACGCAGTGAGCTGGTCGACGGCGTGGTCCCACGCCATCACGCCCTCGGCGCCCTGCGCGATCCCGTACCCGCGCGGCATCCCCGGCCGGCCGGCGGATGGCGGGCGCTGCTCATCGCTCATTGCTCATGCTCCTTTCCCGCGCGGCGTGTGGTTGGTCGGCAGGAACCGTCCGAGGCTAGACTACTTCCCTTGGGGGAGGCTAGACTAGTGAGGCTATTTAGGGTCATCGACCCGGATGGCGCGCAGGTCTCGTGTACACGGGAAGGGTGGGAGAAGCACATTCTGCCCCGCCACCCGGAGGTTCAAGGACACGAGCGCGATGTGGCGAGAGCGATCGAACACCCGTTGGCCATCTACCGGAGCGCGAAGGAACCGGCGAGCCGGATCTTTTATGCTCCATCGACTGCGCTTGACCCGCCCTATAACCGAGGATTCCTTCGGGTGGTCGTCACCTATCGCACGAGATGGAGGCGCCGTCTCGGCGCTGTCTACACAGCGCACCATGCCCTCCGTGTGAAGCAAGGGGAAGTGATCAGTTGGCCGAAGGCGAAACCGTAGCACCGATGCCGCTGGATCTGCCGATGCCGAAGTGGCACGAGTTCGATCCCGGCAGGTTCGTCCTGGATTACGACAAGTCAGCCGACGTCCTCTACGTCCTGCCCGCGCAGCCGCGGCCCGCGACGAGCATCGACCTGGACGAGGAAGTGTGGCTTCGCCTCGACCTGACGACCGGCGAAGTGCTGGGGTTCGAGTTTGAGGCTTTCCAGTCCGTGTTCCTCGTCAAGCACCCCGAGATCGCCGCGGTTTGGAGGCGAGATCACGGTCGGACGACGCCAGTGAGCGAAGGCAAGCCGCCGCTCTTGGACGCGCTGCTCAACTACCTCAGGTCCCTCATGGGCTCGAACAATCATCCGCAGCAGCCCCGCCTAATCCCGAATCCATAGCCCCCTGTCGCGACCCACCCGCATCGGGAGATCGACCTTCCGGCGTGGAGCTTCCGTGGGTGGCATTGCTCGGTGTGAGTTCGCAACTGCGACGCTCTACCTGTCCGCGCCACCGTCGTCATCGTTCGCGAAACGAGCGCCCCGGCTCCGTCGGAGCCAGCCCGGGAAGGACGCAAAACTGCCGAACGAGACGCGATTTTGCATCTGCCATGGACAGAAGAAGTGGCACGGTGTGCGCGAAATAGCGCCGCGAAGTCGGATCTGCTGCGATAGGCCACATCCAATCACGCAGCAACTGCCAACAAGGTCAGTCGTTGCGCTCCGCGAGGGCGATGCGGTTGATCGCCGCGGCCATGTAGCCGGCGCCGAAGCCGTTATCGATATTCACGACGGCGACGCCGGCGGCGCAGGCGTTGAGCATGGCGAGCAGCGGCGCCAGGCCGTTGAAGCTGGCGCCGTAGCCGACGGAGGTGGGGACGGCGATGACGGGGGCGGTGACGAGGCCGGCGACGACGCTGGGCAGGGCGCCCTCCATGCCGGCGACGACGACGAGCGCGCGCTGGTCGCGCAGGGCGGGCACCTGGTCGAGCAGGCGGTGGATGCCGGCGACGCCGACATCGTACATGCGGCGGACGGCGTTGCCGGCGAGCTCGGCGGTGATGGCCGCCTCCTCGGCGACGGGCATATCGGCGGTGCCGGCGCAGAGGACGGCGACGCCGTCCTGCTTCGGGACGGGGACGCGTTCGACCGTGACGCAGCGGGCCGCCTCGTGGAGGCGGGCGTCGGGGACGGCTTCGAGGAGGGCCGCTGCCGCCTCGCGTTCCAAGCGCGTCACGAGCAAGCGGTCCGCACGCTCGAGCAGTGCGCGCGCGATGCCGACGACCTGGTCGGGCGTCTTGCCCTGTCCCAGCACGACTTCCGGCATCCAATCGCGGAGGGCGCGGTGATGGTCGACCTTCGCGAAGCCGATATCTTCGTAGGGCAGGGTGCGGAGCTCGCCGAGGGCCGCCTCGATATCGGTCTCGCCCGCGGCGACGGCTGCCAGCAGCGCTCGGAGTCTGTGCTCTTCGATGATCTCCCTCCAACGCGGCTCAGAGACCTTCATCCTAACACTCGCGGACTTGACGCCGCGGCGGGATCCAATTGCGTGGGCGAGCGGCCAACTCGATACTCAGGGGGTGCTGATCCGACGCGCGCTGGCCCGACCCTCTGACCGTGCCTTCTGGGCCGCGTGGTTCGCGGCGCTGGCGGCGCTGGCGGGACTGGGCGTGTGGTCGACGCGGCGGTACGCGCTGCCGTTCGACCCGGCGCCGACGCGCTGGGTGCAGGACCTGGACCGCTTTGCGCTGGCGGGGCGGATCTTCGGCCGGGTCAACGAGTTCGGCTCATACAGCTTCATCGGAGGGATGCTGATCGGCTTCGCGGTGCTGCTCGCCGTGCGGGGGTTCCGCGTGGAGGCGCTGGTGATGGCGGGGGCGGGCGCGGCGCACCTGGTGCAGCTGGGGGTGCGGCAGCTCGTCGAGCGGCCGTTCTCCGCGCAGCATCCGCCGTGGTTCGCGCACGCGGACTGGGGGCTGCGGCAGTTTCCGGGACCGAATGGCTTCCCCAGCGGCCACGTGTTCGGCGAGGCGATCGTGTACGGGTTGATCATCCTGTACGCGGGACGACTGATCCCGATCAAGCCGCTGGCGTGGGCCGTGCGGTCGGCCTGCGCCCTCGAGATCCTGCTGGGAGGGCCGGCGCGCATGTATACGGGTGCGCACTGGCCGAGCGACGTGCTGGGCGCGATGTTGCTGGCGGGGCTGTACCTGGCGATCGCGTGGCGGATCGACGGCGCGGTGACGCGCATCCGCGGCGTGACGGCGGAGCGGAGGCTGGCGGAGCGGGCGGGGCTCAGCGGGACGGCGGCGCGGCCGCGCCGCATCGTGCGGCCGGCGGCAGGTCAGGCGGTGACGGAGCGCGAGCCGGCCCGGACGCGATAATCACAGCAGCGCAGACAGGTGACTCTGAGGCGCAGCGGCAGGCCGGCCGTCAGCGCCCGCGCGTGCGCTCGCGGTCGCGCTCCTTATCGACGAGGAGCTGCACCTCCTGCGGGTGCGGGATGCCGGCCATGCGGAACTCCTGGATATCGGCGGCGGTCTGGCAGACGATATCGCCGTAGTTGAACATGGTGCGGAAGACGCCGTTGCGCTCGACGGTCATGTCGAGGACGCTCACGAGGTCGGCGGTGGACATCTTCATGTTGAAGGGCGTGGTCTTGGTGCTATCGATGATGCGCTGGTTGGTGACGACCCAGATGTCGTTGTTGTAGCGGTACCAGTTGAGGTAGACGCGCAGCAGCCAGTAGAGCAGGTACACGAGCGCGGCGACCCAGAAGATCTTGCCGGCGGTGCCGCCGAGGCCTGCGGTCATGTTGATGGCCACGGCCACGGCGACGACGGGCACGAGGGCGAGCAGCGCGTACCAGACGGTGCGGGGCCAGAGGTAGACCCAGTGCCTGCGGCAGATCTGGAGCACCTGTTCGCCGTCCTGGAGGGGAAAGTGGAGGGCGCCGTCCTTGCGTGGCGGCCGTGGTGGCGCTGCGTCAGCGGTCATTGGCGTCCGTCCTTCGTCCGATCGATCGTCCGGGCCGGCCGGGCTGAGCTCTGGGGTATCGTGCCACCCCGGCGGATCGGTGACAAGTAGGGTGCGCGGGCGCCGGGAGCAGCGATCACTCCAAGGCGATGTCGCCGGACTTGCCGCCGGACTTGCGGACGAGGCGCACGGAGTCGATGCGCATGGCGCGGTCGACGGCCTTGCACATGTCGTAGATGGTGAGCGCGGCGACGGCGGCGGCGGTCAGCGCCTCCATTTCGACGCCGGTCTTGCCGGTGGTGCGGACGGTCGCCTCGATGTCGATGCAGGCGCGCGCCTCGTTCGGCGTGAGGGTGACATCGATGCCGGTGAGCAGCAGGGGGTGGCACATGGGGATGAGGTCGGGCGTGCGCTTGGCGGCCATGACGCCGGCGATCTGGGCAACGGCGAGCACGTCGCCCTTGGGCAGGCCGTTGCGCTGGATGAGGGCGAGCGTCTCGCGCCGCATGACGATGCGGCCGCGGGCCGTGGCCTCGCGCCTGGTGTCGTGCTTGGCGGAGACATCGACCATCTTCGCGCGCCCCGCGGGGTCGATGTGACTGAGCTTGCCGAACGCCTCGTCG
>DASQHL010000121.1:0-1506 GCA_035632115.1 Dehalococcoidia bacterium | reverse complement strand
GACCCCGATGGCAAGGAAGGCGCCCGAGATCCCGCAGAGCAGCCCGCTCGTGATCACCGCTCCGTACCGGATGAAGTAGACGTTGATGCCGGCCGTGTCGGCGGCCTGCGGGTGCTCGCCGACCGCGCGGATGCGCAGGCCAAGCCTCGTGCGGAACAGCACGACGTGGGTGAGCACGAGGATGGCCAGCGCGACGTAGACGATGATGTTCTGCTGAAAGACGACCTGCCCAAGGAAGGGAATCCGGTCGAGGACCGGAAAGTCCACGTTCGGAAGCAGCTGCGCCTGGCTGATGTGCCCTACGTCCTGGATGCCGTAGATGCGCCCGATCAAGAACACGGTGAGGCCCGCGGCGAAGATGTTGATCGCGATGCCGCTCACGATCTGATCCGCCCGGAACTGGATCGACACCACGGCGTGCACGGAGGCGAGCGCGGCGCCGGCGAGCATCGCCACACCGGTGGCGAGCCACACGTTGTGCCAGTACAGGTCTGCTGTGACGCCGAAGAAGGCGGCGATCAGCATCATGCCTTCCATCGCGATGTTGACCACGCCGCTGCGCTCCGAGATCACGCCGCCCAGCGCCGGCAGAAGGAGCAGGACCGCCCACGTCAGCGTGGCCTGCCACAGATGGGCGGTGAACAGCAGATGGAGGACGTCGCCAAGCGCTGTCATGGGGCCTTTGCCGGCGGGGCTACCGCCTCTGTCAGGAGTCCCGCGGCGGGTGGGGTGTCGGGCGCCGGCGCTCCGGGCTTGCGCATACCAGGTATGACGCCGGCGATGTGGCCGACGAAGTTGGCGGCGATGCTGAACAGGATCAGCGCCTGCAGGACAAGCACCAGGTTGCTCGAGATGCCCGCGTCGGACTGCATCACCGAACCGCCGCTGTGCAGAGCGCCGAACAAGAGGGCGGCGAGCACGATTCCGACCGCGCTGCCCAGACCCAGAAGCGCCACCGCGATGGCGTCGAAGCCGGTGGTGTCGGAGAAGTACTTGTCGGTCAGGTTGTGGTCCACGCCCGCGATCTGGATCGCGCCGGCGAGGCCCGAGAAAGCGCCGGCGATCAGCATCGTCACGATGATCGTCCGCGGCACGCTGACGCCGGCGTAGCGTGCTGCCTTCTGACTCTGACCGACGGCCCTGACCTCATATCCGAACGACGTGCGCCAGAGGATGAAGGCATAAACCGCCGCAGCGGCGAACGCGATCAGCAGGCCGGCATGCACGCGGTACACGCTGGATGGGAGGCCGAAAACCTGGATCGAGTTGCTCGCCGGCAGCAGCGTCGCCAGCTCTGCGCCGTGACCGATCGGAAAGGACTTGGAGGTCCCGGGGCGCAGCTCGAGCGGACCTCCGACGATGAGATAACGCAGGAACCACTGCGCGACGTAGTTCATCATGATCGTGGTCACCACCTCGTGGGCCCCGACCGTGGCCTTCAGCACACCGGCGACGCCGGCCCACAGGGCTCCCGCCACCGCCCCGCCGATCAGCACCAGCGGCAAG
>DASQHL010000120.1:0-31123 GCA_035632115.1 Dehalococcoidia bacterium | reverse complement strand
GTGGACCTCTACTGCGTAGATGCCGGACTCGTGATAGAACTCGATGGTTCCGTCCACGACGATCCGGAGCAACGCCAGGCAGATGTCGTGCGTCAGCAGTTCCTCGAAAGTCAGGGAGTTCGTGTGCTCCGCTTCCCCAATGCCGAACTCTTCTCAGACATAGATCGCGTCTTGGCAACAATCACCGAGGTCTGCGCCAACGCGTCGTCACAAGCTCCCCCTCTCCACGATGTGGAGAGGGGGCCGGGGGGTGAGGTATGACAGACGCCGTAGGCCGCGTCGGCTGCCCGCAGGGCCAGGAAGCCAACGTCGATGAGTTCTACTTCTGGGTCGCCCCCGGCCAGCTCGTCGAGCAAACCCAGATCGTCCGCGTCCCCACCGACATGGGCGGCACCCCCGTCGAGCTCTTCGGCGTCGTCGACCAGGTCTACCGCCGCTCGACCATCAGCTCCATGCACATGGAGCTCGCCGCCCACGACGGCGATCCCGTCGCCGACGACCTCGCGCTCGACCGCGACGGCGTCACCTACGCGAAGGTCCGCGTCGTCAACGCCTTCCCCCACCGCCTCTCCCCGCCCGTCGAGGGCAGCACCGTTTTCTCCTGCGGCGAGCAGGAGGCCGAGCGCGCCTACGAGATGGACGCCTACCGCGACGAGCGCGGCGTCTGCATCGGCCTTATCCGCAACGGCGGCGACGCCACCGCCGGCCGCGCCTTCCTCGATCAGGACTTCCTGCTCGGCGCACAGGCCGGCCACCTCAACGTCAACGGCGCCGCCGGCTCCGGCACCAAGTCGTCGTTCCTCACCCTCGCCGCGTACCAGACGATCAACGCCCTCAAGGCGCGCTCCGCCGGCATGACCGGCACCGGCCACCGGCCGCGCATCAAGACCTTCATCTTCAACGTCAAGGGCTTCGACCTCTTCTGGCTCGACCGCTGGTCCACGAAGTTCGGCGAGGACGACGCCCGCGTTTTGAACCAGATGGGCGTCGCCGCCCCCGACGTCTTCCGCAGCATCGCCTACTACGCCCCCGAGACCTCGCAGCGCAGCGGCGCCGCCCGCGCCATCCCGACCGAGCGGCCCGGCGAGGTGCGGCCCTACTCCTGGTCGCTGAAGGACATCATCGATTTCGACCTCTTCGACCTCCTCTTCTCCGAGGAGACGCGCGCCAACGACAACCTCGTCACCCTGATCAACTGGCTCAGGCACCGGCTCGCCGTCGGCCGCACGAAAGCCCTGAGCCTTGACGAACGCCTCGGCCAGCCGCCCGACCCCGCGCACGCCGCGCGCCGCCAGCTCACCGCCGCCAACGAAAAGGCGTTCCACGCGAAGAACGACCTGAACGCCGGCGCGCCCGTGCTCACCTTCCAGAACCTCCTCGACTACATCGAGATGAAGGCGCAGCCGGAGTCGAAGGACCTGGACGACGACAGCCTTCGCAGCATGAGCAACTCCACCATCCAGGCGCTCTGGCGCCGCCTCGCCCGCGTGCTCGGCCCGAACTCCGGCCTCCTCCGCCGCGATGACGTCGACGGAGCGCCCCTCGCGCTTGCCACCGCGGAGGAAGACGTCGTCGTCATCGACATCCAGTCGATCACCGACGCCCACCTGCAACGCTTCGTCATCGCCAGCGCCCTCAACCAGCTCGTGCAGTGGCGCAGCGGCCCCCACGCCGCCCGCCACGAGACCTTCCTCGTCGTCATCGACGAGCTGAACCGCTACGCGCCCCGCGGCGCCTCGGACGCCATCACGCGCCTCTTCGAGTACGTCGCCAGCCAGATGCGCTCGCGCGGCATCATCCTCTTCGGTGCCCAACAGCAGGGCTCGCGCGTCTCCGACGTTGTCATTGAGAACAGCCAGACGCGCGTGCTCGGCCGCTCCGGCGGTCAGGAGCTCGCCGACGCGATCTGGCGCGGCTTCTCGGAGGGCGACCGCAAGCTCGCCCTGCGCCTCGGCCCCGACGAGAAGGTGATTGTCGCGCCGAACTTCCGCGAGGCGCTGCACGTCAAGGTGCCGCGCCCCCCGTGGGCCATGCGCCCGGAGGAGCAGACCGATGCGCCGCCCGCCTGGCTCCCGGGCGCGAAGCCCGCCCCCGGCATCGCGTCCGCGAAGTCGCCCCCGAGCGATGCCGGCCGCCGCAAGGCCGACTCGATGGAGCTGTGAGACTTGTCTGAGCATCCCTATTCTCGGTTTGAAGACACCGCCGCGTGGACGGCCCTCTCACGGGCAATTGACGAGTTGTCGCTGAACGACGATATTCACGAACGGACATCACGAGAGTACATCGTCGGTTACATCCTGCAGCGTCTCGATGAAGCTGGAGTGGCTCTCTTCGACCAAGATCCGCGACTCGGCACCGGCGAAGAACGGCCGCAATGAAGCTCCTCTTCTCCGCCGACTGGCACCTCGGCTACACCCTCGCCGGCGCGAACCCCGCCCCCCGCATCGACGACCAGGTCCGCCAGATCGAGAGGATCGCCGCCTACTGCCAGGAGCACGCCGTCGACGTGCTGGCGATCGCCGGCGACGTCTTCGAGGCGCAGGAGCGCGGCGCTGCCCGGTCGGCCGTCCAGCGCATGACCGCCGCACTGCGCGAGCCGCTCGCCCGCGGCATGCGCATCGTCGCCGTCGCCGGGAACCACGACCGCGACTACTTCATGGAGACGGCGAACGTCTGGCTCGCCGCCGAGTCGTCGCCCGGCGACGAGCGCATCATCTTCCGCACCCGCCCCGATCTCGTGACCATCGCGGCCAACGGCGAGCGCGTGAACTTCGCCCTGCTCCCGTTTCCCACGCCGTCGCGCTACGACCTCCGCCAGGACGACGCCGGCGGCGTCGCCCACCGCAACGAGCAGCTCGCGCGGCTCTTCATCGAGAAGATGGAGGAGCTGCGCAAGGAGACGGCGGCGCAGAAGCTGCCGACCGTGCTGCTCACGCACGTCACGGTCGAGGGCAGCACCGTCAAGGCGCACCGCATCTCCCAGCGCGACGACGTCGTCGTGCCGCGCGGCGCCTTCCCGGACTACGAGCTGACCGTGATCGGCCACATTCACAAGGCCGAGCGCATCGGCGCCGCCCATTTCTACTACGTCGGCGCCCTCGACCGCATGGACGTCGGTGAGAAGGCGTACGAGCCGCGCGTCCTCCTCGCCGATATAGGCCCCGCCGGCCTGCGCGACATCACCTCGCTCCCGCTCGACCCCACGCCGTTCGAGGCCGTGCTGGCGCGCGACGAGGACGAGCTGATCGCCGCCCGCGAGCGCCTGCAGCGCCCGGACGACACGCTCGTGAAGCTGACCCTCGCCGTGCCCTACGGCACCTACACCGCCGCCTTGCTGGAGACCGCCCGCCGCCTCTTTCCCCGCCTCTACGGCAACGTCGAGCACGACTGGCAGGACGCGCCCGAGCCGGCCGCCATCGAAGGGCTGAACAAGGCCGACGTCGAGGAGACCGTGCGCCGCTACCTCGAAGAGCAGGCGATGCCCGACGACGAGCGCGCCGCGTTGATGCAGATCGTCGCCGAGCTGCGCGCCGCCTCCCGCGCCGAGGTGGACGCGTGATCCCCCTGAGCGTCCGCATGAAGGGCTGGATGCGCTACCGTGACGAGCAGCTCGCGGACTTCGGTGGCGCCCGCCTCATCGCCATCTGCGGCGAGAACGGCGCCGGCAAGTCGTCCATCTTCGACGCCATCACTTTCGCGCTCTACGGCCGCCACCGCCTCGGCAAGCAGCAGGCCGCGCAGCTCATCTCGGAGGACCTGGACCGGCTCTCGGTCGAGTTCGAGTTCGAGGTGGACGGACAGCGCTACCTCGTGCGCCGCAGCCGCGGCAGGAAACAGGGCGAGCGTGACCAGAGCCTCTGGTTTCGCGACGACGCTGCCGCCGAGTGGACGCAGGTGCCCGGCACCGAGAAGGAGGACGCGCTCGATAGCCAGATCGCCCACATCCTGCGCCTGTCGCCCGAGGCGTTCACCTCCTCGTTCATGCTGCAGCAGGGCGGCGCCACGGAGTTCATCGACGCCGACCCCAAACCCCGCTTCGACATCATCAGCAGCCTCATCGGCCTTAAGGAGTACGAGGATCTCGAGAAGCGCGCCCGCGACGCCGCGCGCGAGGAGAGGCGCCGCCTCGACGACCTCAAGGAGAAGCTCAACGGCTTCGATGGCGTCGACGACACCACGCTCAACCGCCTGCGCGCCGACGTCGAGGCGGCGACGGCCCGCGAAGCCGACGCCACGCTGCTCGCGCAGGCCGCCGCGGCGATGCTGACCGACGCCCGGCGCCACGCCCGCCTCGCCGCCGAGATCGCCGGCCTCGACGAGCAGATCGCCGGCACGGCGGCGCTGCTCGGCGACCGCGACCAGATCGAAAAGGACGCGCAGCTCTTCGAGACGCTGACCTCCGCGCTCGACCGTGTCACGCAGGTCCAGCATGCCCTCGCCGACGCTACCCGCGCCGAGGCAGCCGCCGCCGACGCACAGCGTCACGCCGCCGCGATCGACATCGATGCGCTGGACGCCGCGAACAAGGCCGCGTCCGGCGCCGTGGCGTCGGCGGTGAAGGCACTGCAGGCGGCCGAGCAAACACATGCCGCGGCGCAGCAGGCCGAGCGCGCCGCCCACGACGCGGCCCAGGCCGCCGCCGCTCTCTTCGAGGCCCGCGAGCGTGTCGCGCTCGCCGATCAGCGCATCAAGGATCTCGACGCGCAGCTCGTGACAATCGCGGCGCAGCGCGACGCGCTGGACCGCGCGCTGGCCGACGCCCAGCGCGCCGCCGAGGCGGCCGACGCCACGCTCGAGGCCGCGCGGAAAGAGGGCGCCCGGTGGCGCGCGGCCGCCGACCAGTTGAAGCGCGATCTCGATGCGCGGAAAGCAGCCGCGAAGGAGGCCACCTGCTCCCGCTGCGGCCAGCCCATCGATAAGGTGGCGGCGAAGCGCGAAGTCGCAGATCTCACCGCGCGCCTCGGCGATGCCCAGGCGCGGGCGAAACAGGCGACCACGGCCGAGCAGTCCGCGACCAGGGCGCGCGCCGCCGCGAAGAAGGACGCCGACCATGCCGCGTCCGCCGCCGCCGACAGCGCGCAGCAATACAGCCGCCTCGGGGGCGAGCGGGCGTCAGCCCAGGCGTCGCGCGAGCAGGCCGCTGCCGCGCTCGCCGATCTGGAGTCGCGGCAGGTGACCACGCCCGCGTCGGCCGGCGCAGCACGGACCGCCCACGCTGAAGCGCAGGCGCGTCTGGCGTCCGCCGAAAAGGCGCTCGCCGCCGCCCGCCGCGATCACGACGCCGCCCGCGCAGGCGAAGACGCGGCGCGCGCGGCGCTCGACGACGGCCGCCGGCGCCGCGCGGAGCTGGACGCCTCCGCCCGCGAGCAGGCGGCCACCGCCGCCGGCCACCGCAAGCTCGCCACGGCGACAGCCGCCGGCCTCGGCGAGTTGGGCCAGCGCGCCCTTGGCGACCCGGCCGAGGTGCTGGCCGCGCTGCGCAAGAACCAGGCGGAGCTCGCCGGCGCCCCGAAGCGGAAGGCCGCGCTCGACCTCGCGCAGCAGCAGCACACCGCCGCCTCCGCCCAGCGCGAGGCCAAGCAGCAGGAGGTCGATGGCATCCCTGCCGCGCACCACGTCGACCCGTCCGTCGCCGAGGCTGCGGTCGCCGAGGCCGCCGCGGCGGCGAAGGCCGCGCGCGAACACCGCGACACGGCTGCGCGCGATCTCACCGCGCTGGAGCTGCGCATCAAGGAGCTGGAGGCCATGCGCTGCGACCGCCAGTGCTCCGAGCTGCGCGCGAAGCGCCTGCGCGTCCTCCTCAAGCTCCTCGGCAAGGACGGCCTCCAGGGCGCTCTCGTCGGCGGCGCGCTCGAGCAGATCACCAGCAGCGCCAACGGCTTCCTCAAGCGGCTCACCGGCGGCACGCTCGAACTGCGCATCGAGCGCGACGGCGACGCGCTGGAGCTGAAGGCCCGCGACGTCACCTGCATGCGTGAGCCCCGCAGCGCGAAGGCCCTCTCCGGCTCGCAGAAGTTCCGCTGCGCCGTCGCCATCGCCTCCGGCATCGGCCAGTACGCCGGTGCCGGCGGCATGCGCTCCATCGTCATCGACGAGGGCTTCGCCAGCCTCGACCGCGATAGTCAGTCGCTCATGGTGGAAGAGCTGAAGCGCCTGGCGGAGATCATGGACAAGGTGATCGTCGTCTCCCACCTGGACGCCTTCACCGACAAGGACAACTTCCCAGACCAGCTCCTCGTCGAAACCGCCGGCGACGGCTCCCGCATCCGCCGCGCGTAGTTCACCGATGCCGTGCCCGCTCCATCAAGGAGGCGTCGAGGCCGGCATCAACTACTCCGTGCGGACGTACACCTTCCCCCCCGCCTCCCGGAACTCCCGAGACTTCGCCTCCATCCCCGCCGTCAGCGCCTGCTCCTCGCTGAGCGCGTGCGCCGCCGCGTACTCCCGCACGTCCTGCGTGATCTTCATGCTGCAGAAGTGCGGCCCGCACATGCTGCAGAAATGCGCGGCCTTCGCCGGCTCCGCGGGCAGCGTCTCGTCGTGGTACGCCGCCGCCGTCTCCGGGTCCAGCGAGAGGTTGAACTGGTCCCGCCACCGGAACGAAAACCGCGCCCGCGACAGCGCGTCGTCCCACGCCTGCGCGCCGGGGTGCCCCTTCGCCAGGTCCGCCGCGTGCGCCGCGATCTTGTACGCGATGACGCCGTCCTTCACGTCCTGCTTGTCCGGCAGCCCCAGGTGCTCCTTCGGCGTCACGTAGCACAGCATCGCCGTCCCGAACCAGCCGATCATCGCCGCCCCGATCGCCGACGTGATGTGGTCGTACCCCGGCGCGATGTCTGTCACCAGCGGCCCCAGCGTGTAGAACGGCGCCTCGTGGCACACCGCCATCTGCAGGTCCACGTTCTACTTGATCTTGTGCATCGGCACGTGCCCCGGCCCTTCGATCATCACCTGTACGTCGTGCTTCCACGCGATCTCCGTCAGCTCGCCCAGCGTGCGCAGCTCGCCGAACTGCGCCTCGTCGTTCGCGTCCGCGATGCACCCCGGCCGCAGCCCGTCCCCCAGCGAGAACGAGATGTCGTACGACCGCATGATCTCGCAGATCTCCTCGAAGTGCGTGTACAGGAAGTTCTCCTCGTGATGCGCCAGGCACCACGCCGCCATGATCGATCCCCCGCGCGACACGATCCCGGTCACGCGCTTCGCCGTCAGCGGCACGTACCGCAGCAGCACCCCGGCGTGGATCGTGAAGTAGTCGACGCCCTGCTCCGCCTGCTCAATCAGCGTGTCGCGGTACACCTCCCACGTCAGGTCCGCCGCCTTGCCATCGACCTTCTCCAGCGCCTGGTAGATCGGCACCGTGCCGATCGGCACCGGCGAGTTGCGGATGATCCACTCCCGCGTCGTGTGGATGTCGTTCCCCGTCGAAAGGTCCATCACCGTGTCGGCGCCCCAGCGCGCCGCCCACGTCATCTTCTCCACCTCCTCCTCGATCGACGACGCGACGGCGGAGTTGCCGATGTTCGCGTTGATCTTCACCAGGAAGTTGCGGCCGATGATCATCGGCTCTGTCTCGGGGTGGTTGATGTTCGCCGGGATGATCGCGCGCCCCGCCGCGACCTCGTCCCGCACGAACTCCGCCTCCATCTGCTCTCGCGCTGCGATGAACTGCATCTCCGGCGTGACGATGCCTCGCCGCGCGTAGTGCATCTGTGTGACGTTGCGGCCGGCCCTCGCTCGCAGCGGCTCGCGCCGCAGTCCAGGGAACTCCTCCCCCCGCCCACGATGGCCGCCGTCGCGACCGTTGTCGCGCGCCCGCACCCGTCGCGCCGGCGACGGCTCCACGTCGCCGCGCTCGCGGATCCATGCCTCCCGCAGCGGCGCCAGACCGCTCCGGATGTCCGTCGTGACGCCGGGATCCGTGTACGGCCCGCTCGTGTCGTACAAGCGGAACGCAGCGTCTTGCGCGCCCAGCTCCGGGTCCGCCACCGCGACGTCGCGTACCGGCACGCGGATATCCGGCCGGGCGCCCTGCACGTACGACTTGCGGCTCGCGGTCCCGGGCTTGTGGCCGTTATTGCTGGGTGTCATTGCTACCTCCATGCGTGCCGATAGGCGGGAAACAAGAACGCCGCTGTCCGGCAGCGGCGAATGTCGGTGCGTTCCCTTCGCCGGCATGACCCGGACAGGTTCAAACGGTCGGCCGCATCGGCCCTCTCAGCCCGTCACACCGGGCTCCCGTCGCTGCGTCTTCAGTTGTGTATGCACCGTACATCGCCGCGCCAGCGCGTGGCAAGCAGCGCGCGCATCGCGCCACCGCAAGATCCGGATGGCCCGTTGCCGCCGCCGACCCTACCGTGCGAGGCGGCCTCGCGCGCCATCGGCGACAATAGACACAGCGCGACGGCCAACTGTGGGGAGGAGCGCGGCGCGTGCGACATCGGGACACCGCGGGACTCCTGCTCCTCAGCGTCATCTGGGGCGCCGCCTTCCTCTTCATCCGCGTCGTCGTGCGCGAGGTCCCCCCGGCGACCGTCGTCGCCGGCCGGCTGACCCTCGCTGCGGTGATCATCGCGCCGCTGGCGGCGCGCCGGGCCGGCGTCCTCCCGCCCCGCGCCGTCTGGCCCGTGCTGCTTTTCCTCGCCGTCTTCAACAACGTCATCCCCTTCGTCCTGATCACCGCGGCCGAGGAGCACATCAGCAGCAGCCTCGCTGCGGCGATCATCGCCACCATGCCGCTCTTCACGCTGATCTTCGCGGTGGCCGGCGGCACTGAGCGCGCCAGCGCCGAGAAGGTCGCCGGTCTCTGTATCGGCTTCGCCGGCGTCGTGCTCCTCGTCGGCCCGGACGTCACCGACGTCACCAGCTCCAGCACTGTCGGCGAATTCGCCGTCATCGCCGCCGCCGCCTGCTACGCCATCTCCACCGTGGTCGCGCGCGAGAAGGCCTCCGGTGATTCGCTCTCGCTCGCCAGCGGCCAGATGATCTTCGCTGCGCTCGTGTCCCTGCCGCTCGCCGCACTGGTCGATGGCCGTCCGCCCCTCGCCATCGGCTGGCCCGCTGCGCTCTCGTGGCTCGGTCTTGGCGCGCTTTGCTCCGGCGCCGCCTACGTCATCTTCTTCGTGCTGGTACAGCGCCTCCGCGCGACGCAGGTGGCCATCGTCACCTACCTCGTCCCCGTGGTGGCGGCGCTGCTCGGCTGGCTCGTGCTCGATGAGCGTATTGGCATCAACCTGGGCATCGGGCTCGTGCTGATCGTCCTCGGCGTCACGGCCGTCAACGGCAGCCTGCGCGTCGCCTGGGGCCGCCTCCGCGGCGATGGTACGCCCGCCGCCGCTGGCACCTGAGCGCTATCGCTGTCCGAGCAGCGCCGCCGCTGCCGCGTCGAGCAGCCATGTGACCGCTGCGTGCCCCTGTAGCCACGACGCCGGTACCGCCGCCGACGGCTCTCCCTCGATCGCCGCCCGCACCGCCGCTGCCTTGTGCGCGCCCGTCGCCAGCACCACGAGCTCCCGCGCCTCCATCAGGTCCGCCACCCCCAGCGTCATCCCCCTCGCCGGCACCCGCTCCACCGAGCCGAACGCGTCCGCGTGCGCCGCCCGCGTCTCCTCCGTCAACTCGACCACGCGCGCAACCGCGTCGCGCGGCGATCCCGGCTCGTTGAACGCGATGTGCCCGTTGACCCCGATCCCCAGCACGCAGAGGTCCAGCCCGCCGCCGAACCGGATCGACTCCGCGAACGCGCGGATGTGCACGTCCGGGTACCGCGCTGCTGACATGGGGCAGTGCAGCGCCTTCAGCCGCAGGCGCACGTGGCGGCGAAAGAAGTCGGCGTTCGTCCCCGGCGTCGTTGCTGGGACGCCCGCGAACTCGTCGATCGCATGGCCCGTCGCCCGCGAGAAGTCGACCGCCCCCGCGTCCTCGCGGCGGGCCAGTTCGGTATAGGCCCCCACCGGCGTCCGCCCCGTCGGCAGGCCGATGTGCGCCTCCGGCCGCGCGCGCACCGTCTCGCACACCGTGTCCGCCGCCCGCTGCGCCACACCGTCTTCGTCCGCCAGCACGTCGATGCGCATCGCCGCATCGTAGCATCGCGATGCGGCGCGCGCGCTCGTCCGCTCCGCCGTTGACGGAAGCCGCGCCCGCCGCGATCATCTCCCTGCTGCCGACGCTGTCGCCGGCGCGCGAAACGGAGCGACACCCATGACGAAACGCATCGGGCTGCAGATCGGCTTCGCGGGGAGCCCCACCGAGCGCGAGGACATCGTCAAGCGCGTCCAGATTGCCGACGACCTCGGCGTCGCGTCGGTGTGGGTCGCTGAGGCGTGGGGGCGTGACGCCTTCAGCATCCTGACGCAGCTTGCGCTCGCCACGAAGAAGGTGCACCTCGGCACCGCCATCGTCAACGTCTTCAGCCGCACGCCCGCTGTCCTCGCCATGACATTCGGCACCCTCGATGAGCTCTCCGGCGGCCGCGCCATCATCGGCCTCGGCAGCTCCGGCAAGAACGTCATCGAGCACTGGCACGGCGTCCCGTTCGCCAGGCCGGCCACCCGCCTGCGCGAATACGTGCAGATCATCGACATGATCCTGCGTCGCGAGAAGCTGAACTACGATGGCGACGTGTTCAAGCTCGCCCGCGGCTTCACCATGCAGTTCCCCACGCTCCGCGCCCACATCCCCACCTATATTGCCAGCATCACGCCGAAGAGCATGGTGCAGACCGGCGAGATCGCCGACGGTTGGATTCCCATCTACTGGCCGAAGGACAAGATCGGCGAGGGCGTCGCCACGGTCATGGAAGGCGCAGCCCGCGCCGGCAAGACCCGCGCCGATATCACCGTCGCCCCTTCGCTCGTCATGCAGATCACCGACGCCGGCTCCGAGGAGCAGATCCGCATGCAGGCGCGCGGCCCCATCGCCTTCTACGTCGGCCGCATGGGCACCTACTACTACGAGATGCTGGAACGCCACGGCTTCGGTGCCGAGGTCGCGAAGATCAAGGAGGGCTGGGCCGCCCGCGACCCCCGCGCCGCCGCCGCCGGCGTCTCCGACCGCATGCTCGATCAGACCGCCGTCGTCGGCCCTCTGGAGCGCTGCAAGGAGGAGCTGGACGAGCGCCGCGCCCTCGGCGTCGACCTCCCCCTCGTCGCCATGCCCGGTCGCGATGCCGAAGAGATGGCTCGTATCCTGGAGCGGTTGCTCGCCTGATCGCCGCTTCCCGAAAGCCACACCGCATCGCGCCCCGGGGCGATCGGCGACGGAGCCGTGTCGCCTTGACACTAGTTGGGGCCGGTGCTAGATTCTGCGATTGAAACGGGATTCACAAACGCCGCCTCGCCGGGCGTCTTTGTTGGGGCGCGCGCCGCGGTGGCAGGAGTCTGCGGATGCTTCTCGCTGGATGGGTGCCGCCCTACGCACCGGACGCCGCCGAGCTGCTCCTCGTCCTGATCACGCTCCTCATCTCGTTGGCGATTATGGTGGCGTTCGGCGCCTGGTGGTCGCGCTAGGCGCGGGGAGGGCGGCAAGAGATGGCGGTGTCGGAACAGCCTAAGGGCCCGGGGCTCGGGGATTTCCTCTACGACAAGCTGTTCCACAACTACATCTGGCGCTCGATCTTCCGCTCCGGCTACCCCAACACACCCCGCAACCAGATGCTCGCGGTGGCCACCAGCGTCTTCCTCCACCTCCACCCGACGCGCATCCACAAGACCCACGTCCGCATCACGCACACCTATTGCCTCGGCGGCCTGAGCTTCTTCATGTTCCTCGGCCTCACCGTCACCGGCGTCATGCTGATGTTCTACTACGTCCCTTCCGTCAACCGCGCCTACACCGACGTGGCCGCGCTCCAGACCAACGTTCGCTTCGGCGAGCTCATCCGCAACCTCCACCGCTGGATGGCGCACGCCATGGTGCTCACCGTCTTGCTCCACATGATGCGCGTCTTCTACATGGGTGCCTATAAGCCGCCCCGCGAGTTCAACTGGGTCGTCGGCGTCATCCTCTTGGTGCTCACGCTCCTGCTGTCCTTTACCGGCTACCTGCTGCCGTGGGATCAGCTCGCCCTCTGGGCGATCACCGTCGGCACGACGATCGCCGGCGCCGCGCCCATCCTCGGCGGCCAATCCCGCTTCGTGCTCATCGGCGGGATCGATGTCGGTCAGGGCGCCCTGATCCGCTTCTACACGTTACATGTGATCGCCCTGCCCCTCCTGGCGGCGATCTTCATGTCCGTGCACTTCTGGCGGATCCGCCGCGACGGCGGTCTGGCGCGGCCGCTCTAGCATGGAGGCACGTCGACAGTGGCGGTAGCAACACCGGCGGCCGGCCCCCGCGAGACCGCCCGCCAGAAGCGCGAGCGCGACCAGGAACTGCTCGTCTGGCCAGATCTCGTCTTCGTCGAGTTCATCTGCGCCGTCCTCTTCACGATCACCTTCGTCATCCTCTCGACGGTGTTCAACGCGCCCCTGCTCAACAAGGCGAACGCCGGCATCACCCCCGACCCGTCCAAGGCGCCCTGGTACTTCATGAACCTCCAGGAGCTCCTTCTCCACATGGACAAGGGCCTCGCCGGCGTCATCGTCCCGACCATCCTCCTCGTCGGGCTCATGAGCATCCCCTACATCGACCGCGGCAACGAGGGCCAGGGTGGCTGGTTCGCCACGCCGAATGCCGTGCGCATCACCTTCTTCAGCTTCGTCTGGTCCGGCGCCTGGATCACCTGGCTCATCCTCTGGGACAACAGCAGCCACGTGCGCGTCTACCAGCACCTGCCGCAGCTCTGGGGCAGCTCCTCCATCTTGAAGTGGCCCGGCGACAAGCACCCGTTCTCCGGCTGGGCCCTCGAAGGCACCCTCCAGCCAATCTGGCAGCTGATCTTCCTCAAGGATCGCCTCGCGCTCGATGACCCGAAGCAGTTCAGCTTCAGCCTGCCCGTGCCGTTCCAGCCCGGCGCCGGCCCTCATGACGGGCATCTCAACTGGCCCCAGGATCTCGAACAGGTGCCGCTGCCCCTCAACGGAACGTGGCTCTGGCACTGGGCGCAGCCCGGCTGGATGCCCGACTGGATGGCCCACGTCTACTGGTACAACTCTGACTTCAACATCCCCAAGATCACAGCCGAATGGGTGATGCCCATCGTGGCGATGGTCGGGTTGCCTGCCCTGATGATCATCATCCTCGTGAAGATCGGCTGGGCGCACACCGTCCGCGACGCCATGATCGCGCTCTTCACCGGCTTCATCCTTGTGTACTTCGCCCTCACCATCGTTGGTGCCGCCTTCCGCGGCCACGCCCAGAACCTCGTCCCGCCGAACCATGTGCCCAACCTTGAGGGCGACCCGCATATCCAGCGCCAGGTGCCGTCGCCGGACTACGAGCGCGTCTTTTATACTGGAAGTGCCGGAATCGGGTCCCATGCCTGACGAACAACAGCCGTCCACACCAGAGAAATCCACGCCGGAGCGCGCGGTCACCCGCGCTGCCGGAGGCGGTGGTATGGTCGCCGCCGGCGCTGGCGGGCATCCCGTCGTTGTTGCTCCGGCCCCCCTCACCGGGCCGCGCCTGCCTGCGGTTTCGCGCCGCAAGGTCCTGATCATCGGCTTCTGGACCGGCATCGGCGCCATGCTGCTCAGCATCGTCGCCACCATCCTCAACTCCCTCTACCCGCGGCACGTGGCCAAGCTGACCGGCACGCACAAGACCGCTTGGACCGTCGACACGCTGAAACCCGGCGACAAGCAGGCCGTGTTGATCCAGGTGCCCGACCCCAACGACCCGCTCAACGCTCTTGAAGCGAAGGTGTACCTCGTCCGCGTCGATGCCGAGCAGGCCGCCCGCAATCCGGGCGCCAAGGCCGGCATGATGTATGCCTTCTGGCGGAAATGCCCACATCTGGGCTGCACTGTCCCGTACAGTCCGACATTCTCCTTCACGGATCCGCGCACGGATAAGACCTACGCAGGCTGGTTCCGCTGCCCCTGCCATGGCTCCACCTACAGCGACACCGGCGTCAAGGTGTTCGGTCCGGCTCCGCGCTCGCTCGATATGTTCCCGCTGATCGTCGGCAAGGACGGCTCGCTCTCTGTCAACGTTGGCACGGTGCTTACCGGCGGCGCGCCGTTGAGCGATGTGGACTCCTCGCGAGGCGTCCTGCCGGCCTAGGGTGCGGTGGCGCTCGGCGCCACGTCAGGGATGGAATGAACACTTCCAAGCAGATCAATATCATGGTGGCGCTGCTGTTCATCGCAGCGATTACCGCCGGCGCCTACACCATGTGGGACCCCTCCCGTGCCTCCAGCGCCAGGGACGAGCAGCTCAAGCAGACGCTCGACCGCGCCGCCTTCACCTTCGCCCAGAACTGCCGCGTCTGCCACGGAGACAGCGGCGAGGGTGGCCTCAAGTCGAACCGGCTAGCGGCCGCTCCGGCGCTCAACCGGCCAGACCTCCAGGGTCGCACCACGGCCGGCGGCCCCGTCGATATCGTCGCCCGCACCCAGGCCTTCCAGCGCGTCTACTACACCATCACCTGCGGTCGCATCGGCACGCCGATGCCCACCTGGGGCGAGACCCAGGGCGGCACCCTCAACGATGAGCAGATCCTGCAGCTCGCCACACTGATCACGGACGGCACCGGCTGGGGCCAGGCCGACCAGTACTCCCTCTACGGATATCCCCCGGCGCACATCGCCGGCGAGGCCTCCGATGGGCTCGCGCTCGCCAGGGACCTCAGCGCAACCGATACCACCGTCTACCTCAATAAGGTCTCCAGCGAAGGCGCGCCCGTCGTCAGCAAGGGCGACCGCCTCCAGATTGTCGCCACCGGCCAGGCGCCCTCCGATACCGACGAGATCATGACCGTGACCGACATCAACGCAGCCCAGAACAGCGTCACCGTCACCCGCCCCGTCGGCACCACGAAGGCCGTCGCCCACAAGGCCGGCGACCAGGTGACCAGACCCGCCGTCCCGCCGAACCCGCCCGCGATCACCGGCAAGGACACCCCGCCGTCCTGCGGCCAGAACCCGCCCGCCGCCGCAGCCGCCCCGTCGCCGTCGCCGACACCCGGCGGCCCCACGCCCACCGCCCAGGCCGTATCGGCCACGCTGACGATATCGGCGCAGAACACCCTGTTCGACAAGTCGTCGCTCGCCGCGCCGGCCGGCCAGAAGCTGACCCTGACGTTCGACAACAAGGACAACGGCATCCCCCACGACATCCAGTTCTTCAAGGGGACGGACGCGACCGGCCCCAGCGTTGGCACAACGGCGATCGAAGCAGGTCCCGTCACGCAGACGTTGACGTTCGGGCCGCTGGACGCCGGCACCTACTACTACCACTGCGACGTGCATCCCACGACGATGTTTGGGACGCTGACCGTCCAGTGATCGCGGCTTGACGCGCCTGTTGGCGCGAATCTAGACTTTCTCCGCAGGGCGCGTCATCGTACGCGTCCTGCGGGCTCTGAGATGGGACGTGGAGGCAGCGTGGCGAACCAGGTCGGCAAGCGGTACCAGTGCACGAAGTGCAACTCCGAGATGATCGTGACCAAGGGTGGCGACGGCGCGCTCTCGTGTTGTGGCCAGCCCATGCAGCAGAAGTAGCCAGGAGCCCCAGAATGCCCAACCAGCTCGGCAAGCGCTTCCACTGCGACACCTGCGGTACCGAGGTCCTCTGCATCAAGCCCGGCGACGGCCAGGTCGAATGCTGCGCCGTCCCCATGCAGCTCCAGCAGCCCAAGGTCCTCCCCTCCGCCGACTGAGCTCCCCGGCTGTGCGCCGTTGTTGCGCACCGCCGCAGCCTCGGAAACACGCCAGGCGCCCGCTCCGGACAATGGGCAAACTCACATTGCTGCGATTGCGGATGGTTACAAGATGTACCATCCCGCCGCTTGAACTTCGCACGTCTCGGGCCTACGATAGCTCCATCTCGAAGGATCGCGGCATGTTGCCGCAGTCGCGTAGACAGGCGTCAGCGTGGGCCGGGGGAGCCGTTCTGCTGCTATCGCACTGCTCGTGCTCGCCGGGCTGGAGTTCGGCTGGCTCGGCTTCCGCGCGGCGGGGATCGCCCCCCAACCGCTGCTCGCGATGCCCGCATTCATCGGGCGGCTCGCCCCCGGTCGGCCGGTCGCCCACGCAGCCACAGGAGCCGCCCCCGATTCCCTCGCCCCCACGCCCGCGCCCACCACCGCCGCGCCAACCGCCACGCCGGTCGTTGCCACGCCCGTTCCCGCCACCACACCGGGTTCCGGCGTCCACATCTTCCCCACCAGGCAACAGGCCGCCGCGCACCCCGTCACCGCTGCCCCCGCCAGCCCCCCGGATAACCTGGCATATCATGGCGGCCCCGTCATGCACACCACCACCACCTACGCCATCTACTGGTTGCCGCCCGGCGCCACCACCACCGCCACGTACCAACCACTCATCAACCGCTTCCTCGGCGATGTCGGTGGCACTCCGCTCTACAACATCCTCACACAGTACCCCGACACCTGCTGCGCGCCACTCAACACGTCCACATTCGGCGGCGCCTGGGTCGATACCCGCCCCTACACCCGCGCCGGCAGCCTCGCCGACCCCCTGCTCGATACCGACATCCAGGGCGAAGTGCAGCAAGCCCTCCTCCAGAACCCGTCGTGGCTCGCGCCCGGACCCAACACCATGTACTTCGTCTTCACCGGCAGCGGCGTCAACTCCTGCTACGACGGCACCAAGACCATGTGCTTCGGGTCCCAGTACTGCGCCTACCACGCCTTCTACGGCACCATGATCTACGCCAACATGCCCTACGGCGCATCATCGATCTGCGTCGTCGGCACCAGCCCCAACGGTGATGTCGCGGCCGATAGCGAAATCAACCTCATCTCGCACGAGCTCCTCGAGGCGGCCAACGACCCACAGCTCAGCGCCTGGTACGACTCCAGCGGCTACGAGATCGGCGACAAGTGCGCCTGGTCCTTCGGGCCGCTAGCGGGCGACGGCAGCGACGTCGTCCTCACCAGCCACCCCTACATCGTGCAGACGGAGTGGAGTAACGCCGAGAGCGGCTGCGCGCTCGCCTACCCGCCCGCAGCCAGCGGCGCCATCTCCGGCACCGTCACCGACAACCACGGTACCCCGATCGCCGGCGCCTACGTGCTCGCCAATGCCCAGAGCTGTTGCGGCGCCGGTAGCGCGACGACGGCCGCCGATGGCACCTACACGATCACCGGCATCCCCGCCGGCTCCTACATCGTCAGCGCCTCCGCATCGAGCTGCCCGTCTCCGCCCGGGCCACCGTGCCCCTCGTATCCCGCCCAGTACTACAACGGCGTCTACAACTACAACCAGGCCGCGCCCGTCACCGTCACCGGTGGCGTCACCACGCCCGCGATCAACTTCGCATTGATCCTCGGCGGCAGCATCGCCGGCACCGTGGTCGATGGCGCCTCCGCGCCGCTGGCCGGCGCCACCGTCTGGGCCAGCAGCACCGTCTGTTGCAGCTACAACAGCGCCGTCACCGCGCCCGACGGCACCTTCGTGGTGACCGGCCTCCTGCCCGGCACCTACGTCATCCAGGCCACCGCGTCGTCCTGTCCCCCCTCGCCGCCCGGCGGCGCCTGCACCATCTACCCCTGGCGGTACTACAACGCAACCTACGACTACGCGTCCGCGACGCGGGTCACCGTCACCAGCGGCGGCCTAACTGCGGCGATCACCATCCCGCTGCTGGCCGGCGGCGCCATCTCCGGCACCGTCACCGATGGCTCCTCCGTGCCCATCGCCGGTGCGTTCGTCTGGGCGAGCCGCACGGTGTGTTGCGGCTTCGGCAACACCGTCACCGCGTCCGACGGCACCTACACCATCACAGGCCTTCCGCCCGGCACCTACACCGTCCAGTCATCCGCGACCGTGTGCCCCACGCCCTCGCCGCCACCCCCGTCGCCACCCGGCGGTTCGTGCACCAGCTACCCCGCGCAGACATACAACAACACCTACAACCCCTCCGCCGCCACGCCCGTCACCGTGGCGAGCGGCGCCGTCACGCCCGCGATCAACTTCGCACTGCTGGCCGGCGGCGGCATCTCCGGCACCGTCACCAACGACACGGCCACCCCCGTCGCCGGCACTGCCGTTGAAGCGCGCAGCGTCGTCTGTTGCACCGTGTTCGATACCGTCACCGCCAGCGATGGCACCTACCAGGTCTCCGGGCTCGCTCCCGGCGCTTACACCGTCGAGGCGCTCGGCACGATCTGCGCGACCTCGCCGCCCAGCCCCTCCTGCGCCCCCTACGTGCCGCAGTACTACAACGGCGCCGACACCAGCGCCACCGCGACGGCGGTGAACGTCGTCGCCGCCCTCACGTCGCCGGCCGTCAACTTCACCCTGCACGTGCCCAGCGCGCTCCACCCGCTGCCGATCCCCATGACGTTCACCGACCTCCGCGACACCACCGGCGCCACGCTCCAGGGCGGCGAGCCGCAACCCTGCGGCAGCATCGGCGCCACCGTGTGGTACCGCATCGACATCCCCGTGTCGCCGCCCGGCTATCCGACCCTCAGCGTCGATACCATCGGCAGCAACTTCAACACCGCCGTCGCCGTCTACCGCGCGGACGCCCCCGGCGCCACGCCCCTGAGCAACTCGACGCTCCTCTCCTGCAAGGCGTCCGGGTCGCAGTCCATGGTTGTCTTCACCGCGACGGCCGGCGCGACGTACTTCGTGCAGGTCGGCGGCCAGTCCGGCGCGACCGGTCAGCTCACGCTCAACGTCTCCTGGGACAGCTCCGGCGACGGCTACACCGATCTCATGAAGACCCGCCTCGGCAGGAACCCCAACGTCTACTGCGCCATCATGCGCGCCGATGTCACCTACGACGGCGTCGTCGCGATCAACGACCTGGGCAAGCTGGCCCTCGTCTTCGGCCAATCCGTCCCCACCGCGCCCCCGCGCTACGACCAGGATCGCGACGGCAAGATCACCATCGTCGACATCGGCAAGCAGGCCCTCGTCTTCGGCCAAAAAGTCCCCGCCTGTCCGTGACGCCGGGCTGCGCCGTAGCCGTGCCCTCGGCCACGCCGTAGGGCACGCGTGGGCTGCGTGTCAGCGTGCCGTCAATCGGGATCACACGATTCGTCGGTACCCTCTCGTGTGATGCAAAGCATCCTCGCGTTGTCCATCGCCGCCGCCCTCTTCGTGGTTGCCGTCCTCGCCGCCGCGTGTGGCGGTCTGACGCACAACTCGCCGCAGCCTCAGACAATCGCGACGGCCAGCGTCCCCGCCGGCACCGCGACCGTCTTCGCCGGAACGCCGCTCTCCCTCCGGACGCCAACGCTTCCGATGGACTCGACGTGCCACCTTATCTTTAACCACGCGACCTCAACCGCGAACGATCTTGCGCAGGGACACGGAGAACCGCGTTCCTGCTACCAACTCGACCGGTTGGTGCTGCTCGAGATGCCTGGCGCCACGAGCGACCCTCGGCCCGGATACCTGGCGTGCACGCAACCCCCGGCTGCCACGGACGACTACTGTGGGGTCGGTCTAGCCCCCGTCATTGCCCGCGTCCCATCTTACGCGGCGCATTGGCAGTTCCTTCCGTTTCCCACCCTAGACGGGAAGACCGTCGGTGGAGCAGCATTCCCCCAACAGTACCAGTGCGTGGGAAACGTTTCGCAGATGTGGACGTTTCACTTCGATACCCTTGTGTACACCGCTGGCTGCTCACCACCACCCTCCACTACTAACGGGAGCACACCATGCGACGGGTTCATGTACCTGGGCATGGGTACACTTCCCGACTTATATGCGACATACGGCAAGCCCGTTGGTTGTCAGCTGTACGGCAGCACGGCCGTGGGCGTCGTTGACGGGAAGGCTCAACCCGGCGTGCTCGTGTGTGGTCCGGTCACGCCAGTTGCCCAGCTCAGGAAGGCGTGTGGCTTCGATCTCGGCGTGCCTCCGGTTAGCCTGGACGCGTGGCACTTCGTGGCCTTACCCGTACCCTCCGGCCCGGTCGACAGCGCCGCCTTCGACACCGCCGCAGGCACCGCGTGCCTGTCGGTGGGCGCCCAGCACTTCACCTTCACGCTCGCGACCATGTCCGTGACCCCGGGCTGCGGCGCCGCCCCCGCCCCCTCGGCCACGCCGTAGGGCAGGTGTGCCCGTTTGACACGTCCGCTTATGTCCCGGTACAATCCCGCCCAACAGGCGCTGAAGCGCGGCAGTACGTCCAGCCACAGCCCAAGCGAGCCGGTGACGGTGCAAGACCGGCGGCCAGTGCGGACCGAACTCAGCGTGGAGCCGCCGGGGTCAGGCCAATGCCAGCCCCGGCCGGGTCGCGGCCGTTACACCGCTCCGAGAGCCCGCCGCAAGGCGGGAAGAAGGGTGGCACCGCGGGCCATGAACCCGTCCCTTTGTGGGTCGGGTTTTTTTGTACCCGCGCGATGCCGAAGTTGAGGCACATGGCACACCGCACAACTGCTCCCACGGAGGTCCAGCCGGTCCCGGCAGTCCGCGCCACGCGGACGCGCCGCGGCCGCGTCGTAGCACCGCCGTGCATCCTGGTACCGGGCCGGCCGCTCGCGCTCGGCCCGCTGCCGGGCCTCGCGCTCTAACGTCCCCTCCGCCGCCGCGGCGGACGCGAAGGGGACCGGACCACACCAGCGGACAACACGGCCCCGCACAACACGCGGGGCGGACAGGAGCAGCAGCAACATGACAAAGCTCAAGGGCGCAGAGATCATCATGGAGTGCCTCCGCAAGGAGGGGGTCGAGTTCATCTTCGGCTACCCCGGCGGCGCCAACCTCCCCATGTACGACGCGCTGCAACACTACCCCGACATCCGCCACATCCTCGCCCGCCACGAGCAGGGCGCCGCCCACGCCGCCGACGCCTACGCGCGCATCTCCGGCAAGGCCGGCGTCGTCTGGGCCACATCCGGCCCCGGCGCCACTAACCTCGTCACCGGCATCGCCAACGCCTGGATGGACTCCGTGCCCCTCGTCTGCATCACCGGCCAGGTCGTCACCTGGCTCATCGGCCGCGACGGCTTCCAGGAGGCCGATATCACCGGCATCACCATCCCCATCACCAAGCACAACCAGCTCGTGCTCGATGTCGAGGATATCGCGCCAGCCATCGCCGAGGCGTTCCACATCGCCACCACCGGCCGCCCCGGCCCCGTGCTGATCGATATCCCCCGCGACGTCCAGCAGCAGATGTGCGAGTTCCACTACCCCGAGATGGTGGATCTGCCCGGCTACCAGCCGACGATCAAGGGGCACCCGCAGCAGGTGAAGAAGGCCGCCCAGCTCATCGGCGAATCGGAGAAACCCGTGATCCTCGCCGGCCACGGCGTCGTCATCTCGCGCGCCGCCGAGGAGCTGCGCGAGCTCGCCGAAAAAGCCCAGATCCCCGTCATCACCACCCTGCTCGGCATCGGCGGCTTCCCCGGCTCCCACGCCCTCAACATGGGCATGCCCGGCATGCACGGCATGTACTGGAACAACATCGCCATCCAGGAGGCCGACCTCGTCATCGGCATCGGCATGCGCTTCGATGACCGCGTCACCGGCGCCCTCAAGGACTTCGCCCCCAACGCCAAGATCATCCACATCGATGTCGACCCTGCCGAGATCGGCAAGAACGTCAAGACGCTGATCCCCATCGTCGGCGACGTCCGCACCGTCCTCCAGCAGCTGCTCCCCAACGTCCAGCCCGCCCGCCACGACGCCTGGCTCCGCTGGTTCGCGGACATGCGCCGCAAGCACCCCTCCATCGCCATCCCCGAATCGGACAAGATCCTGCCGCAGTACGTGATCAAGAAGATCTACGACCTCTCCGGCCCGAAGGCCTACTACGCCACCGGCGTCGGCCAGCACCAAATGTGGGCCGCCCAGTTCTTCTGGGGCGACAACCCCTACTCCTTCGTCACCTCCGGCGGCGCCGGCACCATGGGCTTCGAGGTCCCCGCCGCCATCGGCGTCCAGTTCGCCCGCCCCCACGACACCGTCTGGTCCATCTGCGGCGACGGCGGCTTCCAGATGACCATGGAAGAGCTCGCCCTCTGCACCGAGTACGAACTGCCCGTGAAGTTCGCCATCATCAACAACAACTACCTGGGGATGGTCCGTCAGTGGCAGGACAAGTTCTACGACGGCAACAAGCAGTCCGTCCGCATGTTCCAGCCCGACTTCGTCAAGATCGCCGAGGCGATGGGCATCACCGGCATGCGCGTCAGCGACAAAGCCATGGTCGAATCCTCCATCGAGGCGGCGCTGCGGCACCCCGGCGCCGTCCTCATCGACTTCCAGGTCGAGGAGGCCGAGGACTGCTACCCCATGATGCCGCCCGGCGTCAGCCTCTCGGACACCATCGACCAGCCGTCGATGAAGCAGCCGGAGATGGCCCGATGAGCGCCCGCCTGCACACCATCGTCGCCCTCGTCGAAAACCGCCCCGGCGTCCTGAACAAGATCGCCAGCAAGTGGCGCCAGCGCGCCTTCAACATCGAGAGCCTCACCGTCGGCCCCAGCGAGGTCGCCGGCCTCTCCCGCATGACCTTTACCGTCGACGGCGCCGCCCACGACATCGAGCAGGTCACCAAGCAGCTCTACAAGGTGATCGAGGTCGTCAAGATCACCGATGTCACCGACGACCAGACCGTCGCCCGTGAGCTCGCGCTCATCAAGGTGGCCACCACGAAGGAGAACCGCAGCGCCATCATCGAGATCGTCGACGTGTTCCGCGCCAAGGTCGTCGATGTCTCGCCCGACTCGCTCGTCATCGAGGCCACGGGCATGGAAGATAAGATCGACGCGCTCGTCGGCATGCTCCAGCCGTTTGGGCTCAAGGAGCTGGTCCGCACCGGTCGCGTCGCCATGACGCGCGGCGCCGGCACCACGGTCACCGCGCCGTCACCGAACGGCGCCGACCACCGCCGGCGTTCGGCCGGCGAGGGCAAGCCGAAGGTCGGCAGCCTGATCTGAAAGGACGATGACATGCGAAGGACAGTGAGTTCGATGCGCGAAGAGGACGCCGTGGCCGCCTCGCAGGCGCGTGGCGCGCGCGACGCGGCCCGCTACCGCGCGGGCGTCGCCCGCTTCCTGGGCGTGCCCGCGGCACAGGTGGCCGGCGAGCCCGTCCGCAACTACCGCCGCGCGCGAGTACGCTCGTACGCGCGCTCGTCCCCCGCCGAGCCGCACGCGCCGCCGCTCTCCCTTGACGCCGAGTAACCAGTTGCGCAGCCAGAGATAGGACAGAACAACCACCATGCCACAGATGTACTACGACAAGGACGCCGACCTCTCCCTCCTCAAGGGCAAGACCATCGGCGTCATCGGATTCGGCAGCCAGGGCCACGCGCACGCCCTCAACCTCAAGGACAGCGGCTGCGACGTCATCGTCGGCCTCTACCCCGGCTCCAAGTCGTGGAAGATAGTCGAGGAGTCCGGCCTGCGCGTCGGCTCCGTGCGCGAGGTCGCCGAACAGGCCGACATCATCATGATCCTCACCCCGGACCAGGTCGCCCGCGATGTCTACTACGGCCACATCGTCGATGGCCTCAAGCCCGGCAACATGGTGATGTGGGCGCACGGCTTCAACGTCCACTTCGACCAGGTACACGCCCCCGACGACGTCGACGTCACGATGGTCGCGCCCAAGGGCCCCGGTCATCTCGTCCGCCGCGTGTACACCGAGGGCGGCGGCGTCCCCGCGCTCTTCGCCGTCCACCAGAACGCCACCGAATCCGCCCGCCAGATCGCCCTCGCCTACGCCAAGGGCATCGGCGCTACGCGCAGCGGCGTCCTCGAGACCACCTTCAAGGAGGAGACCGAGACGGATCTCTTCGGCGAGCAGACCGTGCTCTGCGGCGGCGTCACGTCGCTTGTCAAGAGCGCCTTCGAGACGCTGGTAGAAGCGGGCTACCAGCCCGAGCTGGCCTACTTCGAGTGCATGCACGAGCTCAAGCTCATTGTCGACCTCATGTACGAGGGCGGCATGGGCTACATGCGCTACTCGATCAGTGACACGGCGGAGTACGGCGACTACACCCGCGGCCCCGTCGTCGTCGACGCGCACGTCAAGGAGAACATGAAGCGCGTGCTGGGGCAGATCCAGGACGGCACCTTCGCCCGGGAGTGGATCCTGGAGAACCAGGCCGGCCGACCCAGCTTCAACGCCCTCCGCCGCATCAACGCCGAGCATCCCATCGAGGAGGTCGGCGCCGAGCTGCGCAAGATGATGGCCTGGCTCAAGAAGAGCCGCTAGCAGCGAGATCTCCCTTCCCTTCAGGGAAGGGGGCCAGGGGGTTAGGTTGTTGGGCCAGCACAGCGCGCGGAACGCAAGCGTCCCGATGTCGCTCTCCTTCGCTTCTGGGAAGCGGCCGGGCGTTAGGTCGCGCCGCGCTATCGTCGGCCTCACACTTCGCCGGCCCTCGATCGCGCAGGCGGTCGGAGGGCCATCCCGGTGACGCCAGACCACGCCCCGCGCCGCGCGCGGAGCCCCCACACGGAGGAGCCATGGAACACGTAACCATCTTCGATACCACCCTGCGAGACGGCGAGCAGTCGCCCGGCGTCGCACTCACCACCAGCGACAAGATCGAGATCGCACGCCAGCTCGAGAAACTCGGCGTCGATATCATCGAGGCCGGCTTCCCGAAGACCTCCCCCGGCGACTTCGACGCCGTCCAGACCATCGCGCGCGAGATCCGCAACAGCCAGATCGCCGGCCTCGCCCACGCCGATGCCGGCGCCGTCGACGCCTGCTGGGAGGCCGTAAAGGTCGGCGTGCAGCCGCGCATCCACGTCTTCCTCTCCAGCTCCGATATCCACATCGCCCACCAGCTCGCCAAGGACAAGGAGACCGTGCTGGAGATGGCCCGCACCATGGTCGCCCGCGCCGCCGGCTACTGCAGCGATGTGGAGTTCAGCCCCATGGACGCCACGCGCTCCGACCGCCAGTACGTCTACTGGATGCTCGAGCAGTGCATCGCCGCCGGTGCCACCACCGTCAACATCCCGGACACGGTCGGCTACACCGTCCCGGAGGAGTTTGGCCAGTTCATCAAGGACATCCTGGAGAACGTCCCCAACATCCACAAGGCGCGCATCTCCGTGCACTGCCACAACGACCTCGGCCTCGCCGTGGCGAACTCGCTCGCCGCCGTCCGCGCCGGCGCGCGCCAGGTCGAGACCTGCATCAACGGCATCGGCGAGCGCGCCGGCAACGCCGCCCTCGAAGAGGTCGTCATGGCGATCAAGACCCGCCGCGACTTCCTCGGCGTCGAGACACGCATCCGCACGCCCGAGCTGTACCGCACCAGCCGCCTCGTCGCCGACCTCACCGGCATGAGCGTCCAGCCGAACAAGGCCATCGTCGGCGCCAACGCCTTCCGTCACCAGTCCGGCATCCACCAGGACGGCATCCTGAAGATGCGCGAGACGTACGAGATCATGGACGCGAAAGAGATCGGCTGGCCATCCGGCGGCGCCGAGATCGTCCTCGGCAAGGTCTCCGGCCGCCACGGCTTCAAGTCCCGTCTCGAGGAGCTGGGTTACGAGCTGACGGAGGAGGAGCTGTCCCGCGCCTTCATGGCGTTCAAGGAGCTCGCCGATAAGAAGTCCGAGATCGACGACCGCGATCTCGAGGCCATCGTCGCCGACAAGCTCCGTACCGCCGCTGAGATCTACCGCCTCGACTTCGTGCAGGTGTCCTGCGGCGACCACGCATCGCCCACCGCCACCGTCCGCCTGATCGCCCCCGACGGCTCGATCCGCGCCGATGCCGCGATCGGCACCGGCCCGGTGGACGCCGTGTACCGCGCCATCAACCGCATCATCGATATCCCGAACGAGCTCACCGAGTTCTCGGTGAAAAGCGTCACCGAGGGCATCGACGCGCAGGGCGAGGTCACCATCCGCGTCGAGGGCGCCGGCCGCACCTACACCGGCCGCGGCGCCGATACCGACATCATCGTCGCCTCCGCGAAGGCGTACATGAACGCGCTCAATCGCATGCTCTCGGTCGAGCGCCCGCAGGACACGGAGGTCCGCACCAATCCGTAACCGCCGCCGTCGGGCGATGGGAGGCGCGCCGGTGCGGCCCCTCCCGTCGTCAGGCGTCTGATCGAAAGGCTAGACCCCTTGGCGCAGACCATCTCGCAGAAGATCTGGGCTGACCACCTCGTCCGCAGCGGCGGCGTCAAGCCCGATCTCCTCTACATCGACCTCCACCTCGTCCACGAAGTCACGTCCGCGCAGGCCTTCGAGGGCCTGCGTCTCGCCGGCCGTCGCGTCCGCCGCCCGGACCTCACGCTCGCCACGGTCGACCACAACATCCCCACCGCCGGCCGCGACCAGCCCTGGACCGACCCCCTCTCCGTCCAACAGGTCGATACCCTCAAGGCCAACTGCGAGGAGTTCGGCGTGCCCATGTTCGGCGTCCGCGACGTGCGCCAGGGCATCGTCCACATCATCGGCCCCGAGCAGGGCCTCACCCAGCCCGGTATGACCATCGTCTGCGGCGATAGCCACACCTCGACCCACGGCGCGCTCGGCGCGCTCGCGATCGGTATCGGCACGTCGGAGGTGGAGCACGTCCTCGCCACCCAGACCTTCGCACAGGCCACGCCGAAGACCATGGCCGTTGAAGTCAACGGCAGCCTCCACGATGGCGTCACCGCCAAGGACGTGATCCTCGCCATCATCCGCACCATCGGCGTCTCCGGTGGCATCGGCCACGTCATCGAGTACCGCGGAGATGTGATCCGCGCCCTCTCGATGGAGGGCCGCATGACGATCTGCAACATGTCGATCGAAGGTGGCGCCCGCGCCGGCCTCGTCGCGCCCGACGACACGACGTTCGCCTACGTGGAGGGCCGCCCGTTCGCGCCGAAGGGCGCTGCCTGGGAGCGCGCGCTCGACTACTGGCGCTCCCTCCCCACCGACGACGGCGCCACCTTCGACGCCACGGTCGAGCTCCGCGGCGAAGAGATCGAACCGTGCGTCACCTGGGGCACCACCCCCGCCCAGAGCGTCCCCGTCACCGGCAGCGTCCCCGACCCCGCTCGCATGGATGACCCCCGCGCCCGCGAACTTGCCGAGCGCTCGCTGACCTACATGGACCTCCGCCCCGGCACCCGCATCGAGGACATCGCGCTCGACCGCGTCTTCCTCGGCTCCTGCACCAACGCCCGCATCGAGGATCTGCGCGCCGCCGCCGCCATCGTGCGCGGCCGCCGCGTCGCTAAGACCGTGCGCGCCATGGTCGTCCCCGGCTCCGGCCTCGTCAAGGCGCAGGCGGAGCAGGAAGGCCTCGACCGGGCCTTCATCGATGCCGGCTTCGAGTGGCGCGACGCCGGCTGCTCGATGTGCCTCGGCATGAACCCGGATTTCCTCCTCCCCGGCGAGCGCTGCGCCTCCACCTCCAACCGCAACTTCGAAGGCCGCCAGGGCCGCGGCGGCCGCACACACCTCGTCAGCCCGCAGATGGCCGCCGCCGCCGCCATCGCCGGACACTTCGTCGATATCCGCCACTGGAGGCACGACTGATGCAGCCGTTCACAAAGGTTCACGGCAAGGTGCTCCCGCTCCCCCGCGCCGATGTCGATACCGACCAGATCATCCCCGCCAAGTACCTCAAGCGGATTGAGCGCACCGGTTTCGGCGACTTCGCCTTCGACGAGTGGCGCAAGGACCCCTCCTTCGTCCTCAACGACCACGGCTACGATGGCGCCGAGATCCTCGTGGCTGGCCCCAACTTCGGCTGCGGCTCCTCGCGCGAGCACGCCCCCTGGGCGCTCCAGCAGATGGGGCTGAAGGTGCTCATCGCCCCCTCCTTCGCCGACATCTTCCGCAACAACTGCGCCAAGATCGGCCTCCTCACCGTTGAGCTGCCGCAGGATGCCGTCGACCGCCTGATCGCCCGCGCCGAGGACTCGCCCGGCTGGGAGATGGAGGTCGATCTGGCGTCGCAGACCGTCACCCTCGGCAACGGCAAGTCCCGCCGCTTCGAGGTCGACCCCTTCGTGAAGGACTGCCTCCTCCGCGGCCTCGACGAGATCGGCCTCACCCTCGAAGACGCCGCCGCCATCGATGCCTACGAGCCCGACCGCCGCGACTTCCTCCCCGCCACCGCGACCTAGCGCAGCCGTTGCCCCCGCGCCCGTGTGGCCAAACGCGCCTGAAATCTGCTAAAGTAGCGCCCACCTTACGTCCGCGCCCGGTCTCACGCGCGTTAGTCCACGTAGGAGGTGGCCCGTGGCATCTGCCCCCTGGCGGCTCAACGGCGATTATTTCGAGAACTGCAACTGCGACGTCGTCTGTCCCTGCCTGTTCTCACCGAACCCGCAGCTCGCGTCGATCCCGACACAGGGCGCCTGCGAGGTCGCGCTCGCGTTCCACATCGATGAAGGGCGCTACGGAGACACACCGCTTGATGGACTGAGCGCCGTACTCATGGTGCGCACGCCCGGCGCGATGGACAAAGGGGACTGGTCCGTCGCGGTCTACCTCGACGATCACGCAAACGGTGCACAACACGACGCGCTCCAGGCTATCTTCACCGGTGCCGGAGGCGGCCCCATCGGCGCCCTTGCTCCGCTCATCTCGAACGTGCTTGGCGTGAAGAATGCCGCCATCACGTTCAAGAAGGACGGCCTGCGCCGCATCGTCGAGATACCCGGCGTCCTGCAGATGGGCGTCCACGCGCTGCCAAGCGGCGTCCCCGGCAGCGAGATGTGGGTGTCGAACGCGTCGCCGTTCGCGCCGAGCGTCTCCTTCGCCGTCGGTGACCCGGCGCGCGGCTGGGACGACTACGGCATGCGTTGGGACAACTCCGGCAAGAACGGCCACTACGCCTCCATTAGCTGGTCCGGCACCTAGCCGTGGCCTCCGCTGAGGCGCCGCCCCTCGTCCGCGAGCCCAACCACGGTCTCGTCACGCTCCTGGCGCTGGCGGCCGCCGGCTGGGCACTGCTCGTCTGGCGTACTGGCGGCCGCCGAGTTGATGCGCCCTGATGCCGGAACTCACGCCATGGCGCGTCTCCGGCTCCTACTTCGAGGCCTGCAACTGCGAGGCGGTCTGCCCGTGCCGCCGGGTCGGCGGCAGCATGGGACGCCCCGGCGGCCGCTCCACCTTCGGCATCTGCGAGTTCGCGCTCTCCTGGCGCATCATCGATGGCCGAGCCGGCGCCGTCGATCTCTCCGGCCTCATGGCGGTCATCGCTGGCCGCTATGACGACGACGAACCCGGCTCGCCCTGGCGCGTCGCCCTCTACATCGATCAGCGGGGCAGCGCGGAGCAGCGCCACGCCCTGGCCGAGCTCTTCCTCGGCAGGCTCGGCGGCTCCGTCTTCCGCAACTTCGCCAGCGCCATCGGCGAGGTCCTCGCCGTCCGTCCGGCTCGCATCGAACTGCATCACGCGCCGGGCGATCAGCGCATCGATGCCGGTGCGTACGTCACTGTCCGCGCCTCCGAGGTTGTGGCCGCCGACGGCCCCGTCTCCTGCGGTATCCCCGGCCACGACCGTCCCGGCCACGAGATGCGCGCCAGCAGCCTGCGCGTGGACGATGGCCCGTTGCGCTGGGATGTCAGCGAGCGCTGCGCGTTCTCCAGCGACTTCGACTACCGCTCCGACGATTGGCGCGCCCCACAACGCTGACCGTCCTGAAGCACGACAAGACAGGGCCGGCGCATGCGCCGGCCCTGTCTTCGCACCGGTTACCCGGGAGGAGGGTCCGGGGTTCCGGGTCTCAACAACGCTGCCCTCAGGCCGTCGTATCCCAGCTGTTCAGCGTCGCCGTCAGCTGGATCTCCTTGCCGTTGCGGAACACGGTGATCGTCACCTTGTCCCCCACGTTCTTTGTGTCGATGTAGTTCGCCAGGTCGTCGAACGACTTCATCGGCTTCCCGTCGATCGCCGTGATCACGTCACCCGTGCTTCCCGATGGAGACTGCAGCCCCGCCGCCTCCGCCGAGCTGCCGCTCTGCACCGACGCCACCAGCACCCCGTGGTCGATGCCGAGGGTCTTCGCGTCCGCGGCCGTCACCGTGCGGCCGGAGATCCCCAGCCGCGCGTGTGTGATCGTCTGACCACTCGTGAGCTGCGACAGGAAGTGCTTCGGCGTGTTGATCGGGACCGCATACGCCACCCCCGCGAACGAGCTCCCACCCGGATTCTCGATCGCGGTGTTGATGCCGATCACTTCGCCGTTCGCGTTGAACAGCGCCCCGCCCGAGTTGCCAGGATTCACCGCCGCGTCCGTCTGCAACAGCCCCCGGATCGGCCGCCCGTCGCTGCTCGATGTCAGCGTGCGGTCCAGCCCGCTGATCACGCCCGTCGTGAACGACCCTTCCAGTCCGAACGGGTTGCCGATCGCCGCCACCACCTGCCCCACCTTCACGGCGCTCGAGTCGCCCAGCGTCGCCGGGTGCAGCTCGCTCGCGTCGGCCGTCACCTTGACCAGCGCCACGTCATCGCCCGGGTCCGTACCGACCACACTCGCCTGCGCGGTCGAGCCGTCTTGGAACGTCACGGTCACGGTGCTGAAGCCGCGCACTACGTGGTAGTTCGTCAGGATGTGCCCGCTCGTGTCGATCACGATGCCCGACCCGAGCCCCTGCGCCTGTCCCGGCGCGAACGGATTGCTCGATGCGGTCGCGCCCGTGGTGATCTCGACAATCGACGGCCGCGCCTTCGCGTACAGCGCCGTGAAGTCGCCGCCCGTCGCCGCCAGCGGCGCGCTCGTGCTCGCGCTGCTCGATGTGTTGGTGACCCCCGACGTCGTCGATGTCGTAGCTAGCGCCGCCGCCGGGCTCTTGCTGCTGTTGCCGCCACGCGCCCACACGACGCCGCCGACCACGGCCGCGCCGATCACCGCGCCCAGCACCACGGTCAGCAACAGGTTGCTGAATCGCTTCATACCTCGCCTCTCTCGTTCTTCCCCCGCAGTGGTCCGGACGCGAAGCCTGCGTCCTCGGTTCAGTATCGCTCGAATATCCATTGGAGTTACTGCAAACGTGTTACGCAGCCCGGCCTGCCGCCGGATCTCGCCACAATGCGCGGCGGACGTTGAAGAGCCGCGCCTGGGCACAGCGCGGCTCTTCGGGAGGGACGGCCCGCGCGGAGCGGGCCTGCCG
>DASQHL010000119.1:0-2906 GCA_035632115.1 Dehalococcoidia bacterium | reverse complement strand
GACGCCTGGGCGGAGGCCGAGCGGCTGCTCAGCACCATGTCGCCGCAGCAGGTCGAAGCGGCGCGCCGGCGCTTCTCCCGCAGCGAGTCCGTCGGCCAGCAGCGCATGTCACAGCTCGCCGGCGACGCGCTCGATATGCGGACCCTCACCGTGGCGCCGAACCTCTGGTCCGGCATCGGGCTTGTCCGTGGCGGCGCCGGTACCGCGCTCGTCGGCAGCTACGACCAGGTCGCCGAACGCATCGCCGGGTACGCCGCCCTCGGCCTCGATACCTTCATCCTGTCCGGCTACCCGCACCTCGAAGAGGCCTACGTCGTCGGCGAGGAGATCCTCCCCCGCGTCCGCGAGATCACCGTGCCGGCGCAATAACGCTGGCGCAGCCGTGATCCTCTGACGTGCGCGTGCCCGCCGGGCAAGAGGGCTGCATGCGTCCGCGATGTGTGCGCGCTTCTGCTGCTCGTAGCGTCACGTGCTTGAGCAACGAGCGATCCGCGCACCGGACTTCGCATCCGATGGTCGCAGGTTGGAATCCTGGCGTGCGTGCCGAATCTACCACCGCCGGTGCGCGCGCCGAACGCTCGACGCGCGCACCGAGGACGCCGCGGCTCGGGCCACTCCATGGGTCGATCGATACCACTGCACACCGTTCGGAGTGCTTGTTGGCAGCATCGCTCCCGTGAGCACGCCCCTAGGCTCCGCCAGTTCCTCTCCGCCGCCGGCGTCAGGCCGCAACCGCGCGTCGCTAACGGAGGCGATGGACTGCGCCATCCCAATTCAGCGGCGTTGTCCACGCGGGCGAGCGGCGTCACGTACGCGTCGGCCTGAACGCTGGCGAAGGCGTTTCGGTACAGTGCGCGGGTGCGCGCCTTCGAGATCTCCGGGCGCGACGAGGCGATGGTAAGGGAACATGCAGTCATCAGAAGTTCCGCGTGCGGTGGCTGCGGCCATCTCGATCGCCTCAGCACTTGACCTGAAGTCGACGAACGCGATCGTTCTTCAAGACTCGAACAAGCTCGCTCTGCGCCTGCTGCCCTGTGATGTCCTTGCCCGAGTCGCATATGCAGGGCACGAGGTCGCACAGTTCGAGGTCGAGCTTGCGCAGCGGCTCGCCGAAACCTCAAGCCCCGTCGCCGTCCTGGAACCTCGCGTGCAGCCGCACGTCCACGAGCGTGACGGCTTCGTGGTCACGCTGTGGACCTATTACGAACCTCTGGCAACTGGAGAGGTCTCACCCGCCGACTACGCGAATGCGCTCGAGCGGCTGCATGCCGGCATGCGGGAGATCGATGTGGCGGCGCCGCACTTCACGGATCGAGTCGCGGAGGCTCAAAAACTCGTTGCGAGCCGCGACGTCACTCGGGAGCTGCCCGACGCGGACCGGGAGCTCCTCGCCAACACGATGCGAAGCTTGAGGCGTTCGATCGTCGACTGGGGCGCCGCCGAGCAGCTGCTGCACGGCGAGCCGCACCCGGGCAACGTCCTCAGCACGAAGAACGGGCCAATCTTCATAGACCTCGAGACATGTTGCTGCGGGCCTGTCGAATTCGACCTCGCCCATGTACCCGAAGAGGTCGCTGAGCGCTATACGAGTGCTGATCAGGAACTCGTCGGCGAGTGCCGGGGCCTCGTTCTTGCGATGGTCGCAGCGTGGCGCTGGGATCCAGCCGATCAATTCCCGAACGGGCAGCGAGCAGCGCTCGAACTCCTTCGCGTCCTGCGCGAGGGTCCACCGTGGCCGGCGCTCGACGTGGTGATGCGCCCACTCGACTAGCGTCCAGTTGTTGATTGAGCGCTTTGTTCGAGCAAACGTACGAAGTGCGGCGGCGAGAAGGATCGATCACACGACAGCGCAGCGATGCACGCAGCGTGCGACCGTCCGGCGATGCCTGGCACGGTGATGTCCGGCGTCACCCCGTGCGAGCTGATGTCACCTTGCCGGCTGACTACTTCGCCGCCCCGCCTCGCGCGTCCTGCTCGATTACGTGCTCCAGGATCGCCAGCCCCTGCTCGAGCTCCTCGTCCGTCACCGTCAGCGGCGGCACGATGCGCACCGCGTTCGGCCGCACGTTGTTAAGGATCAGCCCGTTCACCAGCGCCGCGTTCGTGATCCGTTCGCCGATCTCGCCCTTGAACTCCACCGCCCACATCAGCCCGATGCCCCTCACCGACGCCACGCTCGGGTGCCGGTCCGCAAGCGAATGCAGCCGCCGCTCCACGATCGCGCCCTTGCGCGCGACCTCCGCCGGCAGCCCGGTGTCGATGATGTACCGCATCACCTCGTACCCCACGCGCGTCGTCAGTGGCTCCCCGCCGTACGTGCTGCCGTGGTCGCCCGGCGTGAACACCGCCGCGTGCTCCTTCGCCAGGAACGCCGAGAGTGGCACGCCGCCGCCGATCCCCTTCCCGAGCGTGATGATGTCTGGCTCGATGCCGAAGCGCTCGTAGCCAAACAGCGTCCCCAGCCGCCCGCAGCCGGTCTGTACCTCGTCCAGGATCAGCAGGATGTTCTGCTCGTCGCACCAGCCGCGCAGCGCCTTGAAGTAGCCGGCGTCCGGCACGTTGATCCCGCCCTCGCCTTGGATCGGCTCCAGGAAGACGGCCACCGTGCGGTCGTTCGTCGCCCGCTTCACCGCGTCCACGTCGTCGAACGGCACGTGCACGAAGCCCTCGGGCAGCGGCGTAAACGGCGCCTTGTACCGCTCCGTCCCGCCCGCCGTGATCATCTGCAGCGTGCGCCCGTGGAACGCGTTGTCGGCGGCGATCACCTCGTACGCGCCCTGCTTCTTCTCCTTGCCCCACTTCCGCGCCAGCTTCAGCGCTCCCTCGTTGGCCTCCGCCCCGCTGTTCATGAAGTACACGCGGTCGAAGCACGAGTGCTCGATCAGCAGCTCCGCGAGCTGGAGCTG
>DASQHL010000118.1:0-32110 GCA_035632115.1 Dehalococcoidia bacterium | reverse complement strand
CGTGATGTCCATCGGGCGCCGTGCGCGCGCCGCATTCTCGGCGGACGATGCGCGCTTCTACATGCGGGTGGCGACTGAACTGGCGCCGCTCATCGCCCTGACGTGGGACGCCGCGGAAGGGCTAGAACGCGCCGCCTGAGCACACGGCCGGCACCCGCGATCGAAGGCGAGACGAGCACCCTCCAACCCCCACCACCCGCCTCCCGCCTCCACCGCACACGCGCTACTGTTTCGCATCGCCAGGAGGGGACGTTAGGTCCGGACGCATGCCTCCACGCTTCATATCGTTCGACGACGCATGGCGCTGGTTCTCCGACGGCGGCGATCCCGTGCCGGTCGCCGAGCAGCGCGAGCGGTTCACCGCCGGGCGGGCACAGTTCATCGCATTCCAGACGCCGCTCGGCGGGCTTCCGGTCGCGGACGCGATCGAGGCGTTGCAGGACGAACTCGCGGACATCGGCGGCATCGAGCTGATGCCGCGGGACGCGCTGCACATCTCCGTCCGCGGCGTGGGATTCCAGGTGATCGCGAAGACGCGTCCGGACGACGTGGCACGCGCGGAGGTGCCGCGCATCGGCGAGCGGGCCGCCGCGGTGTTCGCCGCGACGCCGCCGATCGATGCCGTGCTGGGGCCGCTGAACGTGCTGACGGAGGCGGTGATCGTCGAAGTCCACGACGGCGGCCGGCTTGGCGAGCTGCGGGCGCGGCTCGACGCCGCGGCGCCCGGCGACGCGCTGGCGCCGGATGCGTCCGGGTACCTGCCGCACGCGACGGTCGCCTGGTTCCGCGACGCATCCGGGGCGGCGGAGCTGCGGCGGCGGCTCGCGGCGCTGCGCGAGCGGGTGCTGCCACCCGTCCAGCTTCGCCGCGTCGAGCTGGCGCGCTGGTGGTTCACCGGCGACGACCCGGCCGCCACGCCGGACCGCGAGACGCTCCGTTCGTATCTGCTGAGCGGCTGATCGAGGGCCATCGCCGGGGCGCCCGCGGGAGTTTCCCGAAGGGGGCCGCCCTGCCGCGTTACGCGCCGTCCCCGATGGGCAAGCCGTGCGCTGGCACTCACAATGGCCCGTGCCGCCGGGGAACGATTCCCGGCCGCGGAGGCCACCATGAAGCTCGAAGGGCGACTGCCCGAAGTCCGCATCGAAATCGTCACAACGACGTTCGTGGCGTCCGGCCAGCCCGAGGGCATCCACGACCTGGGCCGCTTCCTAGAGAACCTGAACAACGCGGCGATCTCCCGCCAGATCGAGCTGAAGGCGCCGGCGATCCGGCCGCTCTACCGCGCGCAGGCGCACATCGAGCTGGACGCACCGCTGCTGATCCGGCGCGAGGAGATCGTCTTCGCGAACTTCGATGGCCCGTACTTCACGCGCGGCACCGTGCAACCGACGCGCGTCGACGTGCCGGTGCTGCTGATGTCGCCGCCGTTCCAGATCCAGGGCATGGTCGCGCTGGCGCCGGGCGTCGAGGCGACGCAGGCGCTCCGCAACGCGATCGCCAGCTTCTTCGTCGTGCGCAACGCGCTGGTCTTCGATGCGGAGGGCAACCAGCTCGGCGAAGGGGAGCAGATCATCGTCAACGGCGGCGCGGTGCAGATGTCGTGCGCCACCCGCCGCCACATCGAGGCGGTCGCGCCCGTGGCGCACACACAGAGCCAGACCATCGCGCGCCAGCCGGACGCGCAGGAGGTCGAAGAGCGCGCGCGGCGCGCTGCCTGACACGCCAGATCCCCGTCTGGATGCGGTCGGAGAGGCGGACGCACGGAAGCGTCCGCCTTTCCACGTCCGCCGGGCCGCGCGCCAGCGTTTGCGCCCGCGACGCGCTACGCTGTGTCCATGATCCGGGTGCTCGTCTCCGGCAGCGGCAAGATGGGCCGCACCATCATCGATGCGCTCGACGCGGAGGCGGACCTGCAGCCGGTCGGCGTCGTCGACGGGCTGGCGGCGCCGGGCGAGTGGCGCCTACCTTCGGGTGGCGCCGTGCCGCTGCTGACCGATGCCGCCGCCGCCTGCGACGAGACGAAGCCCGACATCGTCATCGACTTCACGAACGCGGCGTGGACGCCGCAGCTGGTGGCGGCCGCTCTGCCGCGCGGCGTGCGCCCGGTGATCGGCACGACGGGGTTATCGCAGTCGTTCGTCGAGGGGCTGAGGCGCGAGTGCCGCGAACGGGGAGTGGGCGGCGTGATCGCGGCGAACTTCGCGCTGGGCGCCGTGTTGCTGATGCGCATGGCGAAGCTCGCGGCGCCGTTCTTCGAGGCGGCGGAGATCATCGAGCTGCACCACGACCAGAAGGTGGACGCGCCATCCGGGACGGCGATCGCCACGGCGCGGATGATGATCGAGGGGCGCGGCGGCAAGCCGTTCGCGCGGAACGAGCCATCGGCGGAGCCGGTGGCGGGGGCGCGCGCGGCGTCGGTCGATGGGATCACGTTGCACAGCGTGCGGCTGCCGGGCTACGTGGCGCACCAGGAGGTGCTGTTCGGCGGGCTGGGGCAGACGCTGACGATCCGCCACGACACGACGGGCCGAGACTCCTTCATGCCGGGCGTCATGCTCGCCGCGCGCGCGGTGATGGGGCAGCGGGAGCTGGTGGTGGGGCTGGATGCGCTCATCGACGTAGAACCTTAGAGCTCAGAACCTAGAACCTAGAACCCTGGCCACGGCCTGCATTTTCGTGCGCATTGTGTGTGCCGTTATGTCCTGTCCAGATTCGACAACCCCGTCTCGTTCGGCAGTTTTCGGTGTTTCCGGCGGCTGTGGCCGGGTTGTCGGTGGTCGGTGGTCGGCGGGTGGCCGGACGTGGGCGCAGTTGTCGGAACATGGGGGGAGGGTAGCGGGGGCGGCGGCGATGTCCGAGCTGGGGGTGTCACGCGTTGGGCGTGGATCAGTGTGTCGGTGTGTCGGTCGTCAGTTGCCTAGCGCCGCGGCGAGGAAGGCGGTGATGAGGGGGTGCGGGCCTTCGGCTTTCGGGCGGCGCTGCGGCTGGAAGAGGGTGGCGAGGAAGAACGGGGCGCCGGCAAGCTCCACCACGCGCGCTTCGCCCGATTCGCCGGTGCCGGTGATGCGGAGGCCGCTCCCCTCGAACAGCGGCTGGTACTCCGGGTTCAGCTCGTAGTTGCAGTGGTACTCCTCTTCGATCCGCGTGACGCCGAGGATGCGGAAGGCCAGCGAGTCGCGCGCGATCGTCACGCGCAGCTTGCCCTGCAGGCGCGTGCCGCCCTCGATGTCCACGGGGCACCACGACAGGGAGATGAAGGGGTGCGGGGCGGCCGCGTCGTACTCCGCGTGCACGGGCTTCGGGGATGCCGAGGACGTTGCGCGCGTACTCCAGCACCGCGTGTTGAAACCCGCCGCAGGTGCCGATGAACGGCACGGCCCGCTCGCGCGCATACCTGATGGCCGCGAGCGCGCCATCGAGGCTGCGGTACGGGCTGCCGGGCGCCGCCCACAGGCCGTGGTACGCCGCGAGTATCGCGGCGCCGGACGACGCGACGGCTTCGGTCGGCACCCACGCGGCGTCGATCGACGCGCCGAGGGAGCGGGCGGCGAGCGCGATCGCCTCGTCGGTGGCGCGGTGCGACGGCAGCGCCGGGTCGTAGTCGCCGACGATGGCGATGCGGGCGGTGTCGTTCATGTTGCTCTCCGGACCGGCGGCGCGGTGGTGTGCGACGCGGCGCCGGTCATCTGCGCTCGCCAAGCGAGCGCGCCCACTCGGGCACGCTGGCGTTGGGGATGGCGTCGTGGTTGGGGAAGTACGGCTTGACGTCGAGGACGGGCGTGCCGTCGATGGCATCGAGGCCCTCGACGCGGATGACGTTGCGGCGGCGGCGCAACACGCGCACGACGGACATGCCGAGGGGGCTGGGCCGCACCTGGCTGCGCGTGGCCAGCACGCCCTGCTCCGGGATGCGCTCGTCGCCGCGGGGGCGGACGCGCAGCTTCTGCTCAGCCTCCGGCACCTTGTGGAAGCCGAAGATGACGATCACGTGCGAGTAGCCCTCGATGCCGTCCAGGGCGTCGGTGAGATCCTCGCGCAGGAGGATGTCCGAGCGGACGCTGGCCCAGCCGTCCATGCGCGGCTCGCGCACGTTGTTGCGGACGACGCCGATCGGGCGGATGCTGAGGGGCTCGCGCGGGACGACGCTGCGGCCGATGCCGAAGCGCTGGGAGAACCAGTCGAGGAACTTGAGCCAGAGGGCGCGCATGGGCGCACAGTAGCAGGTGCGGCGAGATTGCCGCATCGCGGGGGGGGGCGCGCGACGTCAAGGCTCGCGGCTGGCGATCAGGGTTCTTCCGCGGAGAAACTGTCTACGCGGGAGATACGGCATCTTTGGTATTCTGGGTGCTGACTCGCGTTTACGATTAGCCCGACCATCGACGCGTCCGGCAGAGATTGAGCTGGCGTGGTCCGTGATCTATTCGGCGTATTCACCGGAATTCCCGGACTGAGCGATTACGCTACTACGCTTGATCTGGCGATTTCAGGTCGGCAGTGCGCAGGTGGTTCACCGTGAGCCGGGTGGTACTTTCGGGGGCGCTGGTTGACAACGCTCGGCGCGATCGTCGCCGGCTCCGCGAGTGGAGCCTATTGGGTCGTGGTCGAAGGTGCGTTAGCAGAGGCGGTTGGCGTCGCCTTCGGCACGGGTTTGGTTTCGGGCCTCGGATTCGTCTTCTTCTGGGTGCTGAATAGGCGATTGCTCGCAGGCATGGGACTCAGATTTTGACCGGCGTTGCGTTCCTCATTGCCATGCTCCTTGGGCTGGTCTGGTCAGGCGTCTGGTTTCTCAAGCTGCGGCAACGCTTGCTCTGGGGTTCGCTCGGCTACTGCGTGTATCTGGCGGCGACAGTGGAGGCGAGCTTCATATTGATCGCTATACCGTTCCGCGATCCCGCCCTCGTGCTGATAGGTGTGCCGATGGCTGCTTTGGCAGTATTCACAGCACGCACACGATCTCGAGCAGCCGGACGACGATAACATCTGGTCGCTCCGCACCTTCGCCTTCAGTCGGACTGCAAGGTTTGCGGTGACCTGATTCTTCCGTGCTGTCAGGCTGCGCTGAAACTCCGCTGGCGTCTTGCTCCCGAAACCGTGCCCGACGGCCACGCCAGCAACGTCATGCACGCACGCGGCCCGGTGCCGCGCCTCACCGGCGCGCTACCGCCGGGGCCTCGACGACGATGCGGAGTTCTTGCGCGGCGCGCATGCCGAGCGTGACGGGGCGGCCGGCGACCTCCACCGTCATGGTGGAGTTGTACGCCGCGACTTCGCGCACCCTGATGCGTGCGCCTGGCACGAGGCCGTTGCGCTGGTAGAAGGTCATCAGCTCGTGGTCCTCTTCGGCCGGCTCGTTGATGCCGTCGATGGCCCACTCCTCGCCGGCCTGGGCCGTCGCGAGGGGGCGCGTCTTCGGCCGCGTCGCCGGGTCGACGCCGGGCATGGGGTTGCCGTGCGGGCAGGTGGTGGGGTTGCCGAGGACCGCCATGATGCGCGCCTCGACGCGCGGCGTGATCGTGTGCTCGATGAGGTGGGCCTCCTCGTGCGCGTCCGCCCAGGCGAGGCCGAGGATGTCCACGAGCAGCCGCTCTGTGAGCAGGTGGCGCCGCTTGATCGATTCGGCGGCCTCCAGCCCCGTCGGCGAGAGGGTGATCTCTTTCGATCCTTCGTCGATGGCGACCAGGCCGTCGCGCTCCATACGGTGCACGGTGTTCCAGACGGTCGGGGCGGCGACGCCCATCTTCTCGGTGAGGCGCGCGGCGATGACCTGGCGGCCGGCGCGCATCATGTCGTAGATCTCCATCAAGTAGTCCTCGATGGTGGAAGAAGGCTTCGTGGCCATGCCGTGCGGGCACTCCCCGGCCCGTGTTGCGCGCCCCTCGCCGCGCGCTTTGGCTACGAGTATAGCCCGTGCGCGCCGAATCCTCGGTAAACCTGTGGATCTTGCGAGTGGCGCCGGTTCATCTCATCAAGCATTAGTGTTGACTATGCACCGGCATTAGCTTAGGCTAAATACCGGCGACAATCTAGCGGGCGCTCAATTAAGGACGCGGTGGGCCATGCTCTTCTCTCTCCTCGTAACGCTGCGTGAAGGCCTCGAGATCGCGCTAGTGGTGACGATCCTGCTCGGCTACCTGCGCAACGTTGACCAGAAGCGCCACTTCCGCGAGATCTGGCTGGGGACGGCGGCCGCGGCCGCGCTGTCGCTGGGCATCGGCGGCGCGCTGGAGGTGACATCGCGCGAGCTGAGCGGGCGCGTGCTGGGCGCGTTCGAGGGCTTCACGATGCTGTTCGCGGTGGCGATCCTGACGTGGATGGTGTTCTGGATGAAGCGGCAATCCGCCGGCATCTCGCGCGAGCTGCGGCACCGCGTTGATAGCGCGCTGTCCGGCGGTTCAGTGATCGCGCTGGCGCTGCTGGCGTTCTCGTCGGTCGCGCGAGAAGGGATCGAGACGGCGCTGTTCCTGTTCGCCGGATCGACGAGCTCCGGGTCCGGCGTACAGTTCGCGCTGGGCGGCGTCGCGGGCTTCGCGATCGCGGCGGCGGCGGGGATCGTGCTGTACTACGGCGCGGCGCGGCTGCCGCTGAAGCAGTTCTTCTTCGTCACGGGCATCGCGGTCGTGGTGCTGGCCGCGGGCATGCTCGCCAACAGTTTCGCCGCGCTGCACGAGGCGGCGTTGCTGACGAACCTGGGCAGCCGCCCGTGGGACACCGAATCGTTCATCCCGATGACATCGACCATGGGCAAGTTCCTGCACACGCTGCTGGGCTACGACTCGGCGCCTGCGGTGAGCCAGCTCGCCGCCTACTGGTCGTACCTGGTGATAGTGCTCGGCGTGTACGTACTCATGCCGGCGGGCACGCCGCCGCGCGCACAGGCGCCGCGGCCGGAGAGCGCGGCCGGCGTCACCGCGGAACGCTGATCCAGGGAGGTCCACCATGCGGACACTGAGCGGCATCCTTGCCGTTGCGGTACTCGCCGCGCTCGCCACGGCGTGTTCGAGCAGCGGCGCGGGCGGGCGGCCGATCGACATCACGCAGCGGGGGAACGGCTGCACACCGGCGTCGGTGAGCGTGACGCCGGGCGAGAAGCTGCAACTGGTGGTGAAGAACGAGGCGAGCGTCGATTACGAGGTCGAGGGCATCGAGGGGACGAAGGTCGAGGAAGTTGCGGTGCCGTCCGGACTGACGCGTCGCGTCGGCTTCACCGTGCCGTCGGACGGGCGCACGCAGAAGGTGAAGTGCTACGTCCCGGCCGGCGTTTCGACGATCATCGAGTTCAGGTCTGCGGCGGTGACCGGCACGGCCGCGCCGGCCAGCCCCGCGCCGACGGTCCCCAGCACGCCCGTGGTCCTCCAGCAGCCATCCGCCACGGTCGCGGTGGCGCTGCTCGACTACAGCGTGACGCCCGACAAGACGAGCGTGAAGCCGGGCGTGATCCGCTTCATCGCGACCAACGCCGCGAGCGACCAGCCGCATGAGCTGGCGGTGCTGCGGCGCAAGCCTGACGGCACGCTGGAGAAGATCGACGAGGTGGAGGGGATCGCGCCGGGCAAGGGCGCCACGCTGACGCTCGATCTGCAGCCGGGCGCCTACGTGCTGGCATGCCTCATCGCGAGGGGCGAGGGCGCGAGCACGGTCGACCACTACCAGGCCGGCATGCACGCGGAGTTCACGGTCCAGTAGGGCCCGGCAGTAACTTCTCGGTCGTCTCGGCGGATACTACTGTCGGGCGACTCGCAACGCCGGAGAGCTGCATCCCCGGCGGCAGTTCCGTGCCGGGGATACGCCCGGAGAGCAGGAACAGCGCATTGGCGATCTGCGCGATGCTGTAGGTCCCCTGCGTGCGATGTGACATCAGCGCATCGATGTCCACGGTATAGACGTTGCGGCGGCCTTCCTTTCGGCGAGAGATGATCGCGTCGTCCTCCAGCGCGCGGAGCAGCGACATTGCGGCGCGCTCGGTGATGTTTACCGCATCGGCGATGTCGCGCAGGGTCGAGCGGGGGTGTTCGACGACGTGGATCAGCACGAGGGCGTGGTTGGTCAGGAGACCCCATCGTCCGGCCATCAGATTCGGCGCTCCTCGACATTGACGGGGGCGTACGCTAGAAGTACAATGCTGGTAATCGATTTCCGGTAATATGGATGTTACGTCGTGTTTCCGGCTTCTCGCATCCAGTATCCAGGTTCCATAGTTAGCCTCATGCGCGAGGCAGTGTCAAGAGCCCGGAGATTGACGATCTACAATGAAGGTGCCGGACGGCATGGCCAGGCCGTCCACGATGGGAGCGGCAGGTGGCGGAGTCCGCCAGACGGGCGGGAGACAGGCCAAGCAGGATGCTGATACTCGTACGGAAGGCGCAGCAGGGCATCTGGATCGAAGGCGATATCTGGGTGAAGGTCCTGAGCGTGGAACGTGACCGCGTGAAGCTCGGGATCACGGCGCCCGGTGATGTAAGGGTGATGCGCCAGGAGCTGTTCGCGGAGGTTGAGCGCGAGCGCGCCGCCACCGGCGACGAGCCCTCCTGACCCCGGGAGGGCGGGCCGGCTCCGGCTGTCACACGCCCCCCGCGGGGCCGCCCGATCGGCGAGGGCCACTCCGGACGCGGAGCTTCGCCGACCGGGCGCCCTGCGGCGGCCCGCGCATGCGGGTTCTCCCGATCGTCGCGGCTCCGTCCGGTACCGACACCGTGTGAGGAGGAGGGAGACCGGTGGCCCGCGCCCTGCAGGACCCGCGCTACGTCTTGCCGCTCTGCGCGCTGATCTCGGTGACCCTGATCTCGGTCCTGGCCGCCGCCGCGTCGCTGGCGCGCGCGGGCGTGTCCCACCCGGCCGCTGCCTCCACGGGCGTGACGGACTCGCAGCGGCTGCAGGACCTCGCTTCTGTCCGCACGGCACTGTCCATCTACCGCGAGCAGACGGGCGTGTATCCGTCCACGGTCGGCCGCCCGACAACGCTGTGCGCGCAGCCGGATGATGCCGGCTGCCTGCTGCGGCGCATCACGCGCGCGCTGCCCGTGAGCGACGGCACGACGCCGTACTGGTACGCCTCGGACGGGCTGCGCTACACGCTGTTCGCCCGCGCGGACGCGGCCGACGCACACCACGCGTGCGCTTCGCCGGTGCCGGCGGAGCTGGCGCCGGGGCCGGTGCTCTGCGTGACGGGCGGGGCGGCGCCGTGACGCCAGGCGGGGGGCGCCCCGCGCTGCTGCTGCTGCCGGCGGCGGTCCTCGGCTCCGTCGCGCTGATTGCTGCACTACTCGCCGGACCGCCGCTGACGTCGGCGCTGCTGAGCCTCTCGGCGCTGGCCGCTGCGGCGGCGGTTGCGCGCGCCGCCTTCGTGGTGACGGCGAGTGCGCGCGAGCCGGAGCAGGATGCCGGCGACGAGCCACTCGCCGATGCGCCTGCACCGCGGGACATCTTCGCCGGCGACGCCAGCGTCTACGCCAGCTGGTACTTCGTCGCCCGCCTGCGCGACGAGATCGAACGCGTGCGCGCGGAGGGCGGCACCCTGTGCGTGGTGCGGATCACGGCGCGTTCGGCCACCGCGCTCGATGCCGGCCGACGCGCGGCGCGGCAGTGGCTGCCCGACACGGGGTTCGCGGGACACATCGGCTCGGCCGTGGCGCTGGTGCTCCCGGGGGCCGCGGCGGCGGAGGGCCGGGCGTTGGCGGCGCGCATCCAGCCGATCGTGCGGGGCCTCCGCATCGATCTGCGCGTCTGTCCCGACGACGGCCTGACGATGCGGGAGCTGCTGGGCGCCGACGCCAGCGAGGATGGCGAGCCGGCCGCGGCCTGAGCGCACGTGTCGCGCGGTCGCGACGCCATGGGCGGGGCGCCGGTGTTGCCCAGCGTGCTCTCGCGTGCTGAGATGTGCCGATGCCCGTCCTGCGCCGCGGCCTCTCGCTTCTCTCCGGCTGGCCCGCCGTGGTGGTGCTTGCGGCGCTGATCTTCGCACTCTCGTCGGTGCCGAACCTGGCGGCGCCGCGCGCGCAGGCGGTCCCACTGGACAAGGTCGAGCACGCGGGGGAGTACGCGGCGCTGGCGTTCGCGCTGGCGGGCGCGTGCCGCCGCCACCTGGCGTGGCCGGTGCCGCTGCTGCTGGCGTGCGCCGCGGCGCTCGCCGCGCTGTACGGCGTCAGCGACGAGTTCCACCAGCGCTTCGTCCCCGGACGGGACGCCGCCGTGACCGACTGGCTGGCGGACGTGGCCGGGGCAGCGGCCGGCGCGCTGGCGTCGGGCGCGCTGCTGCGCGCGGGCGACCTCAGGCGCGGCGGATCAGCGTGACGCCGTCGCGCACGGTGAGCATGACGCAGACGACGCGCGGGTCGTTGCGGACGTGGTGGTTGAAGGCGACGATGGCGTGGCCGTCGTCGGTGCGCGGGTCCAGCACCTCGCCGCTCCAGAGCACGTTATCGACGGCGATCAGGCCGTGGGGCGAGAGCAGCGGCAGCGCCGCCTCGTAGTAGTTGAGGTAGTTGCCCTTGTCGGCGTCGATGAAGACCAGGTCGAAGCCGGGCCGCAGCGTCTTCAATGTGTCGAGCGCCAGGCCCAGCCGTACTTCGATCTTCCGTCCGTGCGGGCTGCGGTCGAAGAACCCCCGCGCCATCTCGGCCGTCCTGGGGTTGATATCGCAGGTGATCAGCGTGCCGTCATCGGGCAGGGCCGACGCCATCATCAGGGCGCTGAAGCCGGTGAACATGCCGACCTCCAGCACGCGTTTCGCCCGGGTGGCGAAGACGAGGGTCTGCAGCAGGGTGCCGACGGCGGGGCCGGAGAGCATGCCGGCGCGCTCCTTGAGGTCGCGCTGCGTGGCCGCGATCAGCTCGTCGAGCAGCGCCGGCAGCGCCGACGTGTGCTGCTCGGCGTAGGCCTCGATTTTATCGTTCACCAGTGGCGTGGGCATGGGGCGTTCTCCTTTGCTCCGGTTGGTGGTTACAGGAGGATGGTGAATCCCTCCTGGGCGAAGTCTCGGTCGTGCGTGAGAACCTCGCTGATCGCTCGCTCACGGCAAATCACCATGGATATGCAATCGGTCATGCTGTATCGCTTATCGGGGCGCGACCGATACAGCGCGAGGCTGGCATCGAAGAGTCGCTTCGTGTGGGGCACGATCGTCACACCAGACTGGCGGCGGTGCGCTTCAACGTAGTCCACCGCGGCGATCCGCACGCGCGCGCCGCCCCGCCGCACGAACGTAAGGAACTCCACGAGAATCGCCTCGCTGCTGACGAACTCCGTGCCGGGTTCGCGAGTCAGCTCCTCCGCAAGGCGTACCGCTGGACCATGAAGGTCATCGTCTTCGTTGAAGATCGCAACGTAGAAGGACGTGTCAACGAAGACGGGCCGCACTCAGCCTACCTTCGGCGAGCCGTCCAGGTAGTGGTCGAGGTTGCGGGCACCGTCTCGCGGCAGGGCGGATCGGTCGGCCTTCGACACTGATTTGCCTATAGCGCGTAGCTCCAGCCAGATGTTCCGCGGGCCTTGCGCCCGAGCTTTCGACGCAGACCCCCGCGCCGTCGATACCTTTGCCGCTTTCTTCGTCACCATGGTGGCCCTAGTATAACGCGGGCGGACACGCGCGCGGTTGATCAACCAGCAAACAGTCAAACATCAGACGTCTCGCCTCCCGCCTCCAACATCAACCTCCTCCAGCGGTCACCCCTGGCGCTTGAGGCGGCCGGTCTTCTTCGCCCAGCGCTCCGCTACGGCGAAGGTCATCATGCCGCCGGGGATCAGCAGGACGCCGAACAGCGCGAGCGCGGCCACTTCCGGCAGCACGCCGCCGATGCTCTTGCCATCGATGACGGCGCCGCGGATGCCGTCCAGGATGTACGTGGCCGGCGAAACGTACGAGAAGATGCGCAGCCACGCCGGAAGGACGTGCACCTCGTAGTAGACGCCGGACACGAGCAGCACGAACGCCTGGATCATCATCGACATCTGCTGGCCGCGCTCCGGGTAGAGCATGGGCAGGATGCCGGCGAAGATCGCCAGGCCGGCGACGCTGAAGCTGCCGATGAGCAGCACGAGCGCCGCGCCCGCCCAGTCGGCGTGGCCCAGGTCCACGGTGAAGAACGGGATGGCGATGAGGAAGATCAGCCCCGTGCGGATCATCGCGTGCAGGATGCCGAACAGCACCATGCCGGTCAGGTGCAGCCAGCGCTCGACCGGGGCCATGAGGGTGTGCTCGATCGTCCCTTCCCAGCGCTCCCAGGAGATCACGAGGCTGATATCGTCCAGCACGGCGGAGAGGTAGGCCCAGACCAGCGTGCCGATGAGGAGGAACAGCACCAGGTGGCGCACTGCCGCCTTATCGACGGCACCGGACTGCCCCACCTGGTTGGCGATCAGCGTGACGGCGAGCGTGTTGACCACGCCGTAGACCAGCCACACCAGCTCCCACGCCCAGTACCGCTTCCAGAGGTTCGTCTGCCGCTCGATGAACGCCCAGGCCAGGGTCGGCCGGCCGGGGCGTCTCGGCATGCGCAGGGTCGTCGGAATGCTAGCCATGCGTCACCTCCGCCGCCGGCTCCTCGTCGTCCTCGACGCGGTGGCCGGTCAGCTCCATGAACACCGTCTCCATCGTGATGCCGTCGATCGGCCGGCCGTCGGCGACCTGGCGCCGCAGCTCCAGGGGCGCACCCTCGGCGACGATGCGCCCGTTCGAGAGGAAGGAGATGCGGTCGCAGAGCAGCTCCGCCTCGTCCATGTCGTGCGTCGTCAGCAGGATCGTCGCGCCGTGCTCCTGCTGCACCTCGCGCACGAAGGCCTGCACGTCGCGCTTGCTGCGGGGGTCGAGCCCCGTCGTCGGTTCGTCCAGGAGCATGAGCACCGGCGACGTGAGGAACGACCGGGCAACGGCCACCTTTTGCTGCTGCCCGCGGGAGAGGTGGCTCATCGGCTCGTAGGCGCGCTCGCGCTCAAAGCCGAGCCGCTCCAGGATCTCCGGCGTCTTGCGCTTCACCTCCGCCGGGGTGAGGCCGTAGACGCGACCGAAGAACATCAGGTTCTCCAGCGCCGTCATGCTGCGGAAGAACGAGGGGTCTGCGGAGACGCGGTTGATCAGCGCGCGCACCTTCATCGCGTCGCGCACGGCGTCCAGCCCGAAGATCCGCACGTCGCCGGCGTCCGGCAGCAGGAGCGTGCTGATCATGCGGATCAGCGTCGACTTGCCGGAGCCGTTGGCGCCGATGACGCCGAAGATCTCGCCCTGCCGGATCTCCAGCGAGACGTCGTCGACCACGCGGCGCGCCGGCTCGCGCTTGCGCCCGCGCGCCCAGGGGAGCAGCCGGCCCGCGTCGATGCCGCCGCCAAACGATTTCATGACGTGCGTCACGCGCAGCGGCGGCGCCTGCGCGCTCACGTCGGTATCCGTCTCGCCGTCACTCACTGCCATCGCCATCTCTGCCTCCGTCCTCGCCATCGCCGCGCGGGCGACAAAAAACCCACATCGCCTCAGGTGCGCGAGTGGGTGGACTGCGTGCGGCCGGGGCGACTAGCTCAACTCAATGCTCACCACTCCCAGACGGCACGCGAACCCGCCCCACAGACAGCCCACCCGTGCGGGTGGCGCGCCCCAGGCGGCTCAGCGTGGTGTTGATATCGATGCTTCTCACCGGATGTCCTGCGCTCCGTTTCGCGTGTCAGGCTACGGGCCTGTCGCGCATCATACTGCGGCGCCCAATCGCCTGTCAACGGCGATTTGGGGGCGGCTCTACGCTCGTACGTGTGGAAACAGGGAAGGAGAGTGAACGAAGTGCACGCGTGCCGTCCGTGTGGGCGGACGCAGCGGGACGGACCGACGTCTTCAGGGAGGCGGTACTCGTCCTCGGTCAGGGGCCGGGCTTCTTCAGGATGTCACCTGCCAGTGCGCGCGGGTGCGGCCGGTAGTTTCACCGTGACGCGGAGCCCGCCAGTGGCCCGGCGGGTGAGGGTGAGGGTTCCGTCGTGTGCTTGGGTGATGCTTTTGACGATTGCCAGGCCGAGGCCGACACCTGCGTGGTCCGTACGTACGCGTTTGGTGCCGCGAAGAAACGGCTCGACAAGCTTGGAGACTAACTGTGGTGCGAGCTGCTCGCCGGTATTCTCAACAGTGAGCACCACGCCCGCAGGATGAACGCTCGTCGTGACCCACACGGTGCCCTGTTCAGGCAGGTTGTGGACGATCGCGTTGTGCACGAGGTTCGTGCTCAACTGTAGCAGGAGCGCGTGCGAGCCGATGGTGGGGGCCATGCCGCCGGAGGTCTCGATGGTGAGGCCGCGCTTTTCTGCGAGGGGGAGGAGCGTTTCAGTGGCTTCTTCCGCTATGAGGGACAGGTCGACATGTTCTCGGGCGAAAGATCGTCGGTCGGCGCGGCTGAGCAGGAGCAGCGCTTCGGTGAGGTCGATCGCTCGAGTATTCACGGCCTGGAGGCGGTCGACGAGCTCGCCGGCGTCGCGGTGCGGGTCGTTGCGAGCGACGTCGAGAAGTGTCTGCGTGATCGCCAGCGGAGTGCGCAGTTCGTGGGAGGCATTGGCCGCGAATCTCTGCTGTTCGGCGATGTGTGCTTCGAGCCGCGCGAGCATCGCGTCGAATGCGTCGGCGAGTTCGCGGAACTCATCTCTGCGGCCCTGTAGCCGGATCCGATGGGAGAGCGACCCGTTTGCTGCCACGCGCGTGGCATCTGTGATGCGAGTCAGGGGGGCGAGCATGCGGCCGGCGAGGAGCCACCCTCCCACGAGACCGAACACCAGCAGGAACGCCAATACGATGGTCGCGGCCGGAGCGAAGGCGAGCAGTCCGTACCCGTGCAGTAGGTCGACGGGGTGGTTGGTTACGAACCGCGCGGGGTTGAAGGTCAGACCGTTGGGCGCATGGCGCAGCAGAAACGCCCACACGGCTGCGAGCAGCAAGGCACTTGCGAGCATGAGGAAGCCGACGTAGCTGAGGGTGAGCTTGAGGCGAACGCTCATACCGGGGGCTCTATCCATGGTCTCCTCCCTCACGCCCCGTGTCTGGTCGAGTGTCGATGCGGTACCCGACGCCGGCCACGGTGGCGATGATCCAGGGTTCGCCGAGCCGTTTGCGCAGACCCGAGACCGTGATGCGCACGGCGTTGGTGAACGGGTCGGCGTTCTCATCCCACGCCCGCTCCAGCAGTTCTTCGGCGCTGACGACACCGCCTTCGGCGGCGACTAGGACTTCGAGCACTGCGAACTGCTTCCTGGTCAGCGCGACGTAGCGGCCGTCGCGGTAGACCTCTCGGCGGAACGGATCCAGTCGGAGGCCTGCGAGCTCTCGCACAGGTGGCCTGTTGTGTGCGCGCCTGCGGTCGAGCGCTCTGAGACGAAGGACGAGTTCTCGGAGTGCGAACGGCTTCGTAAGGTAGTCGTCGGCGCCGAGCTCGAACCCGGTGGCCTTGTCGTCGAGACGGTCCGCAGCGGTGAGCATGAGGATCGGCATGCCGCTGCCGGAGGCGACGATGCGTTCGGCGATCTCGTCGCCGGTAGGCCCGGGAATGTCTCGGTCGAGGACGGCGATGTCGTAGGCGTTGACGCTCAGCAGTTCCAGAGCGGTGTCGCCGTCGCCTGCGATGTCGGCCGCGATCGCTTCCAGGCGTAGGCCATCGCGGATGGCTTCTGCCATATAGGGTTCGTCCTCGACAATCAACACACGCATGCTCATCGGTTCTACCAGCCCGTAGCATATCGTCGCCATATCGAAAACCACATACGTGCTGGCAACGCCACGCTGCCTTAACTGGAGGCATGTCCTACAGCAATCCAGCTCGGCCGCGGGGAGCCAACATGAATCGAACACTATCGCTGGTGGCCGCCCTTGCCATGATTGCCATGTTCGGCGCTGGCTGTTCGAACACACCTGCCAAGACCGACACCGCCAGCAGCGGCGGCAACACGAACACCGCCAATGAGCAGGCGGTGAAATTCGCCGAGTGCATGCGCAAGAACGGCGTCAGCGGATTCCCGGATCCGAACGCGTCGGGCGCGTTTACTATCGATACGATAGCGAACGGCTCGTCGCTGGACGTGAGCAGCCCGGCGTTCAAGCAGGCCATCAGCGCGTGCAAGGATCTGGAGCCACCGGGGTTCACCGGCAGCAGGAGGAGCGCCCAGCAGCAGGAGGCCGCCCTCAAGTTCGCCCAGTGCATGCGCGACAACGGCGTGAAGGACTTCCCGGACCCCACCGACACTGGGCCCCTCATCAACGTGAACGGTGCTCACAGCATTCCGGGGTTCCAGGCCGCGGTGCAGAAGTGCCGCGATTTCTTGACAGGCGCAACGGGGGGCCAGTGATGCGGAAGACGTGGGTGCTGGTCGGCGCGGCCGTCGCGATTGCCGTGACGGCGACCGGCGCTGTGGTCGTCCTGTCCCGTGCGAAGCAAGCGACCCCGACCGCACAGGAGCCGCTGGCGAACACCGCGAAGGTGGAACAGGGGAAGCTCTCGGCCATGGTCTCCCTGGATGGGACCCTGACCTATCGGGCGCGATCGGACGGTTCGCCGTACTCCGTGATCGCCCAGACGTCGGGTACGGCGACCTGGCTGCCTGACGTCGGCCAGGTGGTCGAGCAGGGCGAGGGCATCTTCGGAGTGGACGGCAACCCGGTGGTGCTTCTCTACGGGTCGACGCCGGCGTACCGGACGTTGTCGACAGGCATGACTGGGGCGGACGTGACCCAGTTGAACGCGGATCTCGTGGACCTGGGGTATGCGACGGCGGCGGAGATACCAGCCGGTGCGAACACCTTCACCTCGGCGACGGCCACCGCGCTGATGAAGCTCCAGGCGACCCGGGGCCTGTCCCAGACCGGTACGTTGACCCTCGGGCAAGCGGTGTTCGAGCCGGTCGCGGTGCGGGTGACGGGCGTCTCGGCCACCCTGGGCGGCCCACTCCGGGCCGGCCAGCCAGTCCTGCAGGGCACCTCGACGACCCGGGTGGTGACCATCGGCCTGGCCGCGGACCAGCAGTCACTCGTCAAGGTCGGGGACCAGGTGGTGATCACCCTCCCCGACAACAGCACCACTCCCGGGAAGGTCACCTCGGTGGGCATGGTGGCCACCACGTCGTCACCATCGAACGGCGGGTCTGGCAACCGCACTACCACGCCGACGGTACCCGTGGAGGTGCAGCCCACGGATCCGGCGGCAACCGGCGGCTTGGACCAAGCCCCGGTCCAGGTGTCAATCACGACCAAGGTTGTTGAGGGCGCACTGAGCGTCCCGGTTACGGCGCTCGTCGGGAAGTCCGGCGGCGGGTTCGCGGTCGAGGTCGTGCGCGCCGACGGGCGACGCGAGCTGGTCGCTGTGAAGCTCGGCCTGTTCGACACCGCAGGCGGACGAGTCCAGGTCGAGGGCAATCTTCACGAAGGCGATCAAGTGGTGGTGCCGTCGTTATGAGTGACGAATCAGTTCTGGACCTGGAGGGTGTGACCAAGGTCTACGGTGAGCAGCCGCCGGTGCCCGCCCTCCGGGGGGTGTCTTTTTCCGTCCGGCGGGGCGAGCTGGTGGCGATCGTCGGGCCTTCCGGGTCGGGCAAGTCCACGCTCCTGCACGTCATGGGGACGCTGGAGCGGCCCAGCAGTGGCGTCGTCCGGATCGGTGGGGTGGACGTGGCGCGCCTGAGCGACCGCGAGCTGTCGCTGCTGCGGGCTCGGGAGATCGGGTTCGTCTTCCAGCAGTTCTTCCTGGCCGAACATGCCACGGTGCGGGAGAACATCGCCGACGGCTTGCTCTACGCCGGCGTCCCCGTCGCCGAGCGGCACAGGCGTGCGGATGAGGCACTCGAGCGGGTCGGACTGTCCGAACGCGCGAACTTCAAGCCCACCAAGCTTTCCGGAGGGGAGCGGCAGCGGGTTGCGATCGCCCGGGCCCTCGTCGGGCGTCCGGCGATCGTTCTCGCCGACGAACCGACCGGGAACCTCGACAGCACCACCGGCGCATCGATCATGGAGCTCATCCGCGAGCTCAACGCCGCCGGCGCCACCATCGTCATGATCACGCACGAAGCGGGCCTCGCCGATCGGCTGCCTCGGCAGATTCGGATGCTGGACGGCGAGGTGGTCTCCGATACCGGCCGCGATCGCGGTATCCACGTGGCACGCATGGACGGTGCGGGGGCGAAGGGAGCGGTGCCGTGAGTGCGAGGGGCGGCCGATTGCGGCTGGCTGACCAGCTGCGGGTGGCGAGTGTTGGGCTGCGCGCTCGGCCGCTGCGCGCCGCGCTGTCCGCGGTCGGGATCGCGATCGGAACGGCCGCGATCGTGGGAGTCCTCGGGTTGTCCTCGTCCTCGCAGGCCGGGCTGATCGCGGAGATCAACCGGCTCGGCACGAACATGCTGACCGTCGAGGCGGGACAGAGCCTCACCGGGGGACCGGCGAAGCTGCCCAGTGAAGCGCTGGCGCGGATCACACACCTGGGCAACGTCCAACTGGTGGCACACACCGCGTTGATGAAGCAAGAGACGATCTACCGGAACTCAATGATCCCGAAGGGCAACACCGGTGGCCTCCAGGTGCGGGCCACAAGCCTGAACCTGCTGTCCGTGCTCAGCACCGGCGTCGCACGCGGCGACTGGCTCAACGAAGGCACTGCCGGCGAGCCGGTCGCGGTGCTCGGGTCGGTTGCCGCCCAACGGCTGGGCATCGATCGGATGTACCCCGATCAGCGGATCTGGCTGGGCGGCCAGTGGTTCAATGTCGCGGGCATTCTGCAGCCCTCGCCGCTGGCGCCCGACATCGACAACAGCGCCCTAATCGGGTATCCCGCCGCCCAGAAGTACCTCGGCTATGTCAGCATGGTGCGCGGCGAGGAGCGGGCCGGCCCGCCGAGCTCGATCTACGTACGCGCCGCCACCGGTCACGAGGCGGCGGTGCAGTCGCTGCTCGCGCGGACCGCCAACCCAGAGGCACCGTACGAGGTGGCCGTCAGCCAGCCGTCCGACGTGCTTACCGCGCGGGCCGCTGCGGCGGGAGCGTTCGACAGCCTCTTCCTCGGTCTCGGAGTGGTGGCACTGATCGTGGGGGCCGTCGGTGTCGCCAACATCATGATCATATCGGTTCTGGAACGCCGCTCGGAGATCGGCCTTCGTCGCGCCCTCGGTGCGACGAAGGGCCAGATCCGTACGCAGTTCCTGGCTGAGTCGATCCTGCTCGCCGTCATCGGCGGCGTCGTGGGAGTGCTCGCCGGGGCCGCGGCAACGGCCGTGTACGCCAGCTCGAAGAGCTGGGCCGTCGTGATCCCCGTCGAGGCGTGGTCGGGCGGTATCGCCTCGTCCATCCTGATCGGCGCGTTCGCTGGCCTGATGCCGGCCATCCGAGCGTCTCGGATGCCGCCTACCGTGGCCTTGCGAACGGTGTGAGCGGGAAGCGAATCTCTGTCGGGTGGCCACCCTGCGGCTGCAAGCCCCTTTGCTTAGATGCTGACCAATGACGAGACGTACGCGCCGCCGGCACGCCCGACGCCCGCGGGCCGGAAATGTGCTCGTAACATCGATCCGGTACATTCTGGGGCGCGCATGGCGCCGCGGGGAGGGACTGGCGGGCGGTCCGCCGCGTTCACGACAACACATGGAGCTGACCTATGGGCGTGTATAAGGCCGAATACATCTGGATCGACGGGACGAAGCCAACCGCGAAGCTGCGGTCGAAGACGAAGATCGTGCCGTCCGGCGAGAAGCCGCCGATCTGGGGCTTCGACGGTTCGAGCACGAACCAGGCGCCGGGGTCGAACTCCGACTGCGTGCTGAAGCCGGTGTTCGTCTGCCCGGACCCGCTCCGCGGCGGCGATAACAAGCTGGTGCTGACGGAGGTACTGCTGACGAACATGCAGCCGCACCCCTCGAACACGCGCGCGTCGTGCGCGGCGACGGCGGCGAAGTACGCGAAGCACGACACGTGGTTCGGCATCGAGCAGGAGTACACGTTCTTCGACGGCGTGAAGCCGCTGGGCTGGCCGGACAACGGCTTCCCGGCGCCGCAGGGCGGCTACTACTGCGGCGTCGGCGCCGACGAGGTGTTCGGCCGCGAGATCGTCGAGGCGCACACGACGGCGTGCATCAACGCCGGGCTGAAGATCGCCGGGACGAACGGCGAGGTGATGCCGGGCCAGTGGGAGTTCCAGATCGGCCCGGCGGGCCCGGTGGAGTGCTCCGACCACCTGTGGGTGGCGCGCTGGCTGCTCTACCGCATCGCGGAGGACTTCGGCGTCAGCGCGACGCTGTACCCGAAGCCGGTGCGGGGCGACTGGAACGGCGCGGGCGCGCACACCAACTTCTCGACGAAGCAGATCCGCACGAGCTACGAGCCGTGTGTGAAGGCGGCGCAGGCGCTGAGCAAGAAGCACGACCTGCACATCAAGAACTACGGCCACGCCATCGAGGAGCGGCTGACGGGGCTGCACGAGACGGCGTCGATGGACAAGTTCACGTACGGCGTGTCGGACCGCGGCGCCTCGGTGCGCATCCCGTGGCAGGTGGCGCTCGACAAGAAGGGCTACATCGAGGACCGGCGGCCGAACGCGAACATGGACCCGTACGTGGTGACGCGGCTGATCACGGACACGGTGTGCAGCGCGTTCGAGAAGGGCGGCGTGTCTTCGAACGGCGCGGGGTCGCGGGCGGCGGCGAAGGCTGTCGTGAAGCGCGCGGTGGCGAAGCCGGCGGGCCGTGGCCGCGCGAAGGCGGGCGCGCGCCGGTAGGTGTGCGCGTGCGTCAGTGACCCAATGTGTCAGTGATGGAGGGGCGGCCCGGTGGGCCGCCTCTCTTGTTCGTGCAATCGCGCGGTCAGGCGGACGGCGGGGCGGCGCGGCGGGCGGGATCCGGCTCGCTCATGAGGCCGACGGCGTTGCCATCGGGGTCCTCGACCACGGCGTAGCGCGCGCCCCAGAAGGCATCGTATGGCGGCTGCTGGCCACGGTAGCCGGCGCCGGTGAGGTCGGCGTACGTGGCATCGACGGCGTCGCGTGATGGCGCGCTGAAGCCCAGCACGACGCCGGGGCCGCCGCGCCACCCCTGGTCCCATTTCGACGCGAAGCCGGCCGCATCGAGATCAAGTCCGATTCCGTCCGGCATCTTCGCCGAGCGATGCACGTCGTCCCAGGCAGGGTCGGCGTCGGGGATCTTGAGCCCGAGGCGGCGGTAGAACGCGACGCTGGCTTCCATGTCCGTGACGACGATGTTCACGAGGTTGAAGGCGGTCTTCTCTTCGGCCACGGGGCACACTCCAATCGAACTTGCTCTGTCGATGTCAGATGGTACCCCGGCGGCGGCCGCGCGGTCTTGTACGAATGGCACCCGGTTGACGCTCGACACGCTCGCGCGGCAGCACGACCGCGCTGTAGGCTGTGGGCCTGCGATCAACGGTAAGGAGTGACACGAGATGACGTATCGAGACCTGCTGTACGACGTGGCCGGACACGCGGTGACGATCACGCTGGACCGGCCGGAGCGGCTGAACGCGATCAGCGGCGGCATGCTGGCCTCGTTCTCGGCGGCGTTCCGGGAGGCGGACCACGACCGCAACGTGCGGGCGATCATCCTGACGGGCGCAGGCAAGGGGTTCTGCTCCGGGCTGGACCTGAAGGAGCAGGGCGCGAACGCCAACGACAACAGCATCAACGGCGCGGGGGCGCTGCCGGCGAAGTTCGACCTGGCGAACAGCCCGCCGATGGTGCTGCACCAGACGGACAAGCCGGTGATCTGCGCGCTGAACGGCGCGGCGGCCGGCTACGGCATGGACCTGGCGCTGGGCTGCGACATCCGCATCGCTTCGGATCAGGGCAAGCTGGCGGCGGTGTTCACGAAGCGGGGCGTGCTGCCGGAGAGCGGCGGGACGTGGCTGCTGCCGCGGCTGGTCGGCTGGTCGAAGGCGGCGGAGATCGCCTTCACGGGGCGGACGCTGGGCGCGCAGGAGTGCCTGGAGTTGGGGCTGGTGAGCCGCGTCGTGCCGCACGCGTCGCTGATGGACGAGGCGCGGGCGCTGGCCGAGGAGATCGCCGCGAACGCGCCGCTGGCGGTGCAGGCGACGAAGCGCATGATGCGCTTGTCGCTGGAGGAGACGTTCGAGGCGAACGTGCACCACGTGTACCTGCAGCTGCTGCCGCTGTTCGGCTCGAAGGACTTCACGGAAGGCGTGCGGGCGTTCATGGAGCGCCGCGCGCCGGTGTTCGAGGGGCGGTAGCGGGCGCCAACGACAAGTTCCGGGACGAATGCGTCAACGAGCGCTGGTCCACCACCGATCCGCGATGCGCGGAAGAAGGCCACGATCTGGCGGCGCGGGGGCAAGACGGCTGACAACGGGCCCTGCGTGTTACTCTGCGTCATGAAGAAACGGCCCCTCTATGTCTTCGTCATCGCGGTCGCTGTCGTCTGGGCGGTCATCCTCGGCCTCATGTGGTCGTTGGGCTACACGGCGAACTTCCACGCGTTCGCCCTGGTGTCAGGGGGGTTCGCGATCGGGATGCTCGCCATGTACATAGCCGTGCACGTGTACACGTGGCAGTAGCGCCAAGGACCCTCACCGGGCGGGCGGGGTGGCTGTAGCCCCGGGCTACGCGCCTGACGAGGCGCGCTGTTCCTCCAGCCAGCGGCGGAACTCGCCCTCCGGGTCCTCCACGCCCAGCTCGTCGGCGGCGCGGCGGCGGCTGTGGATGCCGGCGGCCACGAGCACCCGCTCGTCATCGACGAGACGGCCCCGGTCCAGCGGCAGCACGCTGCCCCACACCACGCGCGAGCGGTACGGCGCGTAGCCCACGCGCGGCTCCGCATAGCGCTCCAGGATGCGCAGGATCATCTCGTTGCGGCGCCGGTAGGCAGCGGCGCGGATCAGCCGCTTGCGCGCCACCTTCTTCAGCAGCGGGTCCAGCTCCACGTTCAGCGCCACGCCTGACAGCCCGGCGCGGTTCTCGCCGAACGCCGTCCGCGGCGACTCGCCGAGGTCGTGCAGCGCCCGGTACACCATGTCCACGTAGTCCGCGTGCAGCTTGACGCCGCCGCCCTGCAGCAGGTCCAGTAGGTAGGCGCGCGCGCGCTCGGGCAGCTCCCACACCGCGCCCGGCGTGACGGCGATGTCGGACGACGACGTGACGTTCTCCAGCACGGCGATGGGGTTGCCGCTCAGCTCCAGGATCATCGAGAGCTGCGTCAGGGCGCGGTTCAGCTCGCGCACGGGCTCCATGATCACCGGCAGGTCGGAGACGCCCCAGAACTGCTTCGGCTCGCGGATGTTCGGATAGATGACGAAGGGGATGAAGCCGTACGGGTTCTCGCGCTGCTCGACGCGCGCGCCGTCGGCCCACACCTCGAACTGCTCCGGCGTCCATACTTCCACGATCTCGACGCCGGGCGGCCGGCCCGGCAGCGCGGCGCGTGACTTCGGCCGGGTGACGCCGTACAGCGCGCGGGCGGCGTCGGCATCGATGGTGTAGCGGCTGGCGACGCGCCAGACGCGCGAGGGGTCGTCGCCGGCCCACCAAGCGAACAGCCCCTGCACGTCGGGCGCCGTCACGCGGACGCGGCGCTCGCCGGCGTCCCACGTCACCTTGTAGGCGCCGTCGCCCAGGACGGCCGTGTCGATCTCCGTGTCGAAGTCGAGCTGGTCGAGCTGGTTGGCGTCGTAGACGCGGGCGAGCGCGCGCTCGGTCTCGCGGGCGCGCGCCGCCGCGTCCGGCGTGTCGCCGTCGGGGGCGACGGCGAAGTTGAGGCCGGAGACGAGGTACGAGGTGGTCTTATCGACGATCGCCTTCGCGTAGTTGAAGACGAGGCGGCGGTTCTTCTGCCGTGCCATCGCGGCGGGCCACTGGTCGCCGCCGTAGAAGGCGAGGTTGTCGGCGTAGCGGCGGAGGCGGGCGGCGTCCATCTGGCGGATCTGCTGGGGGATGGTGATCGTCTCGGGCATGTGGGGTGTTCCTTTCAGGCTTGTTCTCGGAGGATGCGGAAGATGCTGCGGCGGGTGAGGCCGTAGGCGCGCGCCAGCTCCTTGATCGGCACGCCGTAGCGGCGGCGGATGAGCGCGATCTCACGGTCGCGCGCGACGGCGTCGGCCGGGCGCGGACGCGGCGGCTCGTCGTACTTGCAGCGCGCGAGCGGGCAGCGGAGGCAGCTCGGCGCGGCGTCGCAGCCGGTGTCGCGGTAGTCGGTGTCCTCGGGGAGCGCGTCGCGGCGCACCATGGGCAGCGGGCCTCCGGCGACGATCCGCAGGCGGGGGCGCGGGCGCTCGCCGGTCTGCGGCGGCACGTCGAGCCTGCGTTCAGCAACCATGCGGTCCTCCCGTTCGCGCGCGGCGGATCAGCCGGCTGGGGCGGCGCGCACGCGGCCCATCGCCACGCGCTGCGTCTCGCCCAGCGACGCGTGCACCAGCAGCGCGGCGCTCACCAGGTAGTCGTCGTGGCCCTCAGTGGGGTCCAGGAAGAAGTTCATGGTGCGGTTGGCGCGGTAGGCGACGCGGGCCAGCTCGGCCTGGCGCCAGAACTCACGGCTCTCCGGCGAGCCGTCGCCGGCGTAGACCTTCAGGCGGCCGCCGTTGACGGCGGCGAGCAGGTCGAAGCCAAGCGTGGACTTGCGGTCCGCCGTGAACTTCAGCGGCACCACGGTGGCGCGGCCCAGCGCCGTATCGAGCAGGCGCGCGATCGTCTCGCCCAGGCCCGTGGCATCGACGGCGACGCGGTGCACGCGCCACACCGCGTGCAAGAGATCGACCAGGCGCGGCAGCAGCGTCTCATGCGGCTCGCCGGTCCAGGCGTAGTGCTCCACAATGTCGATGCGCGGCTCGGTGATGAGCGCGCTTGCCGGCGGGTAGACCACGCGGCCGATGGTGAGGACGGTTGCGTCGTGCTCGGCAGGCGGGGCGCCTTCGTCGTCGCCGCCGGCGATGTCCAGCCCGGCGACGTAGGCCGCGCCAGGGCGTGGCTGCGACAGTCGAGGGTGGTCGCCGGCGAGCTGCGCGCGCTGGGCGGCGCTGAACAGCCGGCCACCGCCGGCGATCGGCTTCAGGCAGTACTGCGTGACGAACAGCGGGTGCGTCTCGCCCAGGCGGACGCGCTCACCCTCGACGAAGCGGGCGTACGCGGGGAGATGCGCGGCGACGGCCTGCCAGTCGTACTGGAAGTGGCGGCGGACGCCGTCGCGGCGCTCGGCCTCCAGGTTCGCCTGCTTCGCGCGCTCCAGCAGCGTGCGGTCGTCCCATGCGGTGCCGTAGTAGACGGTGGTGGCGTTGCAGGCGGCGGCCATGGGGCGGAACTCGCGGTCGAACTTCTCCGGATCGACGCCCTGCGCCTCGTCCACCTCCAGCAGCAGCGACGCCGTGTGGCCGACGACGTTGGAGGTGGGCGCGGCGGAGAGGAAGGCGATGCGCGCCCGGCCGATGCGGATCGCGTCGGGCTCGCGGGCGGCGACGGCCTGCAGGCGCGACTGGAGGACGCGCTGCCACAGCCGCATCCGGCTAACGCTGAGCTGCGGGCGGAAGGTCGGCGCGCACTTGACTGCGTCGCCGCCACGCGCGGCGTGCGCCGCCAGCAGCAGCAGCTCGACCTGCGCGGAGAGTTCGTTCTTGCCGCCCTGCCGCGCGATCTCCACCGTGATCGAGCGGCCGAGGCGGCCGCGCACCGACTCCACGATGGCGCGGCCCGCTTCCTGTTGATACGGCCGCAGGGGCGGCGGCGTGCCCTCGGCCGCGGCCAGATTGTTGAACCCCGAGATGGTCATCGGCATCGGCGCGCCACCCCTCCCGTCACGCGAACAACCGCAGCACGACCTGCGTGACCACCGCTCCGGCCACGACGAACAGCAGCCCGTTGACGCGCGCCCGCACCTCGGCGACGTCGCGCTCCAGGGTGCGGAGCCGTTCGGCGACGAGCGCGCGGAACGCGGGCGCGCTCATCGTCTCCAGCGGCGGCAGCGCGGCCTGTGCATCGCGCGCGAAGAGCCGCCGCAGCGCGGCGCCGATGCCGGTGGTGTCGCGCGTCTGTTCGTCCATCCCGTCCTCACACGTCCGTGACGGGCTGCGGCAACAGCTCGTCACCCAACCGGCGGAGCACGTCCTCGATGCTCGCGCCGAGCTGCTCGGCCTTTCGCGGGCTCATGCGGTAGCGCGCCACGACCGCGCGCACGATCAGCTCGACGCTCTTGAGCATGAGCTGGTACTGGGCGCCGTCCTTGCGCTCGACCTCGCGGAAGCGGACACGCAACAATGCCAGCTCCTCGTCGAAGCCCTGGATCTCGTGCGCCTCGATCAGCGCGGCGGCGTTGTCGACGACGCTCGCGTAGAAGTCCGTGATCGGCGGCCGCTCCGTCGTTTCACCGGCCACGCCGCGCCTCCCGCTCTTCGATGGACAGGAGCGCGAGCACGTCGTCGATGGTGCCGGGCGGGGCCGTGCGCGCCGCCTCGGCGAGTCCGAGCAGCAGCGCCAGCGCGACGACCTGCCATTCGCCGCGGCGGATCTTCACGGCCAGCGCGTCCGTCCGTCTCATCGCACCCTCCGGATGATCAGCAGCGAGAGCAGCAGCGTGCCGGCGAGCAGCAGCACGCGGGCGGCGAGCCACGGCGCGGCGTCGAAGTAGACGTCGACGGGCCAGCCGAGGCGGCGGGCGGTGAAGAGCGCCTGGGCGAACGCGGCCTGCACGGCGATGCCGGCGTTGACGAGCGCGAGCGTCGCGGCCGCCAGCCGGCGCACCGGCGCGACGCCGCGGAGCCAGTGCGCGGCGAGCCAGGCGGCGTTGAACGCGGCGGCTGCGGCGGTGGCGCCATCGGCGGCGAAGATGAGGACGGCGGACGGATCCACGGTCGTTGACCTCGGTGTTTCAAATGGCGCTGCATTCGGCCCACCTGCGGCCTTGCGGCAGCGGCGATGGGGTGCGGCCATGTACGCGTCGGCACGGCGGATGTTGGAAGAATAGAACATCTGTTCGATTCCACCAAGCGAGGCGTGTCACCCGGTGCGGAGGGGAAGGTAGGGGCTGGAACCTGGAATCCGGAGAACCTAGAAACCTAGAACCTAGAACCTAGAACCTAGAACCTAGAACCGGGAGACGGTAAGGAAATGAACACCTGAGTGCGCATGGTCGCGCTCGTCACCGCGGACAGCGTTGAGCGCGGCGTCTGGCGGGCCAGCACGTATGTTCTTGGGGGAGGGTGCGTCAGTTCTTTGTGGTGCCGGGGATGCCGATGGCAACGTTCACCTTGACGAACACGGCGATATCCTGCGCGCCACCGCCCGGGCCGAGCCCCTGGATGTGCACCACCGCCGCATCGCTCCCCAGGATGCGGGACGGGTCGACGCTAATGTTGAGCACGGCGGTGCGGTCGCACGGCGAGGCCGGCAGGCACGGCAGATCGTTGCCGACGGCGACCCCTGCCTGTAGCGAGAACGTCACCCACGACTTGTTGGAGCTGACGCGCCACGGGACGAGGCCGGTCCCGGTGTTGGAGATGCGCACCTGCGCCGGCGTGGCCGACTGGCCCGGGCGGACGGTCACGAGCAGGATCGGCCGGTCGACGGAGAGCTTCGGCTGGCCCAGCACCTGCAGGCGCGTGGCGGGATCGGGGCGCGGCGTCGGGTCGTTGTGCAGCGGCTTCGGCGTGGGCAGGTCCATCTTGTCGTAGGGGTACTGGAAGTTCTTCAGGTCCAGCGGCGCGCGCCAGTACGGATTGTTGAGGTCGGGCAGGGTCGCCGGCAGCGGGGCCCAGAGCTGCTTCCCCTGCACAATGGGCGGATTCGCCGCGCAGCCGTACACCAGCTCCTGGTACGGGTACAGGCTGCGGTTGTGGCCGAGGCCGTCGTTCGCCGGACCGCAGCTATAGGGCGTGCGCGGCCACGCGCCGTAGATCGGATCGAGGGGGTGGTTGCTGCGGTTGGCGCCGGGACCGGTGAAGCCGTTGTAGCTCCAGATCGCGTAGTACCAGTTCTCGACGATGTGCGGGTCGCTGTTCGTATCGACCCCGACGATCGGCCGGGAGTCCGGCGCGGAGTTCCACTTATCGATCAGGATCGCGGCGCCGCGCCCGATGTTGTAGGCGAAGTGCGTGGCGACCAGCGCCTGCTGGTCGGTGGGCTGGCCGGCTTCGCCCAGCGGCGTCGTCATGCCGCTGGTCACCTGGGCGATCCCGTAGCCGCAGTCGAACGACACGAGCGCGGGCCCGATCGCGCCGAACGGGAGGTCCGCCGCGCCCTGCGAGGTCACGCTCTCCACCCAGCTGATCGCCTTGAGCAGCGTCGGCGGCACATACACCTCGGGCGCATTGGTGCGTGCTCCCCGCACACCCATCTCGATCGACGGCTGGGAGAAGAACGGGTCTTTCGGGAAGAGCATGTCGTAGCCGGCGAGGTCCATCGCCTTCATATACAGGGCGCGATCCTCCGTGGCCTCGTAGGTGGTCGGGGGGTTGACGAAGGCGCAAATAGCGGACGCCGTGGTCGCGCCACCGCGCGGCGCCAGCGACGCGGCGAGCGCGACGAACAGGCCGGCAGCGACGGCCAGTCTTCCGATCACGGCAGCCACCCGACGATCAGCACATCGGCCTGGGACGAGACGCGCTCGCGTCCGCCCGTCCGATCGACGAGCTCGATGTGGCTCGCGCCGGCATCGGCGGGGCTGGCGCCCTGCACGGAGCGCACGGCCAGCTTCGATCCGTCGGGCGACCAGGCCAGCGGCAGGTCGATGGAAGCAGCGTGCGAGGTGATGCTCTGCGTCTGGCCCGCGCCGCCGACGGCCACCGCATCGCCGCCGCCGTGCGGGTTCACGGATGCGATCGTCAGCTCGCCGCCGCGCCAGACCGGATTCAGCTCCTCGCGCGGGCCGGACGCCGCCACCGCATCAGCGACGGCGCCGCTGGCGAGGTTCAGCGTCCGGGTGACGATCGCCGGCTTCGGCCCACCCTGCGCGACGGAGTAGGCGAGGGTGGTGCCGTCCGGCGACAGCTTCCAGTCGCGCGACACGTCGTCGCTCAGGTGCGCAAGCTTCGTCTCGGCAGAGCCATCGGGCGCGACGCTGTAGAGGTCGCTGCCGGCGCTGTTCAGCGTCGCGAAGTAGAGCTTCGAGCCGTCGGGGGAGAAGGCGATCGGGAAGAGCGCCGCGGTCGACCACGTGGTGATCGTCGTTCGGGAGCCGTCGCGGCCGAGCAGCAGCAGCTGGAACGTACCGGCGGCGTTCGGCTCGGGCGTGTTCTTGCGGACCACGACGGCGCGGCTGTCCGGCGCCCACACCGGCGGCACGAGCAGGTCGACGTCGGTGGCGAGCGTCTGCGCGTGGCCCTGCGTGTCCACCACCGCAACAAGCGCAGGCGTATCGGGCGCGGGGTTCGCGACGTTCGCGGGCAGCGCCGTGTAGGCGATCGCCTTGCCGTCCGGGGCGAGCACGGGGAAGACGCCGTAGCCGGTGGCATGGTCGATCGTGGCGATCGTTGTGCGCTGCTGCGTGTGATCGGGGTTGACGGCGACGATGTGATCGGAGGTGTTGCCGAACTCGCTGATGAGGAGGCGGTGGCCGCCCTGCTGGACGGCGGCGAAGGGCGTCGCCGGGCTGCTGTTGAAGCGGTCGATGGCGAAGAAGCCGCCCACGGCGACAGCGCTGAGGGCGCCGGCGACCAGAGCGGGCTTGGCGGCCGCGGTCAACACGCGGACGAGCAGCATAGGCCGTTCACTCTCCCTGTGGAGGCTCTCCGGACGCGCAGCCCGGACCGATGAGCCAGCCTATATTCGTTCGCGGCGATACCCCGCCAAGGCGCCGCTATGGTTCGGGCGGTCAGGAGGCGGCCTCAGGCCCGCTATCCCCCCATGCCCTCTTGATGTGCCGGTAGATGTACCAGACTACCGCCAGGAGGATGATGCCAGCGATGGGATAATCGAGCGGCCGCATCCAGTTCCGGAGGTTGTCGTAGTTCTGGCCCAGTTTATACCCGCCCCAGGCAAGGCCGGTAGACCAGATGAAGGCACCGGCGAACGTATAGAGCGTGAACTGCCAGATCGGCATGCGGGCGATCCCGGCCGGGACGCTGATGAACGTCCGCACGACGGGGAGCAGGCGCGACCCGAAGATCGCCCAGTTCCCCCACCTGGCGAAGAAGCGGTCGGCGAGGTCCAGGTCGTGGCGCGACACGAGGATGTATTTGCCGTACTTCTCCGCGGCGGGGCGGCCACCCCACAGGCCGACGTAGTAGGCGACCCAGGAGCCGATGGTATTGCCCACGGCGCCGAAGAAGCCGGCAAGCAGGATCCACTCCCAGCCGCGGCCCTTGTCCGCGATCAGCTTCCAGCCGGCCAGCGGCATGATCACTTCGCTGGGCAGTGGCACCGCGGCCGATTCGATCGCCATCATGAGGATGACGCCGGGCCAGCCGATCGCGTCGTAGACGTTCGTGATGAAGTGGAGCAGTGACTGCTCGACGCCGTGTAACAGCGGACCACCGCCCCTCAACCACGCACCGCTCGCGAGAGCCGCGCGAGGCGGCGTGCGGCGGCCTTGGCGAGTCTATCGACGGGTGCGCGAGGGTGTCAATAGGTGCTGCACCTACGCCACGATCGGCGTGCAAGCGATCACATGTGCGAAATCGAATGCGCGCGAAGCGCCGTGCTAGACTGCAGGCACACAACCGGCATGCAGGTGACCGCGCACAGTTGATTCTCCTTCACAGCAATCTCATCGGGCAGGATTTCGGCATCTTCCTGACGCTGGTGCTGACCTCGGTCTTCGCGCTGATCGTCGGCATCGCGTTCCACGAGTTTTCGCACGCGGCGATGGCGACGGCGCTTGGCGACGGACTGCCGCGCCACCAGGGGCGGGTGACGCTCAACCCGATGGCGCACCTGGAGCCGTTCGGGACGCTGCTGATGCTCTTCGTGGGGTTCGGCTGGGGCAAGCCGGTGCAGTTCAACCCGCGCGGCACGCGGGTAAGCCCGAAGACGGCGACGCTGCTGGTCTCGGCGGCGGGGCCGCTATCGAACTTTCTCGCCGCCGGCCTGCTGGCGATCCCGATCAAGGCCGGGCTGGTACCGTACATCAACCCGCTCTCGAACATCCCCGCCGTGATCTTCCGGCAGGAAGTCACGTCGTTCGCCGACTACGCCGGGCTGTTCCTGACCGGCGCGGTCTACCTCAACGTGATCCTCGGAGTGTTCAACCTGCTGCCGGTGGAGCCGCTGGACGGGTTCAAAGTGGCGCTGGGCCTCCTGCCGGACGAGCTCGCGCGCGAGTGGGCGAAGCTGGCGCAGTACGGCCCGGGCATCATCCTGCTGCTGCTGTTCGCGATCCCGTTCATGACAGGCTACAACCCGCTGGCCGACATCATGGGGCCGACGGTGATCCGGCTCGTGCGCCTGTTCACGGGCGTGGGGTGATGCTGGCGCGGGCGCGCCACCGCGCGCGCCAGTTCTTCGGCGCGCTGCGCCCGCACGTCGGCGCCCACGACCGCGACGCCGCGTACCGCTACCTGAGCCCCGCCGAGCGCGCGCTGTTTGAATCGATGACGCTGCGCGACCAGCAGCACGGCCTCGACGTGTACAAGCGCGTGCGGGACAACGCGCCGGGCGAGGACGCGCAGCTCTTCGCCGCGGCGTTGCTGCACGATTGCGGCAAGGGGCAGGTGCGCCTGTGGCACCGCGTCGCTTTCGTGCTGCTGCGGGCGGGTGCGCCGTGGCTGCTGCGGCGCATCGCCGCCGAGCGGGGCGCGGCATGGCGGCGGGCGCTATGGCGCATCCTGCACCATCCCGCGCTCGGCGCGTCCATGGCAGCGGCGGCGGGCGCCGACGGCGACGTGGTACGGCTGATCCGGGAGCAGGACGCGTCGTCGCCGGACGGGCGGCTGGCGCTCCTGCAGGCGGCCGACGAAGCGTGAAGGCGGGGTAGGCCGGCGCGCTTCGGGTACCCTGACGGCACTGGGAGTTGCAACCGGGCAGGGATCATCATGGAACGCATCGCCATCATCGGGCTCGGGCTGATCGGCGGCTCGCTGGGGCTCGCCATCAAGCGCGCCGAGATCGAGGGTGTGGAGCTGGCCGGCACCGCCCGCACGCGCGAGACCGTGCGCAAGGCAAAGAAGCTCGGCGCGATCGACATCGAGGCGCGCACGGCCGCCGAGGCCGCCCACGGCGCGCGCCTCGTCGTCATCGCGTCGCCGATCATG
>DASQHL010000117.1:0-4666 GCA_035632115.1 Dehalococcoidia bacterium | reverse complement strand
CCGGGGGGAGTGGGTCAGTGTGTCAGTGGGGACGGGGGGAACCACAGATTGCACGGATGGCACAGATGCGGTGGGCGGCGCTGTTGCGGCGGATCTCGCGGGTTCCGACTGCCGGGACACCTCTCGATGGTTCAGGACGCGAGCCGACGGCCACCGCCCGCTCGGGGGCGCCCGGCGATGGGGCGACAGTGAGCGCAAGATCCGGATGGGCGCGGGGCGGGCGGGGGCGTAGGATGCCCGCAGGAGGGACGCCATGGTTGCCGCGCGGGAATCGCACCGGACGCTGAACGAGGACGCTTGCTGGGAGGCGGTGGTGCAGCGGCGCGCGGCGTCCGAGGGGCTCTTCGTGGTGGCGGTGCGGACGACGAAGATCTACTGCCGGCCGTCGTGTCCGTCGCGCACGCCGCGGCGGGAGAACGTGCGGTTCTACGCGGCGGCGTCGGCGGCGGAGGCGGCGGGCTTCCGGGCGTGCAAGCGCTGCGACCCGCGCGGGCCGGCGCGGCCGGACGTGGCGCTGGTCCGCCGTATTTCGGCACGCATCGACGCGGCAGGAGAGCGCGCGCCGACGCTGGCAGCGCTTTCGGACGAGTTCGGGGTCAGCCCGTTCCACCTGCAGCGGACGTTCAAGCGGATCACCGGCGTATCGCCGCGGCAGTACGCGGCGGCGCGGCGGATCCAGCGGGCGCGGCGCTCGCTGCGCCAGGCCAGCGGCGTCACGGCGGCCATTTACGACGCGGGGTTCGGCTCGTCGAGCCGGCTGTACGAACAGTCGTCGCGGGCGCTGGGGATGACGCCGGCCCGCTACCGCCGCGCCGGCGAGGGCACGGCGATCTCGTACACCATCGCCTCGTGCGAGTTCGGGCGGATGCTGGTGGCGGCGACGGAGCGCGGCATCGCGTCGATCGACTTCGCGGCGTCGGACGGCGAGCTGGAGGCGACGCTGCGGCACGAGTTCGCGAACGCGGAGATCCGGCGCGACGATGCGGCGCTGCGCGCACCGGTGGAGGCGATCGTCGCGGGCATCGCGGGGAAGGAGCCGGCGCAGGCGATCCCGCTGGACGTGCGGGCGACGGCGTTCCGCATCCGCGTTTGGGACGCGTTGCGGGCGATCCCGCGGGGGGAGACGCGGTCGTACAGCGACATCGCGCGGGCGGTGGGCAGCCCGCGGGCGGTGCGGGCGGTCGGCTCCGCGTGCGCGACGAACCCGCTGCCGATCGTCGTGCCGTGCCACCGCGTCGTGCGGGAGGACGGCAGCCTGGGCGGCTATCGCTACGGGCTGGACCGCAAGCGGACGCTGCTGGAGCGGGAGGGGGCGGGCGCGCCGGCCGGCGCGACATCAAAGATCAAACGGCAAACAGCAAAGGGGCGGCGATAGCGGGCAGATACGACAGACGACAGACAACAGACAACAGGGGACGGACGACGGACGGCTGGCGACAGACGCAGACAACAGAAACCACCGACCACCGACCACCGACCACCGACCACCGACCACCGACCACCGCCTATACTCCCGGCATGGAGCGTCACTTCACCGTCACCGGCTTTCTGTGCGATGGCGACCGCACGCTGCTGCACTGGCACAAGAAGCTGCGGATGTGGCTGCCGCCGGGCGGGCACATCGACGCCAACGAGGACCCGGTGCAGGCGGTGGTGCGGGAGGTGCTGGAGGAGACGGGCATCGTGGCGGAGGTGGTGCCGCACGCGGCGCCGCTGCCGTTCGCGAACGTGGCGCAGATCGCGACGCCGCTCGTGATCATCTGCGCCGATGTCCCGGACGGGCCGCACCAGCACATCGACATGTCGTACGCGCTGCGGCCGGTGGCCGGCGCGCCGCGGCAGGAGCCGGACGCCGACCACGGCTTCGTGTGGGTGACGGAGGACCAGCTCCGGCGGGACGAACCGCTGGGGGTGGCGTCGTGCGGGGTGGACATCAAGGTCGAGGAGGACGTGCGGGCGTTGGGGCTGCGGGCGATCGAGTTGGTGCGCGACGCGAACGTAGAACCTAGGACCTAGAACCTAGAACCAATCCCCCCGTCTCCCGTCTCCGACTTCCAGCAGCTAACTTCCGGCGGCCAGCCGCGCTACCCTACGGCCATGCTGAGCATCCACTTCATCCGCGAGCACGCCGCCGAGGTGCGCAAGGCGCTGGCCGACCGGCAGACGCCGGGGCCGCTGGACGAGATCATGGAGCTGGACGTGCGGCGGCGGGACCTGCTGTCCGAGACGGAGCGGCTGCGCGCGGAGCAGAACGCCGCGGGGAAGAAGATCGGCGGGGCGAAGGAGCCGGCGGAGCGGCAGCGGATGATCGACGAGATGAAGGGCGTGTCGGCGCGGCTGGACGAGCTGACGCCGCGCCTTCGGGCGATCGAGGAGCGGCTCGACGCGCTGGTGATGGAGCTGCCGAACATCCCCGACCCGGCGACGCCGTACGGCGAGAGCGAGGCGCAGAACGTCGTCGCGCAGCAGTCGGGCGAGGAGTACCGCGACGACTGGCGGAAGCCGCACTGGGAGCTGGGCGAGTCGCTGGGGATCATCGACTTCGAGCGGGGGGTGAAGCTCTCCGGCAGCCGGTTCTACGTGCTGCAGGGCGCGGGGGCGCGGCTGCAGCGGGCGCTCATCGCGTTCATGCTGGAGCTGCACATCGAGAAGCACGGGTACACGGAGATGTACCTGCCGGCGATGGTCAAGGAAGAGACGATGTGGCACTCCGGGCAGCTGCCGAAGTTCCGCGACAACCTGTACCACGACGCGGAGGAGGACTACTGGTTCGTGCCGACGGCGGAGGTGCCGCTGACGAACATGCACGGCGGCGAGATCCTCGATGGGGGGGCGCTGCCGCTGCACTACGTGGCGTACACGCCGTGCTTCCGTCGCGAGAAGATGAGCGCGGGGAGCGACGTGCGGGGCATCAAGCGCGGCCACCAGTTCGACAAGGTGGAGATGTACACGTTCTGTGAGCCGGAGCGCTCGGGCGAAGAGCTGGAGAAGATGCTCGGCGACGCGCTGGACGTGTGCCGGGCGCTGGGGTTCCGCTACCGGGTGCTGAGCATCTGCACGGGCGACCTGGGCTTCAACGCGGCGCGGACGTACGACATCGAGGTGTGGTCACCGGGCGTGGGGGAGTGGCTGGAGGTGTCGTCGGTGAGCAACTGCACGGACTTCCAGGCGCGGCGGGCGAACGTCCGCTTCCGGCGCGAGGCGGGGGGGAAGCCGGAGTTCGTACACACGCTCAACGGCTCCGGGCTGGCGCTGCCTCGGACGATGATCGCGGTGATGGAGAACTACCAGCGGGCGGACGGGTCGATCGACGTGCCGGACGCGCTGCTGCCGTACATGGGGGGTGTGGGGCGGATCGGGGCGGGGTAGGTCACCACGATGACCTTCGCTGTCAGACTGGATGCAGCGCAAAGGTGTAGTCGACCTCGAACCGGCATCCAACGCTCCCGGGCCGGAAGGCCGGTGTTTGACGTTTCCTAATCTCGCTTCGCCGGGGCTTGCCGACCAACGAGGCGTTTGGGAACGCGAGGAGAAGCGACTCCGTCAATTTCGCAGTGACCGTTGGACCCTGCAATCCTACACCTCCGATTCGACAGATCAGAACGGCATCCGAGCGAGCCAGAGTTTGCAGGCCGAGCCACGCGTCCGTCAGGAAGTGCCAGTAGTCCGATTCCCGCTCGTGCCTATCGTCGCGCGATATTGCGCGGTAGGTTGGTCGAGGAGCGTTGCCTAGCAACCAGAGCCGAAGCCATTGATCCTCTTCGTAGTTAGTGACGTTGAAGTAAGGGGGGGACGTCACGAACGCAGCAATCTTTCCCCGCAAACTAGTGAGGGTACGCGATGCATGTCTGGCGTCGGTCATTGCGACCGTCCCACGCATCGACGGAGTTTCGCCCGCCAGACGAAGGCCGGCCTCCTGCTTGACCCGCGAGAAGACGTGGCGTCGCGGCGCCCATAAGCCGCGCGATCGCCAATACCGCAGGCTGTAATCAGGCTTGGTGCTGATGGTTCGGGGCATCTGATTGCTGAGGTACCGCGTCGAGCGCCCCATCTCCCCGTGGAGGATTCCTAACAGTATGGCGGCTATGAACCGGTCGGTGTCGTCCGTCTTCCAGTTGAGCCGCCCACGAAGAAACAGCAGTTCGTTGAGCGTCCGATAATGAAAGGCTCGCCCAAAAAAGGGCGGCAACGAACGCCGTTCCTCATCGACCCGTCTTGGGCTAGACCGCGAATGAGATTGCTGAAGCTCGTCAACGCGCGCAAGCACGCTCCGCAGCTCCGGCAGCCGGGCCTTCGCGGCCGACACGCAATATGCCACAGGATTGACATCCGTAGCCGCAGCTTGCCGTCCCATCAGCAGCGCCTGCAACACGGTGGTGCCGCGCCCGGAGAAGGGATCAAATACCCAGTCGCCGGCAACCGTGTGTCGCAGCAGCGCTCGCTCGACAAAAGCCTCGGGGAACATTGCGAAGTACGGGCACAGGGCGTGCAGCCGATTGCGCACTATTCAAGGCCGCCTAGTATGCTCTGTATCCAAGAGTCGGCGTCGCCACGGATGTTTGGCTCGGGAAGGCGGGGTACGAGGTGCGAAATGCGGCATCTGTCGAAGATGATTCCTGCCATCCTGGTAGAGCGCTCCCACTTCGCCTGAGGCAGCCTGTGCGGA
>DASQHL010000116.1:0-18917 GCA_035632115.1 Dehalococcoidia bacterium | reverse complement strand
CGCGTCGCTCGCCGCCTCCCGCGCGATCTCCGCGCGCGCCGCCTCGCCGCGCGCCCGGTCCCGGCATACCAGCACCACGCGCGCGCCCATCGCCGCCAGCGCCGACGCCGTCGCCTTGCCGATGCCGTTGCTCGCGCCCGTAACGACGCAGATCGCGTCGCTCAGGTCGGCCGTCCCCACCATCTCGTCCGTCCGTTCGCTGTGCGCTGTTGGTGTGGTCATGCGGCCAGTGTGTCCCAGCCGCGCGCTACTGTCGATAGGACGTACGCCGTGGGTGCTGCGCGGGATGTGGGTGCGTCAGACGCTGTGGAAGCTGCCCTCGGCCGTCAGCACGTGCTGCGTGTCGTTCAGCCGGTACAGCGCCCGCCGCCCGTTGCCCCCCGCCACGACGTTGATCGACGTGTGCCCTGGCCGAAAGAACATGTCGTACCTCGAGCCGATCACGTGGCCGATGTACGCGTTGATCACGCCGCCGTGGCAGGCCACCGCCACCCGCTCGTTTGGGTGGCTCAGCAGGATCCCCTCGATCGCGTTGACGACACGCCTGCGAAACGCGTGGCTGGACTCCGAGAACGGGTACACGTCCCAGCTCTTCTCCGTGATCATCCGCTCCCGCGCCCCCGCCAGCGCCAGCCGCCCGATGTACTCCAGCGGCGTCCGGTCCGGCGGCACGTCCTGGAATACGCCCACCTCCCGCAGGTCGTCGACGACGATCGGCTCCAGCCGGTGGTGCCGCGCCACCTCCCGCCCCGTCAGCAGCGCCCGCTGCAGCGGGCTTGCGTACACGTGGTCGATCCGCTCCGTCGATAGCGCCTCGCCTACGAGCCGCGCCTGCGTGCGCCCCAGGTCGCTCAGCGGCGGGTCCAGCAGCTCGGACACCGGGCCGTTCACGTCGTACTCTTGCTGGCCGTGTCGGATCAGCAGCAGCTCCGTCACGTTCTCCATGTTTGAAAGGAAGGCGATGTCGAACGCGCCCGGCGCCCGCTGTCGCGCCGTCCGCTCGTCCGAAGCGCGCGCCGCCGCCTCGTTCGTCTCCCGTTCGCCGTTGGATGCGTGGCCGTCGCCCAAGGTGTAACTCCGCGGCACTCGTCGCGACGTGGTCGTTGATACGATAGCCGAAGCCGGTTAACGGGGGATTAATCGCCGCCTGATACACGCCGATCGCCGGCTTCACCGCGAACCTGAAGGAGAGGAGCCTCCCAAAGGCGTCTGACCGTCTCGGTACTCAGTCTTCGCGTGCGCCGGGCCGTGAGTTAACCTCTGACCATGGCGCGGTCGATTCTCACGCACAGGCTGGCACTCCCGACCTCAATCGCGTTCGCCGTGGTGCTCGTGGCCGGCGTCGTCGGCGGACGGTCCGCCTTCGGATTCGTAGCCTCCGCAATCGTCGCCGGAGTGAGTGTCTGGGCGTGCGCGTACGCGATTACGAGGGCACCGTCTCCATTAGACCAGTTCTGGAGGCGGGCGCTGCCGCTGAATCTGCTGTTGTGGAGTCCGCTTGGAGTAATCGTGTTCGTCAGGACGCTCGTGCTTGGCGGGCTCGGGCTGACAGGTCCTGCTATCGCCGGGGGGTTGTTCGTCTACTCGGTGATGTTCGTCCCGGTCCAGTTCTACATCCAGTGGTTGCGACCTAAGGTGGAGCGACGGCGCCAGGCTCGTGCAGACCGAGAGGAGGGCGACTTCTACAGCCAAGTCTTAGGCCCGAAGAAGTGACAGCACGCGCTGCGCCTCGGCTTCGGGCAGTCTTCCGCGTGAGCGTCACATTCTGCCCCAACGCCTCAACGCCCGCGCCGTTAATCGGCAGTGCACCCCGGTGATGATCGAGGCCGGTCTGGGACCGGTTAGCCGGCGTCCCTCTTCCACCTAGGTGAAGACGAGCGTTCGTTCACACGCCGATCGCCGGCTTCAACCCCAGCAGCGTCCTGCACAGCTCCAGCTCCCCCAGGTGCGTGAAGCCGTGCGTCATGCACACCTGCCCCAGCGCCCGGATCGCCGGCATCTCGCCCAGCGGCTTCACCTGCACCGGCGTGTCGAACACCGAAGCGTCCGGGTTCGCCAGGTACTGCGCCGTGCTCGCCCACACCGCCTGCACGTACTGCTTGAAGGCGTCGAGGTCCGCGATCCGCAGCGCCTGGGCCTCCTCCGCGGGCATCCCCGTGCCCTGCTCGACCGCGGGCAGCCCCAGCCGTTCCGCCCACTTCCCCTCCATCCACACCGTCGGCCGCCGCCCCTGGATGATGAACCGGACGATGTTGTCCTCCGTCCGCGCGTAGTGCCAGATCTCGAACGCGATGCTGTTCGCGCGCGGGTTCCCCGCCGGGATCGCGTGCCACTGCTCCGGCGTCAGGTCCGCCACGACGCGGTCCAGCGCCGCGTGCAGCCGCGTCAACTCCGCCTGGATGAATTCCACCAGCGTCATCGTGACTCCTCCCGTGCCTCGTACCGCGCCGACCCGCCGCGCGCGTCCGTCGCCCCGCGCTTCAGTCGCCCGCCATCCCGCCGCCCCGCGGCCCAGCCAGCGGCTCCACCCGCCGCGTCGACTCGTACGCCTGCCGCGTCCGCTCCACGATCGCGATCAGGTCGTCCCCCGTGGTCACCGGCGCCGAGCACAGCGTGCCGTAGCAAGCGTACGCCGCGGGCGCCGGCACGGGCGGCAGCCCCTCCGCCTCCAGCGCCCGCCGGTCCCCGGCGTCGATCACCCGGATCACCCGGTTCGGCACCGCCAACGCCAGCGCCGCCGCGTACAGCGCGTCCGGATGCGCGCCTTGCGCCGCCACGATCCGCACCTCCGCGCCGGGGTTGAGCAGCAGGTCGACCACCCGCGCATACCCCGCGGCGAAGTACCCCTGCGCCTCCGCTACCCCGCCGAACTGCGCCAGCGCCCGCCGAGCGATCTCCTCGTACCGCCCCTCGCGCGTCAGCCGCGCCAACCGCAAGAACACGCTGGCCGCGACGGCGTTCTCCTTCACCGGTTTCTGCGGCGATGCCAGCCTGCCTACCCGCTCGTGCCCCTGCGGCGTGTCCTGGAACCCGCCGCCTTCTGCCTGCAGCCGCGACTCCATGAAGCCCGCCAGCTCGCGCGCCCGCTCCAGGTCGCCCGGTCGCCGGGCCACCTCATACGCGTCGAGGCACGCCGCCGCCGTCCACGCCTGGTCTCCCAGCAGCCCGGCGATGCGCGGCCCGTCCGACGCCAGGTAGCGCGCCATGCCGCCGCCCTCTGCCCGCAGCCGCTCCCACAGGAAGTCCAGCGCTCGCAGCGCCCGCTCGCGCAACGCCGGCTTCCCACGCGTCCACGACGCCTCCAGGTACGCGCTGATCGCCATCGCGTTCCAGCTCGTGTACACCGTCCGGTCGACGTACGGCGCCGCGTGCGCCCTGCGCTCCTCCGCCGGCAACGGGTAGAACTCCTCGTCCGCATCCTGCGAGCCATAGAACGCGCCCGTCTCCGCGTCGCTTAGCCACGCGTCGATGTACTCGATCGTGAAGTCGATGTACCCCCGGACCGCCGCATCCTCCGTGATGCGGTACAGCTTCAGCAGGTTGCCCAGCAGCAGCGCGTTGTCCTCCAGCATCTTCTCGTAGTGTGGCACGCTCCAGTCCCGCTTCGTCGAGTACCGGTAGAAGCCACCCCACTCCTGGTCGTATGTGCCGCCCTTGCACATCTGCTCCAGCGTCTTGCGCGCCATATGCAGCGCGTCCCGGTCGCCGTCGCGCAGGAACGCGTGCAGCAGCAGGTCGATGGCGTCGGGGTGCGGGAACTTCGGCTCGTTGCCAAAGCCTCCGAACACCGGGTCGTACGCGTCGCTGATCGAATGCAGCACGTCACGGAGGATCTGCCCGCTCAGCGCGTCGGCGTCGCCGTCGGCCGCCGTCTGCGGAGCCCGCTCGCGGTTCGCCACGATCTCCGCGATCTTCTGCTCAACGGCCTCCTTGTTGTCCTTGTAATAGGTGCTGACCTGGTTCAGCACGTCGCGCATCTGGTCCGGCGGGATGTACGTCATCCCCGCCATCACCTCGCCGCCCGGCGTCAGGAACGCCGTCGTCGGCCAGCCGCCCATGTTGTAGCGCGCGTTGATGTCCGGCCGCTGGTCGTTGTCGACACGCACCGCCACGAACCGCTCGTTGACCAGCCGGATCACCTCGTCGTCCGAGTACGATGTCTCGTCCATCACGTGGCACCAGTGGCACCACACCGCCGAGATCCCGAGCAGGATCGGCTTCTGTTCTCGCTGCGCACGCTCGAACGGCGCCTCGCCCCAGGCGTTCCAGGCGATCTCCCCGGCGCGGTTCGGCCGCGGGGAAAAATGGAACTGTGCTTCGCTCATTCGCCGCACCCCTCGCGCTCCGATCATCCTACCAATCGCACCCTACGCGCGATACGCGGCAGCTTCTGCAACCCTGTGCGGTTTGCGGCGCCCCACGCCATCCGCTACACTGGCCACGTAAACGCCTCATCGCAGTCTCCTGTACGCCACGGTGATCCCGACGCGCACGACGACGATGACATGAGGTCGCCGGCGTTTGACGCCGTGAACAAAGTGTGATGCGCCGTGTGCCGCTGGCCAAACGTTGGCCGGGGCAGTGAAGACGGCGTGCAGGAGGTACGTCTCAATGGCAACAGGACAGATCAAGAGGATGGCACGCGACCGCGGTTTCGGCTTCATCCGGCCGGACGGCGCGAGCGAAGACATCTTCTTCCACACGTCGGCCGTGCAGGGCGGGTCGTTCGACGACCTGAACGAAGGCCAGACCGTGGAGTTCGACAAGGCCGCTGACGAGCGTGACCCGCGGCGCAGCCGCGCGATCAACGTCCGCGCCGTCGCCAGCTAGTCTGCCGGCACAAGAGACGAACAGGCCCGGAGTAATCCGGGCCTGTTTCGATCTGCCTTCGCCCTCCCCCTACCATCCCGCCGCCCCTCCCTCTCCCCGCGCGTCCGACCCGCCGATCAGCACCCCCGTCTCCGGGTCGATGATGATCGCCTGGGCGCGTCCCATCGGCGCCGTTGTGCGCGGCACCGGCTTCACGTCGTGGCCCCGCCCCGCCAGCTCCCGCTGCGTCGCCGCCGGCATCTCTTCCTCCACCAGCAGCCCGCCCGGGCCATCGCCCCACCGCGGTGCGTCGATCGCCGCCTGAGGGTCCAGCCCGAAGTCGATCACGCCGCTGATCACCTGCAGGTTCGTTTGCACCTGGTAGTCCCCGCCCGGCGTGTTGCCGATGAGGTACGGCCGCCCGTCCCGGAACACCATGTACGAGTTGAGCGTGTGCATCGTCCGCTTCCCCGGCGCAAGCACGTTCGGGTGCGACGGCTCCAGCGAGAAACCGGTCATCCGGTTGTTCATGATGATCCCCGTCCCCTCGATCGCCACCGCAGCGCCGAAGTTGGCATACAGACTCTGGATGAACGAGCACGCATTGCCGGCCCCGTCCACCACCACGAACGACGTCGTGTCGGACGACGTCATCGGCGCCGCCGTCCGTCGTGCGCGCCCCCGGTCGATGCTCGCCCGCCGGCCGGCCGCCCACTCCTTCGTCAGCAGTCGCGCCGGCTCGAACTCCGTGAACGCAGGATCGCCCGCGAATCGCTGCCGGTCCTCGAACGCCGCCTTCTTCGCCTCCACCTGGTGATGCACCGCGTCCGCCGAGAGATGCCCCCAGCCGGCAAGGTCGTACCCCTCCACGATGTTCAGCTCTTCGAGCAAGATCAATCCCTGCGAGTTCGGCGGTGTCTCGTACACCGTGTGCCCGCGGTACCCGGCCGACAGCGGCTCAAGCACCTCCGCCCGATGCGAGGCGAGGTCGTCTTCCGTCATGCAGCCGCCCGCGTCGCGCACGCCCCGGGCGATCCGCTCCGCGACCGCGCCTTCGTAGAACGCGCGCCGCCCCTCCCGTGCGATCCCATCCAGCACGTCCGCCAGCGCCGGTTGCCGGTAGATCGCGCCGAACGCCGGCGGCCCCCCGTCGGCGTACAGTTCGCGCGCCATCGTCTCGTACTTCGCGAACAGCCCTCGCGAGAGCTGGAACGTCAGCGCCAGCTCCCGTGACACCGGGAACCCGCCGCGGGCGTAGCGGATCGCCGGTCGCAGCAGCTCCTCGCGCGGCAGCGTGCACCAGCGCGCGTGCAGCTCCTCCCACGCGTCGACCAGCCCCGGCACCGCCACTGCCGCCCCGCCGTGCGCCGGGATGCCGCCGGCGTACCGCTCGAGGGTTGCTGCTGCCGGCGCCCGCCCGCCCGAGCAGATCGCCGTCACGCGCCCGTCGCGGGCCGGGTACGCCAGGATGTACGCGTCGCCCCCAAGGTGATTGCGGTGCGGCTTGACCACCGGCAGCAGTGCCGACATCGCCAGCGCCGCATCGAACGCGTTACCGCCGCGCCGCAGCACATCCACGCCCGTTTGCGCGACGAGCGGGTGCTCGGACGCGACCATCCCGCTCGTGGCGAGCACCGGCCCACGGTCAGGCGCGCGATCGGAGACGCCGGGCATCATCACCTCCTCGGAGCCGCTCGAGCGGCGCGCCCGCCCATCGCGCTGCGTCATCCGGGCGGCGCCGAGGCGCGCGCGAGCGCATCCCGCGCCAGCGCCACCATTCGCCGCTCCTCGGCGAAGTCAAGCGTTCGTTCCGCCTCGCCAATCTCCACCCAGCGCGCTTCCGTCACCTCGTCGTCGTGGTCGTCCGTGGACCCGCCGACGCACCGCAGCAGGTACATGTGCACGAACTTGTGCACGCGCGCAGGCGGGTCCTCGTAACGCGACACGTACCAGTACTCGATGCGGTCCAGCGGCCCGATGACGTCAGTATCAAGCCCCGTCTCCTCGCGTACCTCGCGCCGCGCTGCGCCCTCCGCCGATTCGCCCGCTTCGACCCAGCCCTTCGGCAGTTGCCAGCGGCCCTCGTGCGTGCGGATGACCGCTACCTCAAAGCCGTCGTCCGCGCGCGCTCGAAACGTCACCCCGCCGGCCGAGACTTCCCGCCGCGTCTCCACGCCGCTACCGCCTCCGCGTACCCGGCTTCTTCGCCCGTTTTGCGCCGTCGTCTGCCACGGAGGTCGGCGCAGGCTCGTCCTTGGATACGCCGCGGTTCACTTCCATCGCCCGCTTCGTCATCGCTTCGAGCGCATCCGTCACCTTCCGGAACAACGTGCCCGGTGCGTACGTGCCGTCCCTCCGTAGCCTCCCGGCGGGGAGCCCCGTCAGCAGTTCGATCCCCTCTTCGATGCTGGCCGCCGCCCACACGTGGAATCGCCCCTCCGCCACGGCCCGCACCACCTCCGGCTTCAGCATCAGGTTGTGCACGTTGTCCTTCGGGATCATCACGCCTTGTGAACCGGTCAGGCCGCGCGCTTTGCAGACGGCGTAGAACCCCTCGATCTTTTCGTTGACGCCGCCGATCGCCTGCACCTCGCCAAGCTGGTTCACCGAGCCCGTGACCGCAATCCCCTGGTCCAGCGGCACGTCCGTGATCGCGGAGAGCAGCGCATACAGCTCCGTCGACGACGCGCTGTCGCCGTCCACTTCGTCGTACACCTGCTCGAACGTGATGCTCGCCGCGAAGGAGAGCGGCTGTCGGTGCGCGAACTTGCCGTTCAGGTACCCCTGCAGGATCAGAAACCCCTTGCTGTGCGAAGGGCCGCTCTTCTGGATCTCGCGCTCCAGGTTCATCACCTGCCCCCGCCCCATGCTCACCCGCGCCGTGATCCGCGATGGCCTCCCGAACGCGTAGTCCCCCAGCTCGAACACCGAGAGCCCGTTCACCTGCCCCGCCACCGCGCCCTCGACGTCCACTTTGATCGTGCCGTCCGTGATGAACTCCTGGATCCGCTCCTCGACGAGGTTCGACCGGTACACCTGCTGCTCGATCGCTCGGTCCACGTGCGCCGCCGTCACCAGCGACGCGCCCTCATCGCACGCCCAGTAGTCCGCCTCCACCAGCAGGTCCACAACGTCCATCATCCGCAGCGAGAGCTTGCCCTGGTCCGCGACCATCCGCGAGCTCTGCTCCACCACCCGCGCCACCGCGCCCGCATCGAACGGCCGCATCCCCAGGTCCGCCACCTGCCGCGCGATGAACCGCACGTACAATTCCACGTGTTCGTCGATGCGGTCCACGTCCGTCGTGAAGTCGGCCTTCGCCTTGAAGAGCTTTTGGAAATCCTCGTCGACCGTCTGCAGCATCTGGAAGATGCGGTGCGTGCCGATCATCGCCACCTTCACGCTCAGCGGGATCGGCTCCGGCGAAAGCGATGCCGTCGGGATCACGCTGAACTGCTCGCCCATGTTCTCCAGCCGCAGCTGCCGCGTCCGCAGCGCGCGCTTCAACGACTCCCATACCAGCGGCGCCGTCAGCACGTCCAGCGCCTGCACCACCAGGAACCCGCCGTTGGCGCGATGCAGCGCGCCCGGCTTGATCATCGTGTGGTCCGTCACCATCGCCCCGAACGTCGAGCGATAGTCGATGCGGCCGAACAGGTGGTAGTACGACGGGCTCTCCTCGAACACCACGGGCGCCCGCGCGTCGGCCGCGTGCGTCACGAGCACGTTCACCTTGTACCGGTCGAAGACCCCGTCCCGCGCCATCGGCGGCAGGCCCGGGATCGAAGGCTGCGGCTGATCCTCCGGCGCCCGCAGCTCATCGATGTGCGCCAGCAGGTCCGTCCCCAGCGCCTGCAGGAAGTCGATCACGCCTGCTTCGTCCTTGTAGTCCCGCATCAACTCGTCCAGCCGTGGCGACACGATCGCCAGCACCAGCGCCTTGTCCAGCTCGCCCAGCAGCTGGGTCGCGCTGCGCTCCAGCCGCCGCAGCTGCGGCGCCATCTGCGCGATGATCGAGTCCAACTCGGCCGTCATCCCCTGGATTTGGTGTCGGCGCTCCTCCGTCAGCAGGTCGTACTGCTCCTTCGTCAGGGGCTTGCCGTCCATCACCGGCACGGTGGAGATCCCCATCGGCGTCACGCTGACCGAAAGGCTGCGCTGCCGCGCCTCCTGCTCCAGCGTCTCGAACAACCGCTCACGCTGGGTCTGCACATCGCGGTTGATCTGGTCGCGCCGCTGTACGTACTGGTCGCTCTCAAACGCCCGCGGCACCTCCCGGCGCACTGCCGCCACCAGCTCTTCGACGTCGTGGCTGAGCTGGTGCCCCCGGTCCGGCGGCAGGCTCAAGGCACGCGGTCGCGCCGGTTCCCGGAAGTTGAACACGTAGCACCAGTCTCGCGGCGCCGGCCGCTCCTGGGCGATGCGCTTCAGTTGCGTCCGCAGCTCCGTCGAACGCCCCGTCCCCGGCATCCCCGCGACGAACACGTTGAACCCCGCCGCTTCGATGCTCAGCCCGAAGTCCATCGCGCTCACCGCGCGGTCCTGCCCGACCGTGCCCTCCAGCGGCGTGACGTCGGCGGTCGTCTTGAGCTTCAGGCTGCGCGGATCGCACGTCCGCCGCAACTGCTTCACCGGCACCCGCAGCGGCCGCGTCCTGCGTCCTGCCATGGTTCGCACTCCTTCTCCACCGGACTCATGCTACCCCAGCCCCGGCCGAGCGGATACGACGCGCTGCGGCCGTGGCGGTTGCGGCGCGCCTGCGTCTAGTATGGCGCGTGACGCCACGCAACGAGTTCAGCGGGTGAGCCGAACAGGTACACCGCCGGCGGCGATGCGGCCGGCGATGCGCATCCGACGCGCCCTGCTTGGTGCTCGCGGCACCCGTCTGGATCTCGCTGTCATCGTCGCCATCACCGCGCTCGCCGCCGGGCTCCGCCTCTGGCACCTCGGCACGATCCCCCTCGGACTGCACGGCGACGAAGCGTGGACGGGCCTCGATGCGCGCCGCGTCCTTCGCGAAGGCTGGATCGGCCCCTACGTCCCCAGCGCGCTCGGCCAGCCCACCGGCCCCCTCTACCTGACCGCCCTCCTGTTCAAGATCTTTCCCCAGACCACCACCACGCTTCGCTTCTCCATGGCTCTCTTCGGCGTGGCCACCATCCCCCTCGCCTACCTCGCCTTCTCGACGATGTTCAACCGCACCGTCGGCGCATTCGCCTCCCTGCTGCTCGCGATCATGATGTGGCACCTCCATCTCAGCCGCACCGCGTTCATGGTCACGGCATGGCCATGCATGGAGGTGGCCACGCTCTGGCTCCTCTGGCTCGCGATCCGCAGGCGCAGCGTCGCGTGGTTCGCGGCCGCCGGCCTCCTCCACGGGCTCGGCATCTACACCTACAACGCCGACCTGCTCTTTCTGCCCGTGCCGTTCGTCGCGGTCGCGTGGGCATTCTTCGCCACCCGCAATCGCCTCGACCGCCGCCGCCTCCTCATCGGCGCCGCCGTCCTCGCGGCCGTCACGCTCGCCGTTGCGATGCCGATGCTGTTCTACGCCGCCCGCCACACCGAGACGTTCCGCTACCACGAACGCATCGTCGCCGTCACAAATGCCCCCGCGTGGGAGTCCGCCTCCCTTCTCGGCAAGGCTGACCTGATCCGCCATCGTGGCGCGGAATGGATACGCGGGATCGCCGTCGGTGGCCGCCCTGATCTCGGCGACGGCCTTGCCACCGCCGGACACCCCCTCGTCGATGGCGCGACGCTGTTCCTCGCCGTTATCGGGCTTGGTATGGCGCTGCGCCGCTGGCGTCAGCCAGAGACCGGCGCCATCGTCGCCGCCCTGCTGCTCCTGCCGTGGGGCGCCCTCCTGACAATCGAAGACGGGCTCTTCCGACGCACTCTGGGACTGACGCCGTTCATCGCCCTGCTCGCCGCGCTGCCCTTGGCGTGGCTTTGGGACGGCCTCTGCGCCATGCGCGACGGCCGCAAGCCGCTGTTCCTGGGCGCCATCCTCGCCGTGCTCGCCTTCAACGGCGTCTGGACGTCGTACCAGTACTTCGGACCGGTGCAGAACACCGATACGATGCGCTTCGTCTACCCCTACCAGATGGATGCGGCGTCACACTTCATCGCCGCGCTGCCCGCTGCCACCTACGTCTACTTCTACAGCGAGCGCTGGTCGTTCAACTACGAGACGCGCCGCTTTATCGCGCCCAACGCGCGCGGCGAAGATCGCTCTCAAGAGTTTGGGACCCTGCCCACCGGCGCCGCCCCGGACGTCTCCATCGATGTCTCCGGCACCGTCGCGTTCGTCTTCCTCGGCCCGTACGTCGATCTCGCGAGCGCCGTGGTCGCGCGCTATCCCGGCGGCACGGAGACGGACGTGCGGCGCGGCAGCGAGGTGGAGTTTCGCGCCTACGTCGTCCACGCCCCGTAGCGCATCCTGCACGGGGCGCGTCAGTAACCCTGAGCACCAGACACACTAGTGAGGCTTGCGGAGCCGTGCGCTGATGCGCTCGCTTGCTATAAGACAGGCGGTCGCCAGCGCGCCGATGATCACTACCGCTACTGAGCGAAGTACCAAGGCTACGACCACGAACGTCAGCCCTTCCGTGACGCCGATATACGCGATGTAAGCTCGCGAACCGGAGGGCATAGAACGCCGAAGCAAGAGTGCCCACGCCGCAAACCAGAAGAAAGAGGCGAGCATCGCAACGTCGATTGCAGTCGTCACAATCGGTACCCGAGGCGCTCCATCATCTCACGATTGAAGTACCAGAACACGCCGACTCCTGCAATGGCCAACGATCCCGAACCGATCGCAAACAGCGATGCCCTCTGTATCGATTCGCCCTGCAGGAGCAAGTATGCACCGACCGCAATGCCGGCGGTTAGCCCGGTGAACGGGCCCAAGATGAGAAATCGCCTGTACCATCTAATCACTGGAGGACGCGTGTCAGCCGCCTTCCGCCGCCGCTCGTGGATGGTGCCGCCCGCTCGCCGCTCATCGGCAGCGAGAACGTGAAGGTCGTCCCCCGGTCCGGCTGCGACTCCACGCGGATCTCGCCTCCGTGCGCACGCACGATCTCGCGTGAGATCGTAAGTCCAAGGCCGGATCCGGTGCCCGTCGCCTCGTCCCCGCTGCGGTAGAACCGGTCGAACACATGCGGCAGGTCAGCTGGGGTGATGCCCGCCCCGTCGTCGCCGACGAAGAACTCCAGCGACCCGCCCTGTGCCGCGCGCGCGCCCACCGTCACGCTCCCACCCGCCGGCGTGTGCCGCAATGCGTTGTCCAGCAGGTTGCCCAGCACCTGTTCCAAGCGGTCGAAGTCCGCCACGACGACCTCGTCGGCATCCGCCGCCACGTGCAGCGCCACGCCCTGCTCCGCCGCGCGCACCGAGAACACGTCCCCGACGTGCGTCAGCAACTCCGGCACAGCCACGTCCGCCAGCGCCATCGCCTGCTGCCCGGATTGAATCCGCGACAGGTCCAGCAGCTCCCCTACCAGGTGCAACAGCCGTCGCGATTCGAAATCGATCACCCGCGCCGCCCGTGCCCGCTCCTCCGGCGTGTCCAGCGTCCCATCGAGCATCGCCTGTGAGAACCCCCGGATCGAGGTCAACGGCGTCCTCAGCTCGTGCGATACGTTCGCCAGGAAGTCGCGCAACGTCCGCTGCGACGTTTGCACAGAATCGGCCATCGCGTTCACGTCGTCGGCGAGCGCCCGCACCTCCGTCGGCCCCGAGACGGGTACACGCTGCCGGTAGTCCCCACGAGCCACCGCTCGGATGCCATGCGTCACCCGCCCCAGCGGCCGGTAGATCCACGCCCACACCACGCCGCCCACCAGCAGGGCCGCCGCCAGTCCGACCAGCCCCGCGAAGATCAGCCGCGGCGTCAGGTCGCGAAACACGTCGCGCGCGCTCGTATCCGGCAGCGCCACCACGATCGCCGCGACCCCCGCGGGCTGCAGGCGGACCGCGCGCGGCATCGGCACCGTGACGTAGGTCAGCGTGACCCCGCTCTGGAGTGTGTGCCGGTGCTCGGGCAGTTGCGCGAAGTCTGGCCCCCGTTGCGGCGGCGGCGGGACGTCGAACCGCTCGTTGCTCAGGCTGCTCCCCGCGGCCTGGTCGCGGATCACCCGACCCTGCGCGTCCAGCAACAGGACGATCACACCGGTGTCCTGCGCCTGTTGGCGGAGATAGTCGGTCAGGTCCGTGCGAAGGCGGCGCCCGCTGGCGGCCTCGTTCACGCCGGCCTGCGGGAACAGCGTCAGGTTGTAGTAGACCGGCGCCGCCACCTGTCGCAGTGTGCTCGCCGTCAGCTGGTCCCGGTAGCCGCCCAGCCGTGCGAACAGCGCAACACCCGCCGTCACGAGCGTGATCAGCACGATCACGACGAACGAAGCGATCAGCCGCGAGCGGACGCTGTTGAACACGCTGCCCGCCTTTTACCGCCCGGAGTCTTCTACTAGCTTGTACCCCACGCCGCGCACCGTCATGATCCCCAGCCCGCTCTCCGCCAGTCTTGCGCGTACGTGCTGCACGTGGACGTCCACCGTCCGCGTCTCGCCGTAGAAATTGTAGCCCCACACCCGGTCCAGGAGCTGCTCGCGCGTCAGTACGATCCCCGCGTTCTCCGCCAGCGCCGCCAGCAGGTCGAACTCCTTCGTCCGCAGCGTCAGCTCCCGGTCGCCGACCATCGCCTCCCGCCGCGCTTTGTCGATCGTCAATGCTCCTACCCGCACGACGGATCCCGCGCCCGTCGCCGGTGCCGTCTCCGCCCGCCGCAGGATCGCCTTCACCCGCGCTACCAGCTCTCGCGGGTTGAACGGCTTGGTCAGGTAGTCGTCGGCGCCCAGCTCCAGCCCCACGATCTTGTCGACGTCCTCGTCGCGCGCGGTGAGCATGATGATCGGCACGTTGCTGGCGAGCCGCACCTGCTTGCACACGTCGTATCCGCTCAGGCCGCCCGGCAGCATCAGGTCCAGCACCACCAGGCTCGGCGCCGCCTTCTCGATCTGTTCGACCGCGCTCGGTCCGTCCGCGGACCACAGCACCTCGAACCCCTCCTTCTGGAGATACAACGAGGCGAGTTCGCGGATGTGCTCGTCATCGTCCACGATGACGATCCTCGCGGAAGCCGGCATGGTTGTCCCTTTCCGCGCCGCGCAGGCGCACGCTCCCACACAGTATCGTCGCGGGACGGGAGCGGCTCGCCCGGCAACCAGGTAAAACGCGGGCAAATTCCCGTCCAAATCAGCGCACGGGAGGGGCCGCCTCGTGCGGCCCCTCCGCCGAATGCCTCCCCCTGGTCAGCTGGTCGGCGTTGCCGTCGCGGTCGGCGTCGGTGCCGGCGCAAGCGGTGCGAACCCGCCGTCCGCGCTCCATGGCTGCGGCGTGCCGCCGTTCACCGAATACGTGCCGTCGCCCTTCAGGAACGCCCAGCCTCGGCCCGTCACGTTCACGTCCAGCCCGCCGCCCACCAGCACCACGCCGACGTCCGTCCCCGTGATGTGTGCCGGCCCGTGGAAGCCGAAGAAGATGGTCCAGCCGTCCCAGCGTGCCCGGCTGTCATAGTTGTGCACGTCCACGTCGATGAAGGCGTCGCCGCGCATGTCCTTCACCATCAGGATCCCGCGGTTCGCCGAGGCGTGGTAGTCCATCAGTCCACGCACCGCGGCGACGCCCGTGCCCTGCGCGCTGAGCGTGCCGCGCCCCACCAGCACCACGTTCGCGCCCGGCGTCGTGTCCGCGGACGCCGAAGGCACGGCTGCCGCGAACGTCACCACGGCCGCGCACATCAATCCCACTGCGATCGAAGACTTCTTCAACATTGCTCACCTCATCCCGGGCCTGGCGTCCGTCCGCACGGGCGCATCGCAGAGCCGCGGTCGCACCAGTACTATCGCCGCGAAGCGTCAGCCTGTTGTTATCGCGGAGTCGCGGCCCCGGAAACTCTCCGTAAATCGTCAGTAACGCAGGTTCGGCGCGCTCAGTCCGCCCCGACGACTGTGGCGAGTGCCGCGTCGGTCGGCCGAAGGTCGGGGGTTCGCCGATGGCGACGCGGCGCGGATAGGCGCAGAATCGTCCTATGGAAAAACAGGCCCCGCCAGCCGACACCCCGCCCAGCCGCAAGCCCGCTCGCATCGCCGAGCTGGAGGCTAGGATCGATGAGCGAGACGAGACGATCCGGCTCCTGAACGAAGCGCTCTCGCGCGCCCTCGACGAGCTGAACGCCCTGCCCGACGCCGCCTGATTACGGCGCCGGCTCGAAGCGCCCGTTCGTCACGCGGTACACCACGACGCCGAGATCTCCCGCGCTCGTGCCGCTGCGGTCTCCGTTGGCGTCGAAGTGGATCGTGCCCGTCAGGCCCGCGAAGGTCTCGCTACGCAGAGCCTGCGCTAGCTGCGCACGGTCGATGCTCAGTGCGCCGTTCCCGCCATCGACCGCCACGCTCATGATCGCCCGAACCAGCGCCGTGACCGCGTCGTGCGCCTGCAGCACGAACGGCGTCGTCGGGTCTCGCTGGAACCGCGCCTTGAATCGCGTCGCGAACGCCGGGTCCGGCGTCGCGCCGCCTGTCACGATGGCCCCCTCCGTCGCCACGCCTCCCGGCACGATGAAGTCGCGCGCGCTCAGCACGCCGTCCGGCGCCATGAACGGCCCCGCGTACCCGCCGCTCCGGAGCGCCTTCACGATCAGCGCGCCCTCGGGGTCCAGCCCCTCGAATACCACCGCGTCCGGCCCCGCCCCCTTCACTTGCCCCACCAGCGTCGTGAAGTCGATGGTTCCCCGTTGGATCCGCTCCCGCGCGAGTACGCGCCCACCGCTCGCCGCGAACGCCGTCGCGAACGTGTCGGCCAGCGTCGTGCCATATGGCTCCCCGTCATCCACCAGCACGACCGTCGACGCCTTGATCGTCTCGCGCGCGTACCGTGCTTGCACCTGCGCCTGCGCGTCGTCCCGCCAGGCCGTTCGGAAGAAGTAACGCTCGCCCTGCGCCGATAGGTCCGCGCGCGTCGCCGCCGGCAGCATGTGGATTACGTCCGCTGCTTCGTAGACGTGGTCCGCGGCCTGCGCGCCTATGGTGCACATCGGGCCGATCACGCCCGCCAGCGTGCTGATCGCCGCTAGCTCGTGCGCCGCTGCGACTGCCTTCTCCGGGTCGCCGCACCCGTCGTCGACGCGCTTCGACTGTACGGGGTGGCCATTCACCGACCCGCCGGCGTCCGCGATCGCCAGGTCCACCGCGTCGGCGATGTCCGTCCCGAGCGCCTTCGCATCGCCGCTCAGTGGAGCCGAGACGCCGATGGTGATCGGCTCGCCCGGGGCGATGTGTATCGTGGCAGGCGGTCGGGGCGAGGCCGTTGGCGCCGCGCGGGGCGCGCTCGATGAACGGCAGGTGAGCAATACGCAGCCCGGCAGGACCGCCGCGGCGAGCAAGGACCAAACGCGTGGCAAATCGTTGCTCTCCCGGCGTGCGTATGGGTGGGTGGTGCGCCGCCGCGCGTATTATGGGTGCATGGACATTGGCCCGCCACCCGCTCGCCCCTTCCCACCGTCGTCATGAGTGTTGAGAAAGCGTTTGCGATTCGCGCCGCCCCGGACGTGATCTACGCCGCCATCGAGCGCGACCTTGCGGATGCTGAACGCACCGGTGGCACCTTCGAAGTGCTTCGGCGCGATCCGCCGCGTGCAATCGAGCTCTGGGTGAGGGTCGGCGGCGTCCCGTGCTGGCTCGGCTACACCCTGGAGCGGAAGCCGGAATACACCGAAGTGTCCGCGCGCCTCATCCCGTCCGGGCTCAAGTACGCCGCGTTCCGCATCATGACGCTGGGTCTGCACGACGGCGGCTTCGCCGTCGCCCTTGTCCAGGGCCTCACCAACTTGAAGCACGCCGTTGAGGACGCTCCGCCGCCGTCCTGAACCCGCGCTCCCGCGTACAATGCGGGCATGCCAGGATCGCTCGCTCCCTTCTTCACGCCACGAAGCATCGCCGTCGTCGGCGCGTCGCGCAATCCGTTGAAGCTGGGCTATGTCCTGCTCGATAATCTCCTGCGCGCGCGGTTCGATGGGCCCGTCTACGCGGTCAATCCACACGCGGAGTCGGTCCTCGGCTGCCCGGCATACTCCCGCCTCGAGGACGTCCCCGCGCCCGTCGATCTCGTCGTCATCGTCGTGCCCGCCCCTGCCGTCGCCGCCGTGATCGATGCCTGCGGCCGCAAGCAAGCCCCCGCCGCCGTCGTGATCACCGCCGGCTTTCGCGAAACGGGCGCCGCCGGCGCCGCCCTGGAACGGGTCCTGCTCGAACGAGCCCGCGCCGCGAACGTCCGCCTGATCGGGCCTAACTCGCTCGGCATCGCGAACACCTTCGCCAACCTCAACGCCACCTTCGCCGAAACGCCGCCCCAGCGATACGAGATCGCCGTCCTCAGCCAGTCCGGCGCCATGGCCACCGCGATCCTCGACTGGGCGCGCGCGATCGGCGTCGGCTTCTCGAAGTTCGTGTCCCTCGGTAACAAGGCCGACCTCGACGAATCCGACCTCCTGGAGTACCTCCGCGACGACCCACAGACGCGCCTCGTCGTAGCGTACCTGGAGGGCTTCAGCGATGGCCGTCGCTTCCTCGATGTGGCCAAACGCGTGAGCGCCGCCAAGCCGCTCGTGATCATGAAGGTGGGGCGCAGCGCCGCCGGCGCCCGTGCCGCCACCTCCCACACCGGCGCCCTCGCCTCCGCCGACGTGATCGTCGACGCCGCATTCCGTCAGGCCGGGATCGTTCGTGCCTACACCATGGAGGAACTGTTCGACTACACGCTCGCCTTCTCCTACCTGCCGCCCCCTCGCGGCCCACGCCTGGCCATCGTCACGAACGCCGGCGGCCCCGGCGTCATGGCCGCGGACGCCATCGAGCGCTACGGCCTCCGTCTCGCCCAACTCTCGCCGACGTCGCGCGATCGCCTCGCCGAGGGGCTGCCCGCTGCCGCCTCGTCGGCGAACCCCATCGACGTCCTCGGCGACGCCGCCGCTGACCGCTACCAGCTCGCCACGGAGATCGCCCTGGCGGATCCGGGCGTTGACGGCGTCATCGTCCTGCTCACGCCGCAGGCCGTGACCGAGCCCGAGCGGACGGCCCGCGCCATCACGCACCTGTCGCGTCTGCACGAAAAGCCCGTGATGGGTGTGTACATGGGCGGCGATGCCGTCGCGCGCGGGCGCCTCATGCTCGATGTCTCGCACGTCCCGGCGTACCACTACCCGGAGCGCGCCGTCCGCGCCATGGCCGCCCTGGAGGCCCGCGGTCGCTTCCTGGACGATCGCGCGCCCTGACGACACCGGCCCGCTTGTCTGCGCTACGCCGGGTACCCTCGCCTGCCGCTACCCATCGCGCTCCGTGCCCGCGCGCCGTTCCAGCTCCATCCGCACAAACGGATTGCGCTGCCGCTCCTGCCCGATCGTCGTCTGCCCCATATGCCCTGGCAGCACGATCGTCTCGTCCGGCAGCACCAGCAGCCGCTCGACGATGCTTGCCATCTCTTCGTCCTGGTCCCCGCCCGGCAGGTCTGTCCGCCCGATCGACCCCTGGAACAGCGTGTCGCCCGCGAACACCACCCCGTTCGCGTAGAAGCAGACGCTCCCCCGCGTATGCCCCGGCGTGTGCAACACCTGCACCTTCAGTCCGTCCACATCGATCTCGTCCAGATCCGCGATCAACGCGTCCGGCTCCGGCGGATCCTCGATCTCCACCCCCATCCAGGCGCGCGCCTGCGCCGCCGTGCTGCGTGCCAGCTCCAGGTCGCCGCGGTGGAGGAGGAACCGCGCCCCTGTCTCCTCGCGGATCCGCCGCACCCCCAGGATGTGGTCAATGTGGGCGTGGCTGTTGGCGATGTATCGGATCCGCACACCCATGTCCCGCGCCATCGCCAGGATCTCTTCCGGCTCGTCGCCCGGGTCGATGCAGATCGCCTCGCCCGTCCGCCGGTTGCCCACCACCCAGCAGTTCTCTTGGAACGCCCCGACCACGATTCCGTGGACGATGATCTCGCTGACTGGAGATGTGTCCTCGCTCATCCGACGAATATACGGCCCACCCCCCCCCCCCCCC
>DASQHL010000115.1:0-1627 GCA_035632115.1 Dehalococcoidia bacterium | reverse complement strand
GGCTCGCCGCCGACCTGCCGCTCCTCCTCGACCGAGAGGTCCGCGCCCATCGAGCGCAGCACGTCAATCACGCCGGCGCGCGTCTCGTCGATGCCGACGCCCGTCAGGCGCACCTCGGCGTCCGGGTGGATTGCCGCCGCGACCATCCAGAACGCGGCCGCGGAGATGTCGTTCGGCACGCGCAGCGAAAGCGGCCGCAGGCGCCCGCCCGGCGCGATCCGCACCGCCGGCCCCTCGCGGCCAATGCGCGCCCCCATCGCCGCGAGCATCCGCTCCGTGTGGTCGCGCGAGCGTTCCGGCTCTTCCACCACGGTCTCGCCCGCCGCGAAGAGTCCGGCCAGCAGCAGCGCCGACTTCACCTGCGCGCTGGCCACGGGCAGGCGGTAGCAGATGCCGTGCAGCCCGCCGCCGCGGATGGACAGCGGTGCGAAGCGGCCGTCCTCCCGCCCATCGATGCGGGCGCCCATCTCGCGCAGCGGCGCCGTCACCCGCGCCATGGGGCGCGACCGGAGCGAGGCGTCGCCGGTGAGCGTGGAGTGAAACGGCTGGCCGGAGAGGATGCCGCTGATCAGCCGCATCGTGGTGCCGGAGTTGCCGCAGCCCAGGACGTCGGTCGCTTCGCGCAGACCGCCGCCGCCGCCGATGTGGAGCACCGGCGCCTCGCCCGACTCGTCGAGCGACCACGCCACGCCCAGCGCGCGCAGCACCCCGAGCGTGGAGCGGCAGTCGTCGCCGGCGAGGAAGTTCTGCACGACCGCCTCGCCATCGGCCAGCGCGTTGAGCATGGCGGCCCGGTGGGAGATCGATTTGTCGCCCGGGACGGCGATCGTGCCCCGGAGGCGCCGCGCCGGCGCGACGGTGCGCGGCGTCACGGCTTCTTCCCCTCGCCGCGTGACTCCACGTCGCGCACGACCTGCTCCTGCTTCCGCAGGAACTCCTTGACCTTCGTCCCGAAAATCAGGTCCGTGACGCTCACGGTCTCCATGGCCGGCGCGACGTCGCGCTTCGGCGGCCCGGCCGCCATGTACGTGTCGCGCTCCATCTGCGGCCGCGTGAACGCCTCGATCACATCCTTGCTCTCGCCGCGCGCGATGACCTCGCGGTAGCGCCGCAGCTCGTCGATGTAGCGGTCGAGCCAGTGCACGACGTTCTCGCGGTTGGTGAGCATGATGTCGTGCGACATCTCCGGCGAGCCGGACGCCAGCCGCGTCGTGTCGCGGAAGCCGCTGGAGGCGAGGCGCGCCAGCTCCGGCCAGGCGGCGCTGTTGAACGCCACCGAGAACAGGGCGGACGAGAGCAGCAGCGGCAGGTGGCTGATCGCCGCGACGTAACTGTCATGCTCGCGTGCGTCCATGAACACCGGCACCGCGCCCGCCAGTTGCGCCAGCCCGATCACCGTCGCGACGGCGCCCTCGCTCGCGTCCGCTGATGGCGCGATCACCCACGCCTTGTCGCGGAACAGGTCCGCGTCCGCGGCGTCGATGCCGGCCGTCTCTTTCCCCGCCATCGGATGCCCGCCGACGAAGTGCACGCCCGCCGGCAGCAGCTCCTTCGCCCAGCGCGCCACCTCGCCCTTCGTGCTGCACACATCCGTGACGACGGCGTCTGCCGCTAGCTCCGGCGCGAT
>DASQHL010000114.1:0-2749 GCA_035632115.1 Dehalococcoidia bacterium | reverse complement strand
GCCGAGCACATCGGCGGGATGCTGCTGGTGCAGCTCTTCGGCAGGCAGCGCAAGGACAACGAGGAGTTCCGCGACCATAACGGCGAGCTGCTCCAGGCGAACATGGAGGTCGTCCACTCGTTCGCGCTGTTCGAACCGGTGGTGGCGATCGTGAGCGCCGTGACGACCGCGATCGTAATCGTGGTGGGCGGGACCTTCGTGCTGCGGCAGTCGCTGTCGATCGGCGAACTGGTGGCGTACCTGCAGCTGGTCGCGATGTACTACAACCCTGTGCGCGAGATCGCGGACCGGTTCAATATCCTGCAGCAAGCGATGGCGGCGCTGGAGCGCATCTTCACGCTGCTGGACGAGCCGGAGGGCGTGCAGGACGCGGATGCGGCGGTGGCGCTGCCGGCGAAGATCGAGGGGGCGGTCGAGTTCGAACATGTGTCGTTCGCGTATACGCCCGGAACGTGGGTGCTGCGGGATGTCAGCTTCCGCATCGAGCCGGGGCAGCGGGTGGCGTTCGTGGGCGCGACGGGCGCGGGCAAGACGAGCCTGATCAACCTGCTGTTGCGCTTCTACGACATCCAGCAGGGGCGGATCCTGCTCGACGGCGTGGACATCGCGCTCGCGCAGCAGAAGCAGGTGCGGCGGCACATCGGCCTGGTGCTGCAGGACCCATTCATCTTCAGCGGCACGATCGAGGACAACATCCGGCTGCGGGACGAGACGATATCGACGTCGCAGGTGCGGAACGCGGCGCGGCTGGTGGGCGCGGACCGCTTCATCGACGAACTGCCGGACGGCTACCAACACAAGCTGGTGGAGCGCGGAGCGAACCTCAGCACGGGGCAGAAGCAGCTGCTGGCCTTCGCGCGTTCGGTGGCATTCGACCCGGAGGTGATGCTGGTGCTGGACGAGGCGACGGCCAACATCGACTCCGAGACGGAGGCGCTGATCCAGGAGAGCCTGGAGCGGCTGACGGCGCGCCGGACGAGCATCATCATCGCGCACCGGCTGGCGACGGTGCGGGGCGCGGACCGGATCATCGTGCTGCACCACGGCGAGATCGTGGAGCAGGGATCGCACGACGAGCTGCTGGCGCTGCGCGGCCGCTACTACCGGCTGTGGCTGCTGCAGCAGCGCGAGGTGCCGGCGGATGCGCTGGCACGGGGCGACGAGCCGACGACGGCGGCGTAGCGCCTTCACTCGTTCACCCCAGGAGCGGCGTGAGCGCGTCACAGACGGCCTTGAGGTCGTTGGTGCGCGGCTGGAGCGGCGTTTCGATGCCGCGCGGCTCCCAGCCGTTGAAACGGCCGGGGTGGCCGTAGTCGGTCTGCTCGAAACGCGCGTGGCCGTTGGGAAGGCGCAGGGTGAGCATGCGGCGGACCATGGGGTCGGGCGTGCCGTGGGCGGGGTCGTAGCGGGGGAAACGCTCCTCCGTAACCGTGATCTCGGCGGTGGTGGCGGCGGTCTGGGTCATGTGGCATCTCCTTGCACTGCTCCATCGGTGTCTTAGGGTCCCACGCACATGGTGGCGATGCGGGCGGACATTGAGTCTAGCGTCATCGCCTGAGGTGCGCGTTTCGTGGCGTTTCGTGCGTGTTTGCGTGCACACTTATGTCTCACTTGAAGCTAAAAGGGCGTTTCGTTCGGCAGTTTTCATGTTTTTGCGCGACGTGCCGGCCAGTGTGGTGCGCTTTCTGGACGGCGACTGGGTGGGGCGCAGTACGCGACCATGGGGCGAGGGTACGCCCGGCGGGCGGCGATCTCAAAGGGGCGCGTGACACCGTGGGAGCGCGGGCGCGGTGGTCGGTGGTCAGTAGGCGGTAGGCGGTGGTCGGTGGTCGCGGCGGAGGGGTTGATCGGGGCGCGGCGCTGTTGCACCGTGGTGAGCCGGGGCTGAGGCGCGGGGGCGGCGCATTGGGAGCGGCGTAATGGATGTGGCGCGGGTACACCTGATCGACGGGACGTACGAGCTGTTCCGGCACTACTTCGCCGTGCCGAGCCACCGGAGGGCGGACGGCACGAAGGTGGGGGCAGTGCGCGGCGTCGTGTGGTCGGTGCTGGGGATGCTGCGGGACGGGGCGACGCACGTGGGGGTGGCGACGGACCACGTGGTGGAATCGTTCCGGAACGGGCTGTGGGCGGGATACAAGACGGGCGAGGGCGTGGCGCCGGAGCTGCGGGCACAGTTCCCGATCCTGGAGGCGGCGCTGACGGCGCTGGGCGTGGCCGTGTGGCCGATGGTGGAGTACGAGGCGGACGACGCGCTGGCGGCCGCGGCGTCGCAGGCGGCGGCGTACGCAGAGCAGGTGCTGATCTGCACGCCGGACAAGGACCTGGCGCAGTGCGTCGCGGGGCGGCGCGTGGTGCAGCTCGATCGGCGGAGCAACAGGATCATCGACGAGGACGGGGTGATCGCGAAGTTCGGCGTGGCGCCGGGGTCGATCGCGGACTATTTGGCGCTCGTCGGCGACAGCGCGGACGGGTTTCCGGGGCTGGCCGGCTGGGGGGCGAAGTCGGCGGCGGCGGTGCTGTCGAAATACGCGCACATCGAGGCGATCCCGCCGGACGCGGGGGCGTGGGGTGTGGCGGTGCGCGGGGCGGCGGCGCTCTCGACGACGCTGGAACGGGACCGTGCGCTGGCGCTGCTCTTCAAGGACCTGGCGACGCTGCGGACGTCGCTGCCGATCGATGCATCGGCGGAGGCGCTGCGGTGGCGCGGTCGAGCGTCAGCACATGCCTGCGCGAGTTGCAGGGGTGG